>NZ_JBTIYG010000012.1:0-77555 GCF_054401055.1 Gilvimarinus sp. F26214L | reverse complement strand
CAGTGACACGCCGTGAACCCATCCCTGGGGGCTCTTCACCAGCATCCCTGCTGGTGAAGGTCACTACAGGGAGCAGCGGATTCCCGCCTGCGAGCGTCGGAGTACGACTGGACTGGGTGTGAGTTGTGGGTGGTCCAGTGATACGTGTGTTGAAAGGGGATCTTGCGTGTCCTGGATCGCGGTTGAGTTCGGCTGGATTGTGCCATGGCAGGAATTCGCTACTCCCTGCAGTGACACGCCGTAAACCCATCCCTGGGGGCTCTTCACCAGCATCCCTGCTGGTGAAGGTCACTACAGGGAGTAGCGAATTCCCGCCTGTGACCATCGGAGTGGCCTTGGGCGTGAAACAGTGGGGCTCTGGAAAGGACTGTGCCAGCGAAGTACATATTTTGTTTCCTCGAGGTTTGCTTCGAAATCAGTTGCGGAGGTACACCCACTTCACCGGTGAAGGGCACTTGCCCTTCTCGCCCTGACTCCCGGGTCGTCAAGGCGATGATCCAACTCAAGATCGTCGTCCTGTATCCCGTGAGAATCCTATCGCTCTCCTCTTGCACAATCTTCCCTCTCAAATTCGAACGGTCTGCGATATTGGGGGCAGGAATCTGGTACGCCCTGCTGTGACCTTCACCAGCAGGGATGCTGGTGAAGAGCCCCCAGGGATGGGTTCACGGCGTGTCACAGCAGGGCGTACCAGATTCCTGCCTGGCACGTACCACACTAGGCGTACCAGATTCCTGCCTAACACCGTGCCTTGATATCACAGCAAAGTTCGGTTGACTTTGTTTGTCACGCCGGCATATTATTAGTACGTCAGACATACAAACATATTGCCGAAATTGGAAGAAACCCTTTGCTTCCCGATCGGCTGTGTCGTCAACGGACTCACTATGACCCAATCAGACCTTCAGACCTTTGCGGATGAAGGGCCGGACAAACAATATGCCGGCTATCTCGCCCAGGGGCAATTCAGAATCCAACAGTGCAAATCCTGCGGGCGGCACGTGTTCTATCCCCGACTTATCTGCCCCCACTGTGGTGGCCCGGAGCTGGACTGGGTCACACCGTCCGGGGAGGGAGTCGTCTATTCCACCTCGACCCCGCGCGGTGGCCCCGACGGGGATTACAACATCTCACTCATCGACCTGGCGGAAGGGCCGCGCATGATGTCCCGAGTGGTGGACGTGGACCCCGGGCAAGTCCGGATCGGAATGCGGGTTCAGGGTTTTATCGGGGAGATCGAGGGTAGAACCGTCGTGCTGTTCAGACCGGCGGAGGGGCAAAGCTGATGTCCGACACCTTGCGAGGATCCATTGCCGCGGTTGGCGTTGGTCTGACGAAATTCGGCGATTTGCCGGGACGCAGCGCCCGGGAAAACATGGTTGAGGCCGCGTTCCATGCGCTGGCCGATGCCGGCATCAACAAGAACGAAGTGGACGGGCTTTTTACCTCCAACTTTCCCGACACCTTTCCCTGCCTCCATCTTGCCGAGTACATGGGCATACACCCAACAGTAATGGATGACTCCAATATTGGCGGGTCCGTTTATGTCAATCAGTTGCAGCATGCCGCGGCGGCCATCAAGGCGGGCTTGTGCAATGTTGCCCTCATCGCCATGGGTAGTAACACCCGCAGCAAGCTGAAGCAGACCGGCGTAATCGATGCGCCTCGGGAGAGCTACGCCTACGCGGATGAATACAAACCGAAAGCGCCCATGAATGCGTACGCGCTTGCGGCCGCCAGGCACATGCATGAATACGGCACGCGCCGGGAGCACATGGCCGAGGTTGCAGTAGCGGCCCGCGAGTGGGCGCGGCTCAATCCCCGCGCAATGCGCCGTGAGCCACTCACCGTGGAAGATGTTCTGCGTTCCAAGATGGTTTGCGATCCCCTGTCCGCGCTGGACTGCTGCCTCATCGCGGATGCCGGTGCGGCGGTGGTGTTGGTGAGTGCGGAGCGGGCGAAGGACTTGCGGCAGTATCCGGTTTACCTCCTGGGCGTGGCGGCGCACACAACCCATTCCAATATTTCCCAGATGCCGGACCTGACGGTGACCGCTGCGGCGGAAGCCGGCAAGCGGGCTTACGCCATGGCGGGTGTGAGGCCCAGCGACATCGATGTGGTCGAACTCTACGACGCCTTCACCATCAACACCATCCTGTTTCTTGAAGACCTGGGTTTTTGCGCCAAAGGTGAGGGCGGGGCCTTTGTGTCCAATGGCAACATCGCTCCGGGCGGTTCACTGCCGGTGAATACCAACGGCGGCGGTTTGAGTTGCGTCCACCCGGGAATGTACGGGCTTATGTTGATCGTCGAGTGTGTCGAGCAGCTTCGGGGCAGTGCGGGGCAGCGCCAGGTGGAGGGGGCCCAGCTTGCGCTGTGTAACGGCAACGGCGGTTATCTTTCCAGCGAGGTGACGGCCATCTTCGGCACTGAAGCGACTCTATAGGCAATGCAGTTCAGAGGGTGTACCCGCAAGTTTGTGGGTACTGCCCACGCGGAGCGAATCGTTGTGGAGGGGATCCCAACAGTACCGCAGTTGGAAGCGGCACCAGCGTGCCTGATTTAAGTTATTTTTTTGGGGGCTTGAATGAGCGAGGTAGTACGACTCGAGGTCAATGGTGATGTGGCGGCGATTGTTGTAAACAATCCGCCGGTGAATACCATCACTGCGGAAGTTCGCGCGGGCATCAACGCTGCACTGGACCGGTTGCAGGAAGTGGATGCAAAGGCGGTCCTGTTGTTTTGTGAAGGAAAAACGTTTTTCTCCGGCGCCGACATCGGCGAGTTCAATGGTCCTCCGAAGGAAGCCGAGTATCGGGAAGTGTTTTCGCGCCTGGAGAACCTTCCCGTCCCGGTAGTGGCTGCCGCCCATGGAACAGTCATGGGCGGTGGTCTGGAGATTGCGCTGGCCTGTCATTATCGGCTGGCGGCGCCGGGCACCCGCTTTGCGTTTCCAGAAGTGACGCTTGGTATTATCCCCGGCGCTGGCGGCACCCAGCGTATGCCGCGCCTGGTCGGAATCGAGAAGACTCTGGAAATGGTGATCGATGCTGCGCCGGTTGCGGTGGAGCGAGCCCGTGAAATGGGGTTTATCGATGAGATCGTCGAGGGCGACCTGAGAGCCGAAGCGCAGCGTTATACCGAACAACTGATCGCGAACAACGTACCACCCCGGCCAACTGCAAACCTGGAAGTGAGTAGCGTTGAGGAAGAAGTTCTGGATCGGTATCGGGACAAGGCGAGAGAGAAGTATCCGAATCGAACCGCCGCGCTGACGGCGATCGAAGCGGTGGCGGCGTCCGCCAGCCGAAAATTTGACGAGGGTTTGAGCTACGAAACGGAACTCGTGAACAAAGCCAAGCTGACTCCCGAATGCAAGGGTTCTGTGCACCTGTTCTTTGCGGAGCGGGCGACCGGGAAGGTACCTGGCATCGGGCCGAAGGTGGAGTCCCGTAGCATTCGGAAGGCGGCCATCATCGGCGCTGGTACCATGGGCGGCGGCATCGCCATGTGTTTCGCAAATGCGGGAATCCCCGTGACCCTGATCGACGTGAACGAGGCGAGTCTCGAGCGCGGCCTGGCCAACATTGACAGGAACTACGAGTCGAGGGTGAAGCGCGGTCGCATGAGCGCCGGGAAGAAGGCGGATACCATGGCCTTTATTCACGGCAGCCTGTCCATGAACGCGGTTGCGGACGCGGATGTGGTGGTGGAAGCGGTATTTGAGGATATGGATCTGAAGCAATCCATATTCAGAACACTTGACGAAAAGACGAAGTCCGGCGCGATCCTGGCAACCAATACGTCCACGCTGGACATCGACGCCATTGCCGCTGTCACCGGACGTCCGGCCGACGTTATCGGCCTGCATTTTTTCAGCCCCGCCAACGTAATGCCCTTGCTTGAGGTGGTTCGCACCGACTCCACATCGAAGGAGACGATTCGAACCGCCCTGGATCTGGCGAAGCTGCTGCGAAAAACACCGGTACTTGCAAAGGTGTGTTACGGGTTTATCGGCAACCGCATGATGGAAGGGTATGGGCGCGAAGCGGAATTGATGGCGCTGGAAGGTGCGACACCGCGCAAGGTGGACGATGCATTGCAGGGTTTCGGGATGGCCATGGGCATCCTGGCGGTGTACGACATGGCCGGAATCGACGTAGGCGTGAATGTGCACAAGGCCAATGCCGATCAGTTTCCGCCGGACCCCACCTATTATCAGTCATCCCAGGCCCTTTTCGATGCTGGACGCCTCGGTCAGAAAAACGGCAAGGGATACTATCGGTACGAGGCGGGCGATCGCAACCGCTATGATGACGACGACGCGCTACGGATTCTGCGTGAGCGGGCCTCGGAGTTGGGGGTTGCCCAGCGCGATGATCACACGGAACAGGAAATTGTGGAGCGCTGCGTTTACCCGCTGATCAATGAAGCGATCCAGATTCTGGATGAGGGGGTTGCGATTCGGGCCAGCGATGTGGACGTGGTCTGGGCGGCCGGCTATGGGTTCCCCCGCTACCGCGGCGGCCCCCTCTACTACGCGGATTCGCTTGGCCTGAAGACAGTCTACGAGGGAATCTTGAAATATCAGGAGAAATTCGGCAGCATGCATTGGCGCCCCGCTCCACTTCTGGAGCGTCTGGTCAAGGAAGGTCGGTCGATTGCGGACTGGGAAGCCAGCCGGCACGAGTAAGAGCGTAACCGGGAGCAACCTGGCCGTGGACGGGTCGGAGGCTCCTCAACTCGCCAGCGGCATGCGCGGTCTGGCTAACCGGACATTATTGAAATGGCTGTAGCAGCAAAGCGAAAAAAGGAAGGGGAAAAACCTTCGGCGTCCCACGTGGATATGTCGGTTCTGGAAAGCAAGCTCGGGTATCAGGTGCGGATTGCCGACCGGGTGATGTCCAAGGACTTCTTCCAGAGCGTGGGAATGACGCCCGTACAGTTCAGCGTTTTCAGTCTGGTCGCCACCAATGAGAACCTGTCGCAGGTGGCGGTCGGGGAGGCACTGAACATGGATCGCGCTTCGACCATGGCCATCGTTCACAAACTGGAGCTGGCCGGACTTCTGGAGCGCCGCAAATCCCCTTACGACAAGCGCATGCACGCGCTGCAACTGACGCCCAAAGGTAAAAAGGAGTTTACCCGCGTTAACAAGCGTGTGACCGCTCTCGATAAGGAATTCAAAAAGCGTCTCAGCGCCACTGAAATAAAGGCGCTGATGCAATGTATCAAGAAGCTGCGCGGTTGATTCGCGCAGCTCATCCCAGGGAAGCAACGTAACTCAAGCAGTAACAGCAGGAAGGTAAGTACGGAAGATAAAGTATGTAGGACATACAAATAAAAATCGAGGAGCACAAATAATGTTTGAGAGCACAAGGAATAATAACCGCATCCGACAGGTCCGTCGCTTGTCGCTGGCGACAGCCATCGCCATCGCCGGTCAGGCCCAGGCGCAAACCAGCGTTCTGGAAGAAATTGTGGTGACCGCACGCAAGGTCGAGGAGAACCTGCAGGAAACACCGGTGGCCGTCTCGGCATTTACCGGAGAAGCACTGGCACGGCGGCAAATCAACAGTACAGACGATCTGGACGCAATTACCCCCAATCTGCAGTTTACTTCCTACAGCCCGCTGTCCGGCAGCAGCAGCGCAGCCCAGGTCTTCATTCGCGGCATTGGCCAGTCCGATTCCTCCGGCGGGGTGGACCCGGGAGTGGGATTGTATATCGACGATGTTTACATGGGGCGCAGCGTAGGCGGTGTCATGGACTTCCGGGACATAGCCAACGTGCAGGTGCTGCGCGGCCCCCAGGGCACCCTGTTCGGCCGCAACACTATCGGCGGCGCGGTGTTGCTGAGCACCCGCGCGCCGGGCAACGAGTTCGGAGGGAGCGTGCGCGTCGGCATGGGTGACGACAACCTTCGTGAGTTTTTTGGTGCGTTGGACCTGCCGGTGAACGAGTCGGTTGCTGCCCGGATGTCCCTCGGAGCGCGAAAGCGCGACGGCTATGTGGAGCGCATTCACGACGGCCTGGATCTGGGCAATGAGGACTCCTATACATTTAATGGGTCCGTGCACATGGATCTGAGCGAAACGCTCAGCCTGATCGTGCGCGGGGATTATTCCGAAGAGGACGAAAACGGATCTCCCTTCGTGTTCGCAGCCATCAATGAGAATGCTGCTTTTCCTGCCTACCAGAGTGTCAACGCCGGCTGTCCGGGAGCAACCTTCCCGCCCCCTGCGGTGCCGACCGGAATCGTGGACAGCCGCTGCGCGAACGACGCAACCTGGAATCTGGGCAAGTACAAAAACGGCGGCACCACCCAGGCTGAAAGTACCCTGGAGAATTGGGGCCTGTCCGCCACGCTGGAGTGGGAGCTCAGTGACGCGTTGACCTTCAAGTCCATCACCGCCCAGCGGGAGCTGGACTGGCTTGGCGCGCGGGACGCGGACAACACGCCATTCGTGATTCTGAGCACGATTTATGAAAGTGCGCAGGAGCAGTTCAGCCAGGAGTTTCAGTTCCTGCTGAGCGGGGCCACCTTCGATGCGGTAATGGGCCTGTTCTACTTCGACGAAGAAGTCGACGATTTGCTGCGGGTGCCCTTCGGCCCTCCGGGGCCTCCGGCCGGCCTGTTCCCGGTGGACTATCAGCGCGCGGTCCTGAACAACGAAAACTGGGCCGCATTTACTCAATGGACCTTCGATCTCACTGACCGTCTGAGCCTCTCCACGGGGGTGCGGTACACCGATGAAACCAAGGAGATGGGCCTGACATCCTGGACAGCGCCTGTGGTTCCGCAGCCGGTAACTCCGCTTCCCACGCTGGGAACGCCGCCCGATTCCGTGGCCGACGGTTTGCTGATTCATCCGGGACCCTACGAAGAAGACTTCTCCAAAACCACAGGCTCGCTCAGTCTCAATTTCGATTTGAGCGAGACCGCCATGGTCTATCTGAGTTGGTCCCAGGGCTTCAAGAGTGGGGGGTTCAACCAGCGCTACAACGGCGCGACCGATGACAACCTGCCCACTTCCTTTGATTCGGAAGAGGCCGATTCCATCGAAGTGGGGTTCAAGTCGGACCTGACCGACAACCTGCGGTTGAACGGTGCCCTGTTCACCACCGACTACGAGAACATGCAGCTCACCTATCGCGCGGGTATCGTGCCCCTGCTGTTCAATGCGGGCGAGTCGTCGATCTCGGGCGCGGAGCTTGAGCTCACCTACATCGCACCCAATGAGCTGATTGTTGAGGGCAGCCTTGGTTACCTGGACGACGAGATCAAGGAAATTGCCACCATCGACTTCTCCATCGACGGGTCCCCGGCTTCTGCCACCCTGGGGCCGGACAACGACCTGCCCTTCACGCCGGATCTCCAGGCGAGTCTCAGCGTCTCCAAGCGTTTCAGTCTGGCGGGCAACCTGGTGTTGACGCCGCATCTGAACTGGTCCTGGCAGGACGCCTACTACTTCGACACGGGAAACACCGAAGAGGTGGCGACGGACGCGGAGTCCATGGTCAACCTGTCGTTCCGGCTGGGCGACGACGCGGAGATCTGGAACGTGGTGCTGGGTGTTGAGAACGCGACCGACAATCAGTATCCGATTGCGGGCAACGCGGCGCTTACGAGCTCCAGTGGCTATGCGGAGGCCATCTACACCCGGCCGCGCAACTATTACCTGAGTGCCACCTATAACTTTTAACCTCTTAAGGCGAGGGCAGGGCCGCCAATGCAATGGATCGGGGCCCCTGCCGGAGCCAAGTTGGAAGAGAGTGTCATGACGAAAGTACGAGCTGTGCAACTGGGTAACCTGGAGAGCGCCCTGCAGCGCCGGTCCGACGGCAGCCTGCTGCTTCAATGCCAGTCACCACTGAGCAGTTATCCCCGAACGCTGCTCGACCGGCTGGCCCACTGGGCGACCGCAACGCCTGATGCCCTGTTCCTCGCCCAGCGGGACCCCGCCAACCGCGACCGGTGGGAAAAGCTGAGTTACGGTGAAGCATGGGAGAAGCTGCGCCGGCTGGCCAGCGCACTGGTGGACATGCCCCTGTCGGCGGAGCGGCCAATCGCCATTCTGTCGGGCAACGACCTTCAGCACGCCTTGCTGGGGCTGGCGGCCATGTACGTCGGTATTCCCTATGCGCCGGTATCCGTCCAGTACTCGCTCGTATCCACAGACCACGCAAAGCTCAAATACGTGCTCGATCTGATTTCTCCGGGCTTGGTGTTCGTCGCGGACGGGCAGCGCTACGGCAAGGCGGTGGACAATGCAGTCCCTCCGGACGCCCATGTGCTGGTGGGCGGGAATCCCCGGCCCGACCGTGAAAGCCTGTTGTACTCCGATTTTGAAGGTACTCCTCTCAACCCCCGGGTCGATGAACGTCACCGGGAGCTGGACCCTGAGGGTGTGGCGAAGTTTCTGTTTTCCTCCGGATCCACGGGCATGCCCAAGGCGGTGATCAATACCCACCGCATGCTTGCGGCCAATCAGCAAATGATTCGTCAGGCCTTGCCTTTTCTGGGCAGCACGCCTCCGGTCCTTGTGGACTGGTTGCCCTGGAATCATACCTTTGGTGGCAATCACAACTTTGGCATCGCGCTTTACAACGGCGGCAGCCTCTACATCGATGACGGCAAGCCCACGCCGGACGGCTTTCTGGAGTCCGTTCGCAATCTCCGGGACGTCGCGCCAACCGCCTATTACAACGTGCCCAAGGGATTCGAAGAACTGGTGAAACACTTGCGCTCCGACCCGGAGCTCCGCGAGCGGTTTTTCAGTCGCGTGTCGATGCTGTTCTATGCGGGGGCGGGACTGTCCCAGCCGGTGTGGGATGCCCTCGAGGAGCTTGCGCTGCAAACCTGCGGTGAACGTATCATGATGGTAACGGGGCTGGGCTGCACCGAAACATCCCCCTCCGCACTGTTTACCACCGGGGACGGCGGCTTCGCCGGCTGGCTCGGTTTGCCGATTCCCGGTGTGGACGCCAAGCTCGTTCCCTCGGGCGGAAAGCTGGAAATCCGCTTCCGTGGCGACAATGTGACGCCCGGTTACTGGCGCAACCCCGAGCTGACCGGAAAGGCTTTTGACGAGGAAGGGTACTTCTGCACGGGCGATGCGGTGAAATTTGTTGACGACAACGATGTATCCCGTGGGCTCCGGTTTGACGGTCGTATCAGCGAGGACTTCAAGCTGGATACGGGCACCTGGGTCAGTGCCGGACCCCTGCGCGCGCGTTTTCTCGACCACTTTGGCACCCTGGTCAGGGATGTGGTGATCGTGGGTTGTGATCGCTCCAGCGTGGGGGCGCTGGTCTTCCCCGACCTGGAAGTCTGTCGGCGGCTGGGTGATTTGAGTCCGGGCACCGCGGATGCCGAAGTTCTCCGGGAAGAGACTGTCCGTGAGGCCTTTGCGCAGAAGTTGCGGGAATTCGCCGCCCAGGCGACCGGCAGCGCGGCCCGGGTGGAGCGACTCATGTTGCAGGAGGAGGCGCCATCCCTCGATCGCCACGAGATCACCGACAAAGGTTCGCTGAACGCCCGCGCAATCCAGGACAACCGTGCGGAGCTGATCGATCGGCTCTACCAGGCACGAACCAGCGACGATCTATCGATCCTTCTTCAAGCGGTTCAGGCGACGGCTTGAATCGGCCCGTCAAAACGACCTGCCTGCCTTCCATGACAAAGCAGGCACCTGGGTGCCTGGCCTCAGCGCTCAGGCAATCTGTGGTTTCTTCTCGGGCTCGGCGGAGCGCTCGGCTTCCGGTTTCAGTTTCAGGAAGAGTAGTGCTCCAGCGGCAAACAGGGAGCCCAGGGCCATTACGATGGCGACGGTACCCAAGGTATTGCCGGCGTCAAAAAGAAAGCCCGCAATGATCGGTGACACCACGGCGCCACCCCGGCCAATGCCTATGGCAAAGCCGGTGCCGAAAGCCCGCACATGGGTCGGGAAGGCCTGTACAAAGATGGCATAAAGCCCCACCACACCGGCGTTGGTGCAGAACCCGGCCACCGCCGCCAGCAGTGAAAGAATGGCCAGGTCTGCCGGGGTGCGCCCGAACAGGGAGACGGTGGCTACGGAAATCAGCAGAATGCCGATGGTCAGGGGCTTGAGCCCCACGCGCAAGGTCAGCAGGCCGAACAGTGCACCACCGGCGGCACCCCCCACGTTTGCCCAGGTCAGTACGCCTGCCGCGGAGGAAGCGGCAAACCCCATGTCCGCAACGATTTTTGGCACCCACTTGAGGATGAAATAGAAGGTGGTGATGTGGAACAGGTAGGCGAAGGTCACTATCAGGGTAGTGGCCAGGAGCCCGGCACCGAAGATATCACCGATCGAGCGCTTGCGAGTCTCTTCAGTGATTGCGGGCAAAGCCGCGATGGTGCGATGGCCGAGCCGTTTGAAGGTCGCGTTGATACGCTCCAGGGCGCCTTCGGGCTGTTTGCGGGCGAGCCAGTGCACGGATTCCGGGACGAGAAAGTACACCAGCGGGATAAACAGGGCGGTGACGGCGCTGCCGAAGTAGAACACCGAGCGCCAGTCGTTCTCCATGAGCAGTGGAGCCACCACGGAACCGCCAACGATACCGCCGATGGGGTAGCCGATGACCATGAGGGAAACGTTCATGTGGCGACGGCGATCGTTGGAAAATTCCGCGGCCATGGGGTTGATCGCCGCGAGCATACCGCCGATGCCCAGCCCCGTAATGACTCGCCATAGGGAAAGACCGACAATGCCCTGCACAGTGGTCACCATGAACATACCGATGGTCATGATCACCAGACATCCGAGAATGGTGCTGCGCCGGCCGTATTTGTCCGCAGTGCCTCCGAGTACCAGTGAACCCACGCACATGCCCACCAATTCCATGGACAGGACGATGCCGAGTGCACCCCGGTCGATTCCCCATTCGGCCGCAATGCCGGGCGCCGCAAAGCTGATGGACAACACATCAAATCCGTCCAGCGCGTTGAGGCCGATGGTGATGGCAACCACCACCACCTGCAGGGTGGTCATGGGGCTTTTAGCCAGTATGTCTCGGGGGTCGTTCATGGGAAGTCTCCGTTGCGGGCCGGGCAGGTTGCTGGATGATACGTTCTCAACAGCCTGCGCGATAGAACCTGTTTTTTTTATGGCGTTTACCCGTTGCCGTTCTCTTGCGCAATCATGCGCTCTATGACGCGACGTGCATAGATTCCGCCCGCGTCGATGTTCAAAGCTGCCAGGCGCCGCTCCGGGTTGCGAGACAGGCTGTTCTGCTGCTCCTGCAGCACTTCCATGTCCTCGGCAAATATTTTCCCCTGGGACACGCGCATGGTTTCCGTCAGAAGCGGGTCATCCACGCTGAAGTTCCGGGCCATGCCCCAGAAGTAATGACAGGTGGTTTCCGTTTCCGGAGTAATCATGTCCACCACGATCCCACGGGCTCTTTTATCGGGAGCCGCGTCCTGGCCGCCGTGCCCCGCGAGCGCCACGCCCACATCGATCAGAACCTGGGATGGGGGCACGAAACGGCAGACTTGCCAGCGGTCGCAGAAGCTGTCTCTGGGCAGATTGTTGGCGGCGAGAGCGTCGCCCCAGAATGGAGGCGGGACAATATCCTGCATGATGCGGCTGACCCGGATCTCACCATCGTTGCGCGAAACCTCGGGTGCATGCTCTTCGATTTCGGGCTGACCGATGCTGGTGGTATGGACGTAGGTTTCGTGGGTGAGGTCCATGAGGTTGTCGATCAGCAGGCGGTAATCGCAAGCCATGTGATAGTAGTCGCCGCCGTAAGCCCACTTGTCACTTTCGGCCCAGTCCAGGGGGGGAAGCAGCGCCGGGTCGGCTTGCTCCGCATCACCCGGCCAGACCCAGATAAACCCATAGCGTTCCACCACCGGGTAACTGTTCACGCCGCGCAAGCGGCTCACGTTCTGGCCCACCATGCTGCGACAGCTCCCGTCGTCATTCAAGACCATTCCGTGGTAACCGCACTTGAGTGCGCCATTATGCAAGGTCCCCTTTGAGAGCGGCAAACCACGGTGGGGGCAGAAATCCTCGAGGGCCACCGCCCGCTCGTCACCATTGCGGTAGAAGACCATGTGGTGATTGCAGATGATCCGCCCGAGAGGCTCGTGCGCAAGATCCCGGGACATGGCGGCGACGTACCAGCAGTTTTCCGGCCAGGGGTTGTGGTGTTCCATGGTCAGGGCCCTCTCGGTTCAGGTGGCGCCCCGCTCGACTGGCTCGCTGCCGTGGCAGGCGGCGGCCAAGTGGAGTGCCCCGTTGCTGTTATAGGGACGGTCAGTTGTTAGAAGTTGTTATAGAGACGCTAAGCCGGTCGTGGTCATTTTTGTAATCGGCATTCCCGGCTTAATGGATTATCGCTTGATCCGGGGTTAGCCTCGATTTAGTATGTCAAACATACTAACGAGTTTTTCGCGCCTTGCCTAGAGGTTGGCGCGCGGCTGGCATCTCCTGGGCCCTTAATCCCGCGTCGGCTTGCCCGACAGGCGCTGGAGGCTGGAAAGATACTCCGCCTGCATGGCAGTGGGATGCCAGGCCCTCCGGACGGTCACGCCGATGGGGCGGGATACGTCGAGCGGGACAGGCAGAGTGCACAGCATTCCGTGCCTGATCTCCGGGAGGACTTGCCGCGAGGATAACAGCGCGATCCGGTCACTCTCCAGCAATAAAGCCCGAGTGGCCATGGAGGAACTGCACTCGATGAGGCGCTCGGGTGGGCGCAGTCCGCGATCGGCAAACAAACTCTGGAAACGCTGGCGAGCCGGTGTGCCCTGCCGCGGAGCTACCCACTCGTGCTTGGCGATGGTCTCGAGATTCAGTCGTTTGCGGGCCAGCAGCGGATGATCGGGACGCGCCACCACTGCAAGGGGGTCGTCGAACAATAAGGTCTCGCGAACTTCCCGGGTTGGGGGTGGCTGACGAAGGGCGCCCACGATGAGGTCCACCCGCCCGTGCAGGAGCATGTCCAGCAGTTCCTCATAGGGACCGTCCACGATACTGATTCGGGCGTCCGGGTAGCGTTGCAAAAGGCGATTGACGGAACTGGGCACCAGGTCCGTTCGCGCGAGCGGCAAGCTCCCTATGCGCAAGCTTCCATTGACGGTGCCCAGGTGTTCCGCCACTTCTTCCTGGGCCTGACGCAGCTCGGCGAAAGTCTGGCTGGCGAGCCTGGCCAGGCGTTTTGCGGTCGGGGTTGGATTCACCCCCGATCCGCTGCGGATGAAAAGGGTATCTCCGGCCACTTCTTCCGCTTCACGCGCGGCCCGGTGAACACTGGGCTGGGCGAGCCCCAGCTTTGCGGCCGCGATGCTGATATTGCCGTACTCCACCACTGCGGTCAGCGCGCGCAACTGGGTGGTTGTGAAGGGCGGGCGCCGCGCGTTGTTGAAGATATGCAAAAACCTGAGCGCACGATCGACTCGCGCCAGAAATACCCGGCCTGCGCCGGTGGGCGTCATGCCCCCGACCGAGCGCTGGAACAGGGGAGTGCCCAGCGCCGCCTCGACCCGGTTAAGAGCCTGAGTAATAGCGGGCTGGGACAGGTGCACCTGCGCGGATGCGGCGCTGATACTTCCGTGTCGCGAAACGGCCAGCAGTGCGTGCAAGTGGCGCAGATTCGGTATCGGGTCCATCTAAGCTCCTACGTTGTTCATGGGAATATAGCAAAACCTTATGGCTTCGAGCAGCAATCGAGGCAGCGGTGCCACAGTTATCGTGGAATACTCGCACCCGATTCAACAACACTCACAAGGTGAACAGCTTATGGCTATTGTCGTCACCAACACCGAGCGGGTCAGTCCGGACCTGGTGGAATCCATGCAGTCTTTCGGTGTGGCCACCGTACACGAAGCCCAGGGGCGCAAGGGCCTGATGCAATCGTCCATGCGGCCCATCTATCGTCCCGCGCACATTGTGGGGCCGGCGGTAACGTGCGAAGTGGCGCCGGGTGATAACTGGATGATTCATGTGGCCGTTGAGCAGTGTCAGCCTGGAGACGTTCTGGTGGTGACACCCACGAGCCCCTGCGAGGACGGCTACTTCGGCGATCTTCTGGCGACTTCGCTCAAGGCGCGGGGTGTGAAGGGGCTGATCATCAACGCAGGTGTTCGCGATGTGGCTACGCTCACCGAAATGGAATTTCCTGTCTGGTCGAAGGCCATCTATGCCCAAGGAACGGTAAAAGAGACTCTGGCCAATGTGAACGTGCCCGTCGTCTGCGCCGGCGCTTCTGTGTCGCCCGGCGATCTGATCGTGGCGGACGACGATGGCGTCGTCGTTGTGCCACGCCAGCAGGTATCCGATGTTCTCGCCAGGGCCAGCGCCCGCGAAGCTAACGAGGAATCAAAACGCAAGCGTTTCGAAGCTGGCGAACTCGGCCTGGACATTTATGGCATGCGCGAACGCCTCGCTGAAAAGGGTTTGGTGTACGTGAATGCGGGCGACGAGCGGGACGGAGACTGAGCTCATGCAACGGGCCATTCCCTGCACCATCATGCGCGGCGGCACATCCAAAGGTCTTTATTTTCTCGCCTCCGATCTGCCGGGTGATCCGCAGGCACGAAACGCACTGCTGATGCGCGCCCTGGGTTCACCCGATGAACGTCAGATTGACGGGATGGGAGGAGCGCACCCGCTGACCAGCAAAGTGGCTGTTGTGAGTCCCTCGGAGCATCCGGACGCGGATGTCGATTACCTGTTTCTGCAGGTACAGGTGGACAGGCCGGAGGTCAGCGACGCCCAGACCTGCGGAAATCTTCTGGCAGGAGTAGGGCCCTTTGCCATCGAAAAGGGGCTGGTTTCGGTCATAAACGATGTCACCCATGTACGCATTCGCATGCTCAACACCGGGAGCATCGCGGTTGCACAAGTGCAGACGCCAGAAGGCCGGGTGAATTATGAAGGCGAAGCGCGCATTGACGGAGTGCCCGGAACCGCCGCGCCAGTGATGCTCGATTTTCTCGACGTGGCCGGTTCCAGCTGCGGCGCGCTGCTGCCCAGCGGCAATACGGTGGACAGCATCGATAACGTCTTGGTGACCTGCGTGGACAACGGAATGCCGGCGGTGGTGCTCAGCGCGGAGGACCTGGGGAAATCCGGCTACGAATCTCCGGCCGAACTGGAAGCCGACGGGAAGTTGCGGCGGCGCCTGGAGTCGATTCGGCTCGAGGCGGGACGGTTGATGAACCTGGGTGACGTCGCCAACAAATCCGTCCCCAAATTGAGCCTGGTGGCACCGGCGCGGGACGGCGGACTCATTTGCACCCGTACTTTTATCCCGCACCGGGTCCACGAGGCCATTGGCGTACTGGGCGCCGTGAGTGTGGCCACGGCCTGCATGCTGCCAGGCTCCGTGGCGCAGCAGGTTATTGGCAAGCAGTTGAATGGAGGGGTGCAACGCCTGGACGTGGAGCATCCCACCGGCTTCTTTACTGTGGAGATGGACTGCGCAATTGGAAGCGACTCCGTTCAGGTCAGGCGTTCCGCCTTGCTGCGAACCGCGCGCAAGTTGATGGAGGGTGATGTGTTCATCCCCGCAAGTACCGGGAGCAAGCCGTGAGCCGGATTCAGTCCATCGCCTTGCTGGGTTTTGGCGAAGTGGGGCAAACGTTGCTGCCGTCGCTGGGCGACGCCGGCGTAATCCTGTGGGCCTTTGACCGGCAATTTGCTGACCCGGGCAGCGAGCCCAGCGGCGCGGCCGCAAAGGCCCCGCAACTGCATCTTGCGGACAGTGCCGCGCAGGCCGCTGCAAATGTGCAGTTGGTGATCTCCGCCGTGACGGCAGAACAGTGCCTTGCTGCAGCGGCTGAATGTGCTTCGGGCCTGCAGCCGGGCAGTTGGTTCGTGGACCTCAACTCCGCCAGCCCCGCCACCAAGCGGGAGGCGGCAACTCTCGTGGAGCAAGCCGGTGCCCGCTACATCGACGCAGCGGTGATGGCTCCCATAGCGCCGGCCGGAATCGCGACACCGATTCTTCTGGGTGGTCCCTCTGCCGACGAGTTCCATGGGCTGGCCCGGTCACTGGGTTTCAGTGAAGCTCGCGTCTTTGCCCGGGAGGTGGGTAAGGCCGCGGCCTGCAAGATGTGCCGCAGTGTTCTGATCAAGGGGTTGGAGTCCCTGTTGCTCGAAGCCCTGCTCGCGGCCCGCTCATATGGTGTGCAGGACACCGTGATCGAGTCGCTGAACAACCTCATGCCTGGCGTGGACTGGCGTGAGCACGGTGCCTACATGATCGGACGCAGCCTCGAACACGGCACGCGCAGAGCGGAAGAAATGAACGAAGCCGCGCGCACGGTGGAGGAAGCTGGCATCGAACCGCGGATGAGCCGCGCCTCGGCGGCCACTCAGTTGTGGGGTGGCCGGTTTCGCTCCGCGCTGGCACAGGTGGAACTGGAAGAACGACTGGATGAAATACTGGAAGGCTGCAAACCATGCTGATCATCGACTGCCACGGGCATTACACCACGGCCCCGGAGCCGCACCAGGCATTTCGCAAGGCGCAACTGGCCCACTTCGAGGATCCGTCGCTGCCGGCGCCCACACGGCCGAACATCAGCGACGACGAAATTCGCGAGAGCGTGGAGCAGAATCAGTTGCGGCTGCTGCGGGAGCGGGGCGCGGACATGACCATCTTTTCGCCCCGCGCCTCGGTCATGGCCCATCATCTGGGCGACGAGAACGTCTCCCGCGAGTGGACGGAACTGTGCAACAACCTGATCAAGCGGGTGGTGGATCTGTATCCGGATCACTTCATCGGCGTGTGCCAACTGCCCCAGTCACCGGGCGTTCCGGTGGAGAACTCCGTAGCGGAACTGGAGCGCTGCGTGACTGAGCTGGGATTCGTGGGATGCAACCTCAATCCCGACCCTTCGGGCGGGCACTGGACCTCCGCGCCCCTGACCGACAAGAGCTGGTACCCCTTCTATGAAAAGATGGTCGAGCTGGACGTGCCGGCAATGATTCACGTCTCGGGCAGTTGCAACCCCAACTTCCACGCAACCGGTGCCCACTACATCAATGCGGATACCACAGCCTTCATGCAGTTCATTCAGGGCGACCTGTTCCGGGACTTTCCGGACCTTCGCTTCATCATCCCCCACGGAGGCGGTGCGGTTCCCTACCACTGGGGCCGCTATCGCGGTCTGGCCGACATGCTGAAGCGCCCGCCACTGGGCGAGCACGTCATGAAAAATGTGTTCTTTGATACCTGCGTGTATCACCAGCCGGGAATCGACCTTCTGTTTCGGGTCATCGACGTGGATAACATCCTGTTTGGTTCGGAAATGGTGGGCGCTGTGCGTGGCATCGACCCGGAGACCAATCAATACTTTGACGATACCAAACGTTACGTGGATGCACTGCCTCTCTCGGAAGAGGACCGCCGCAAGGTGTACGAACTGAACGCGCGCCGCGTTTACCCGCGTCTCGACACAGCACTGAAAGCGAGGGGCAAATGAACACCTTTCCGGACCACAGAAGCGAGATGGACCCCGACTGGCTCTGCTGGGATGCGAACCCCAGCAAGCCCCGGTTCCAAGTGCCCGCCGGTGCCGTGGACGCGCACTGCCACGTCTTCGGGCCGGGCGATCGGTTTCCCTTTGCGCCGGAACGCAAATACACGCCCTGCGACGCTTCCCGGGAGCAGCTCTTCGCCCTGCGGGACTCCCTGGGCTTTGCGCGCAACGTGGTGGTTCAGGCCACCTGCCACGGGGCGGACAACCGCGCCCTGGTGGACGCGCTGCGGCATTCCGGCGGAAAAGCGCGAGGAGTGGCCACCGTAAAACCCACCATCGCCGACGCGGAGCTGCAGGACCTTCATGGCGCCGGGGTGCGCGGAGTCCGGTTCAATTTCGTCAAGCGCCTGGTGGATGCGCTGCCGAAAGACGAGCTCGTGGCCATCGCCGAGCGGATCAAGCCGCTGGGCTGGCACATCGTCATTTACTTCGAGGCTCAGGAGCTTCCCGAGCTGTACGACTTTTTCGCAGCGCTGCCAACCCCGGTCGTCATTGACCACATGGGGCGCCCCGACGTCAGCAAACCTGTGGACGGCCCGGAGTTCGAGCTGTTCCTGAAACTGATGGCCGACAACCCTCGCTTCTGGTCCAAAGTCAGCTGCCCCGAGCGCCTCTCGCACCGCGGCCCTCCCGCTTACGACGACGTGGTTCCGTTTGCCCGCAAGGTGGTGGAAAGTTTTCCGGACCGGGTGCTCTGGGGAACCGATTGGCCCCATCCGAACATGAAAACCCACATGCCCGACGACGGCAGGCTGGTGGACTTCATTCCCCGGATCGCCCCGACTGAAGAGCTCCAGCAAAAACTCCTGGTGGACAACCCCATGCGCCTGTACTGGCCGGAGGAGCAATAACATGGCTCTCGATAAACCCTATGCCGATGTTCCCGGCACCACCATTTTCGACGCGGACATGTCCCGCAAAGGCTATCATCTGAACCAGTTCTGCATGTCCCTGATGAAAGTGCCCAACCGGGAAAGATTCAAAGCCGATGAGCGCGCCTATCTGGACGAGTGGCCTATGACCGAAGAGCAGAAACAGGCGGTGCTCGACCGGGACTACAACCGCATGATTGCCAACGGCGGCAACATTTATTTCCTCGCCAAGATCTTCTCCACCGACGGCTTCAGCTTCCAGCACGCGGCATCCACCATGACCGGCATGACGGTGGAGGAATACAAGGAAATGATGCTCAGTGGGGGGCGTTCGGTTGAAGGTAACCGAACCTCCAAAGACGGTAAGGGGTAAAAGGTCGGGCCCCCGAGACGGCAACCGGCACAAAACGAGAGATTGTGATTTATGGCCAGAATAACCGCAGGCGTTGCCACATCCCACGTTCCCGCTATCGGGGCCGCCATCGACAACGGCAGAACCGGAGAGCCCTACTGGAAGCCCTTGTTTGCAGGCTACGACTTCTCCAAAAAATGGATTGCCGAACACAAGCCGGATGTGGTCTTTCTCGTATACAACGATCACGCCTCCGCGTTCAGCCTGGACCTGATTCCCACTTTTGCAATCGGGGTGGGAGAAAAATTCGAACCGGCCGACGAAGGGTGGGGACCGCGCCCCGTCCCCACCGTTCACGGTCACCCTGGATTGGCCTGGCACATGACCCAGTCCATCATCGAGGATGACTTTGATCTGACCATCGTCAACCAGATGAATGTGGACCACGGGCTGACCGTGCCGCTTTCATTGATGTTCGGTCAGCCCGAACACTGGCCCTGCGCGGTCATTCCCTTCGCCGTTAACGTGGTGCAGTACCCGCCGCCCAGCGGTCGTCGCTGTTACCAGCTTGGCAAAGCCATCCGCAAGGCGATCGGGTCCTTCGATGAAGATCTCAATGTGCAGATCTGGGGCACCGGTGGTATGAGCCACCAGTTGCAGGGGCCGCGCGCGGGGCTGATCAATCGGGAATTCGACAACAGCTTCCTGGACCAGCTGATCCACAATCCGGAAGAGCTCTCGCACATGCCCCACATCGATTACGTGCGCGAAGCCGGCTCCGAAGGTATCGAGCTGGTGATGTGGCTCATTATGCGCGGCGCACTGGACGACACGGTGAACTGCCGTCACCGTTTCTATCACGTTCCCGCCTCCAACACGGCGGTGGGTCATCTCATTCTGGAGAATCAACAACAAGGGGGAAGCCGATGAAAGTAGTTCTGGCCGGCGCCGGCGCTTTCGGTGCCAAACACCTGGACGGTATCAAAAACATCGACGGAGTCGAGGTCATCTCACTGGTAGGCCGTGAGCTGGAAAAAACCAGAACGGTTGCGGAGAAGTACGGTATTCAGCACGCCTGTACGGATCTTGCCGAAGGCCTCGCGCAACCGGGCCTCGAAGCAGCCATCCTCTGTACCCCGACTCAGATGCACGCGGCCCAGGCCATCCAATGCATGGACGCGGGAAAGCACGTGCAGGTGGAAATTCCCCTGGCCGACAGTTGGGCGGACGCCCAGGCGGTGGCAGAAAAGCAGCGGGAGACCGGCCTGGTGTGCATGGTGGGCCATACACGGCGCTTCAACCCCTCCCATCAGTGGATCAACAAGCGAATCCGCGCTGGGGAGCTGAACATTCAGCAGATGGACGTGCAAACCTACTTCTTCCGCCGCACCAATACCAATGCCCTCGGCGAGCCCCGCTCCTGGACCGACCATCTGCTGTGGCATCACGCAGCGCACACCGTGGATCTGTTCCAGTACCAGACCGGCGAGCGGGTAACGGTTGCCAACGCCATTCAGGGGCCCATGCACCCGGAGCTGGGGATTGCCATGGATATGTCCATTCAATTGAAAACAGAAACCGGAAAAATCTGCACACTGTCCCTGTCCTTCAACAACGACGGACCCCTCGGCACCTTCTTCCGCTACATCTGCGACAACGGAACCTACATCGCCCGCTATGACGACCTGGTGAATGGCCGGGAAGAATCCGTCGACGTAAGCAAGGTGGATGTGTCCATGAACGGCATCGAGTTGCAGGACAGGGAGTTTTTCGCAGCCATCCAGGAAGGGCGCGAACCGAACTCCAGTGTGGGGCAGGTTCTGGCCTGCTACGAGGTGCTCCACCGTCTGGAGCAAGGCATCCAGTAGCAGGCCAGGCGCAAGTGCCTTCCGACCGTTGCGCCGTGATCACGATAATCGATAAGAAAGAGGTGTTGCCTTATGTCCCGTGACCGAACCCAGGTAGCCATCATTGGTTCCGGCCCCTCGGGCCTCTTGCTCGGCCAGCTACTGCATAATCAGGGCGTCGACAACGTGGTGCTTGAACGGCAGACCCAGGATCACGTACTGGGTCGGATCCGGGCCGGGGTTCTGGAGCAGGGCATGGCGGACCTTCTTCGCCAGGCGCAGGTGGGTGAGCGGATGGACCGTGAGGGGCTGGTCCATACCGGCGTCGAACTGGCGTTTGCTGGTCGCCGGACGCGTATTGACCTGGCGGGCTACACGGGCGGAAAGAGCGTTATCGTTTACGGCCAGACCGAAGTCACAAGAGATCTGATGAATGCCCGGGCCGCTGCCGGGGCCCGGACCGTCTACAGCGCGGCCAACGTGGCCCTGCACGACCTGAACAGCGACAGCCCCCATGTTACCTATGAGCACGAAGGCCGCACCTACCGGCTCGAATGTGATTACGTGGCGGGCTGTGACGGCTTTCATGGTGTCTCCCGCAAGTCCATTCCCGATTCCGTCCTCAAGGAGTACGAACGGGTCTATCCATTCGGCTGGCTGGGGCTGCTGTCCGACACCCCGCCGGTTGCCGATGAGTTGATCTACGCGAACCATGCCCGCGGGTTTGCCCTGTGCAGCATGCGCTCCCACACCCGCAGTCGCTACTACGTACAGGTGGGCCTGGATGAAAAGGTCGAGGACTGGTCCGACGAACGCTTCTGGGATGAGCTCAGGTCCCGGCTGCCCGAGGAGACGGCTGCGGACCTGGTCACCGGGCCGTCGCTGGAAAAAAGCATCGCGCCCTTGCGCAGCTTTGTTGCGGAACCCATGCGCTACGGTCGCCTGTTTCTCGCGGGCGACGCGGCCCACATCGTGCCGCCCACGGGCGCCAAGGGGCTCAACTTGGCAGCCAGCGACATCCACACTCTGTTCACCGTGCTGTCAAAGGTTTACGGGGAGGGGCGTACCGACCTGATCGAACGTTACTCGGAAATCTGCCTGCGCCGGGTCTGGAAGGCCGAGCGCTTCTCCTGGTGGATGACCAGCCTTCTGCACAAGTTTGACGATGACCCGTTCAACCACCGCATGCAACTGGCGGAACTGGATTACTACACCAATTCCGAGGCAGGTCTGACTACCATCGCAGAGAACTACGTGGGGCTGCCCTATGAGTCTGTGCAATGAAGCAGTAAATCAGGGAACGAGGGAACCGGTCTGATCAAACCAAACAGGATCGGCAAACTTTTCACCGCTTTACCTTTCATCGCTTGACCTTCCGTTCAAATCCCATATGGTTTGTCATACAAACTATCTGCGCCCGGAAGGCGCTGATACAGAATAATTGCAACCTGGCCAAGGAGCTTCCTCGTGACTGATATCTCCCGGTGCGTCCCTCACGTACTCAAAGCTGCTCTCCGTACTTCTCTTACCGTGCTGTTCGGCGTCGGTCTCGCGGCCTGCGGATCACCGTCGGGCAGCCCGGAAGAGGGGGCGGTCTCGCCGCTGGCCGTCACCATGGGCGGTGAAAAAGTCTCCCGGCCCAGTGCCTACAGCGGCTATTCCCGGGAACAGTACGACGGCTATGAAATGACCTCCCGCTACATTCCCATGCGCGACGGAACCCGAATAGCCGTGGACATTTTCCGCCCCACTTCGGAGGGGGAGCAGGCTGCGGAGCAGCTCCCGGTGCTGTGGATGCACACCCCTTACAATCGCCGCAATTACGGTCCGGGCCTGACCGCCGAAAACTACCCCGGCAAGGCCCTCAAACTGGCGAAGTACGGCTACATTGTCGCGGTTGCGGATTTTCGCGGACTCTACGCGAGCTTCGGCCGGAACGCCGGCTTTAACAGGGGCGAGTGGCAGGACCACGCACGCTGGGACGCCTACGACATTACCGAATGGCTCGCGGCCCAACCCTGGAGTTCCGGCAAGGTGGGCATGTGGGGCTGCTCCGCCACCGGCGGCAGTCAGATGCAGGCCCTGAGTACAGCACCCCCGAGCCTGAAAGCCGTATTCCCCATGAGTTGCGAATGGGACGTCTATCCCTTCGCCAACTACGGTGGCATGGCACCACCGGAAGGAGTTCCGACCCGGGTCATGCGGGGCGGATCCCGTGAAGCACGGGACCGCCTAGCGGCCCCTGTGGATGGGGACGAGGACCGATCTCTGCTGAACGCGGCCATTGCCGAACACGAAAACAACATCGAAACCGCCGGTTACACTCCCTTCCGGGACAGCACGGCGGAAAACTTTGACAGCCAGTGGTGGCTGCAAAGCAGTCCCCATACCTACAAAGACACCATCGAAGAGTCCGGCATTGCGATCTACACAGCGGCCAACCTGGACGAGGAAGGCCCCGGCTACGGTCCGCCCCTGATCTTCAACAACCTGAGCAACCCATTGAAGTTCGTCCTGGGACCCGCGACTCACTGCGACTGGACCACCGTGGAAGACGAGACCGGTTTTGACATACTGGTTGAGGAGTTGCGCTTCTTTGACCACTGGCTGAAGGGAGTGGAAAACGGGATCATGGAGGAGGCCCCGGTGACCTATTACACCTACAACCTCGACAGCAGCTCGATCGGTATTCCCGGCTGGCACACAGCCGAGACCTGGCCGTTGCCGAATCAGCAGCTCACCGAGTTCAAACTGGGAAAGGCCTCTTTGGTGCGCGACGGAGAGCTTGAAGAAGGCGCAACCAGCGTTACCGTTGACTATGAAGTGGATCATGACAACTTCTGGGAAAACGGTTTGCAGTTCGTTACCGCCCCACTGGAGGAGGATGTACAGATTACCGGGCATCCGGTCCTGAAATTGTGGCTGTCCAGCACGGCGCAGGATGCGGACGTAGTGGCCCGTATCGACGATGTAGCTCCAGACGGAACAACCACGTATCGCACCGTCGAGGGCCGCTTGCGGGCCTCACTGCGGAAAACAACGGAGGCTCCCTACAACAATCTGGGGCTGCCGTACCATCCGTTTACTGAAGCGTCCCGGCAACCCCTGGTTCCGGGCGAAGCGGTGGAACTGGAGTTCGACTTCTACGTGATTTCCAATGTGTTCAAGGCGGGCCACCAGATTCGACTCACGCTCAACTTTGCCGACGCGCGGGCGACACCAAGGTTGGAGCCCGCGCCGGACGTGACCGTTCATTACGGCGGCGAAAAAGGTTCCACATTGATATTGCCGGTGATTCCGCGCGAGTCATAACTTGGGTGAGCGCTGCTTTATCCGTGCTGTGCCTAGCGTGAGCCGAACCCGTGTGAATCGAAGCTACCGATGGTTCCGCCACTCGGATGCAGTTTGCCGACGGGGTGGGGTGTTTTGAAACCCTCGCGGGAGGGACCCCGCGAGGGAGCTCCAGGGATGGATTCATGCGTTTTCAAAACACCCCACCCCAGCGGCAAACGGCCTAGTGGCACTATTCCAGATCAGCTCGAACAGAGCTTTATTTGTTCAGCGTACAAACAATTTCCGCTATCATGGCCGTTTTCGTGTTTCGAAACAGCAAGACGCTCGCGGGTAATTGATGAACAAGCCAGTTATTATCGCCGGGGCCGGGCCGGTGGGCCTCACTCTGGCGCTTCTGCTGCACCGGCAAGGCCGGGCAGTGCGGATCTTCGAGGCCGTAGAGGAACTGCGGCCACTCGGAGTCGGAATCAACCTTCTGCCCCATTCCACCCGGGTCCTGTACGACCTGGGGCTCGGCCCGCAACTGGACGCCATCGGCATCCGCACCAGCGCGCTGCACTACTACAACAAATTCGGCCAACAGATCTGGGCCGAGCCTCGCGGCCTCAACGCCGGCTACCGCTACCCCCAATATTCCGTTCACCGCGGCCGGCTCCAGATGATGCTGCTCGACGCAACGCGCGACCAACTCGGCGGCGACTGCATCGTCACCGGTCACGCGCTGACCGCCTGGGACGATACGGCCAACGGCGTACAGGCCCATTTCATTAACCAAGCCGGTGCCACGATCACCGTGGAGGGCGCTTGTCTCGTGGCCACCGACGGAATCAAATCCACCGCCCGTAAAATACTGTATCCCAACGAGGGCGCCCCCATTTACGGGGGGCGCATCCTCTGGCGGGGTGTCAGTGAGGGAGAAGCCTTCCTGGACGGCAGCACCATGTTCATGGCCGGCCATCAGGACTGCAAATTTGTGGCTTATCCGATCCGCCCCGCACTCGACGGCAAGCCGGCCCTGCTCAACTGGATCGCCGAACTGAGCGAACCGGAGTTCGAGCAGGACGAACAGGACTGGAACCGGGAAGTGTCCATCGACGTGTTCAAGGACCCGTTTCAGTCCTGGGATTTCGGGTGGGTCAATGTTCCTGAAATCATCGAGAGCTGCCAGCACGTGTACGAATTTCCACTGGCTGACCGGGACCCCTTGCCCCGGTGGAGTTTCGGTAACATGACCCTCGCCGGCGATGCGGCCCATCCCATGTACCCGATCGGGTCCAACGGAGCCTCCCAGGGCATTCTGGATGCAGAAAAACTGGCGGCGGAACTGAACACCGCACCAGACCTGCAAAGCGCCTTCGCGGCCTATGAAGACGAGCGTCGACCCGCCACCGGAAAGATTGTGCTCCTCAATCGGCAAAACGGCCCCGAGCAGGTCATGCAGATGGCCGAGGAGCGGGCCCCGGAGGGTTTCGCTCACATCGAGGATGTCATCCCGCGCGAGGAACTGGAGGCGGTTGCCGCCCGCTACAAGCAGACCGCGGGCTTTGACCTCGATGCCGTAAACCGCGAACGGACCGGCGTCAATCCAATTGAAGTGGAAGTGTCCAGTGAATTTTGATCCTGTCGTGCCTTTGTTGGAACCGCTGCTGCGGGTGCGTCTGAGGGTGGCGCCACCCCGGCAACTGGGGCAGACTCCTCTGGGCACAAGGCGCTTCGTGAGAATTCTTGGTGGGGAATTCCAAGGCGAAGGCCTGGAAGGCCAGGTGCTTGAAGGCGGCGGCGACTGGTTGTTGCAGCGCGGGGACGACAGCTTTCAACTGGACGCGCGCTATACCCTGCAAACTGCCGGTGGCGAGTTGATCTACGTGCAGGACAGTGGGCTGCGTCACGGTGCGGCCGAAACAATGCAACGACTTGCAAACGGCGAGGCGGTCGATCCGGCGCACTATTATTTTCGCACCTCAGCACGGCTGGAAACCGGCTCCGCTACTTACGACTGGTTAAACGGCCTGATCGTGGTTGGCTCCGGCGCGCGCGGAGCGGACGGCGTAGTGGTGGACTTTTTTGCGGTACGGTAAACCAAGCAGGGAGTATAAAGATGAGGAAGCTTAAAGCTTTCGTGTGGGTCTGGATGATGGGGGTCACCATGGCAGCGCAAGCCGAAGACTGGGCATCTGGTGTGGAGCCGCTCACCACAGAGTTGGTGATGGAGCTCAAGGTCGCCATCGGTAAGCCCGTGAATATCGGTGCGAGTGACTTGGGCGCGCGCCGTTTCATTCCAATCACCGGCGGGGAGTTCCGGGGCAGAAACGGGAAGGGCGGGGCGATGCGGGGCAAGGTCCTGTCCGGCGGTGCCGACTGGCAGCTCACTCGGCCCGATGGGGTAACCGAAATCAAGGCCATCTATGCCATCGAAACCGAAGACGGTCAGGTCATTGCGGTGAACAACGAGGGCCTGGTGGCTCCGGCGGAAAACAGCCGCCCTTACGTGCGAACCGCGCCTCGCTTCAGCGCCCCGGAGGGTGACTACCAGTGGCTGAACAAGCGCGTGTTTACCGGCACCATCACCCCATCCCCCAAAGGCGATTTTGTAACCATCCGAGTATTTCAGATCAACTAGCAGTTGCTGCAAAAACTCGTTCTCACAGCCATTGTGAGAGGGCAATCCCTGAATCCCTCTCGAATTTGCGGTAGCCTGTAGCGCCCCGCCGTTCCGGTCCACTGGCAGATTGTCCGCCAGTCGACCAGGCATTGTTTGCAGCAACAGTCAGAGAGTTCGTCTTGACGGAAGTCAGCACATCCAGCGAGGCCCCACCCGCCATTCCCCTGCGGACGTGGCAGATCGCCGCAGTCATCGGCATCGGTTCGTTCATGGTGATGCTCGACACCACTGTGGCAAACCTGGCCCTGGAATCCATTCGCGCCGATTTTCAATCCGACCTGGCCACCATCCAGTGGACCATCACCGCCTACCTTATTGCGCTCGCGGTTTCCCTGCCCACTTCCGGCTGGATGTGCAGGCGCTTTGGTTCCGGGCGGGTCTGGGCTGCGGCACTGTTGGTCTTTGTGGGATCGTCCGCCTTCTGTGCTCTGGCTCCCGGCCCTGTGGAGCTGGTGCTGGGGCGGCTGCTCAAGGGCTTGTCCGGGGGGCTGCTGGTCCCGGCTGGGCAGGCCATTATCGGGGCCACCGCCCACCCCCGTCAGTTGGGACGCGTGGTGGGAACCCTGGGATTTGCCATAGCCCTCGGTCCGGCATTAGGCCCGGCGGTGGGTGGCGCCGTGCTGGAGGTGGCTTCCTGGCGCTGGTTGTTCTGGTTCAATGTGCCAGTGGGCATGGTCGCTCTGGTCATTGCCCGCGGCCTGATCCCGCCGGGTCAGCAACAACCGGAGCGTCCGCTCGACTTTCGCGGGCTGTTCCTGCTCGGGCTCGGTCTGCCCCTGCTGCTGTTCGGGGCCGCCGAGACCGGTTCCGCCGGGCTGAGTAAAACCAGCGTTCTCGCCATGATTCTGGGAGCGGTGTTGGTGGCGGCCTTCGCCCTGAGTTCTTCCCGGGTGGCCCATCCGCTGCTGGATCTGGGTTTGCTGCGTCGCGGCGGCTTCCTGGCTGGCACCCTCACGGCCGGGCTTACCGGTGCCAGCATGTACGGCGGCCTGCTGCTCATCCCCCTCTGGTTTCAACTGGTGCTGGATCTTTCTACCACCGCTACCGGGACCATGCTGCTGTTGATGGGGCTGGGTACGGCCGTGGCGCTGCCCCTGGCGGGGGCGCTGACGGACCGCTATGGTCCGGGCAACATCAGCCTGCTGGGGGCTCTGGCGGTGCTGGCCTCCGTCGTTCCCTTCGTGCTTCCCATGGAGCTTTCCTGGGTACTGCTTGCGGGGCTGATGGTGCTGCGGGGCTTCGGGCTTGCCTGGGCGCAAATGCCGGCCATGACCGCGGCCTACAATGCTGTGAATGCCGAACAGATGGGCGACGCGGCCGCTATGGTCAATATCTCTCAGCGAATCGGCGGGGCCCTGGGAGCCGTGCTGGTGGTGATTGTCCTCAATGGCGGTGGAGCCGAGAGCTATGGGCAAGCGTTTCTGTTACTGGTAATTCTGGGTGTTCTGACCGTGGCTTCTTCCGCGTTTCTGCGGCACGTCAGGCGCCGGTAGCCGGAGATTCAGACGGTCGCAAGGTCGGGTTCGCCCGTGGGCTCGCAAACTGCGTCTCTGTGACCCCTGCCAGATTGGCAGTCACCGCGGTGGTAAAAATCCCACAATCTCCTTTAAGGTCCGGCGGCTCACAGGCTAGAATCTCCTGCGCGCCACACCGTTGAATCATTCACCTCAGGGCCCTCATGAGCACACCATTCGTCCACCTCCGACTGCACACGGATTACTCCCTCGTTGACGGTATTGCCCAGATCAAGCCATTGGTAAACCGGCTGGCCGAGCTGGAGATGCCGGCCTGCGCCATTACTGACGAATGCAACTTCTACGGCCTGATCAAGTTCTACAAGGCTGCCCAGAGCAAGGGCATCAAGCCCATTTGCGGCAGCGACTTCCTGCTCGCCGGCCCGGACCGGGAATCCCCGCCCACCCGATTCACCCTGCTGGCCATGGACCAGAAGGGCTATCGCAACATCACCCAGCTGATTTCCCGCGCCTACCAGCACGGCCAGCACATGGGGGTGGCCACCGTGGAACGCTCCTGGGTAACGGAACACTCGGAGGGCGTTATCGCCCTGTCCGGAGCGAAGTTCGGGGACATCGGCATGGCCCTGGTGGGGGGGCGCAAGGGGGAGGCGGCCAGCCTGCTCAAAGGCTGGATGGAGGACTTTCCCGGTCGCTTCTATCTGGAATTGCAGCGCACCGGGCGGCAGCACGACGAGGACTATCTGCATGCAGCCGTGGAGTTGGCCGGTGAAGCCCAGTGCCCGGTGGTGGCGACCAACGATGTGCGCTTCATCGCCTCTGAGGATTTCGAGGTGCACGAAACCCGTGTCTGCATCGCCGAGGGGCGCACCCTCGATGATCCGCGCCGGGAGCGCCGCTACAGTGAGCAGCAATACCTGCGCAGTGGCGAGGAGATGGCCGAGCTGTTCAGCGACATCCCCGAAGCCCTGGCCAACACGGTGGAAATCGCCCGGCGCTGCAACCTTGAAATCACCCTCGGTAAAAACTTCCTGCCGGCCTATCCGATTCCCGAGGGCATGAGCGAAGCCCAGTTCTTCGAAAAACTCTGCTACGAGGGCCTGGACAAGCGGCTCGAGAAGATTCTCGATAAAAGCGATCCCGAGTACGCGGCCAGGCGGAAGGTCTACGAGGAACGCCTGCGTTTCGAGCTGGACATCATCGTGCAGATGGAGTTTCCCGGCTACTTCCTCATCGTTATGGACTTCATCAAGTGGGCCATCGACAACGGCGTGCCGGTGGGGCCCGGGCGAGGTTCTGGTGCCGGGTCCCTGGTTGCCTACTCCCTGAATATCACGGATCTGGACCCGCTCCGGTACGACCTGCTGTTCGAGCGGTTTCTGAATCCGGAACGGGTGTCCATGCCCGATTTCGACATTGACTTCTGCATGGAAAAGCGCGATCAGGTGATCAGCTACGTGGCCGACAATTACGGCCGGGATGCGGTCTCCCAGATCATCACCTTCGGCACCATGGCCGCCAAGGCGGTGGTGCGAGATGTGGCCCGGGTGCTTGGCAAAAGCTACGGCCTCGCGGACAAGCTGTCCAAGATGATTCCGCCGGACGTGGGCATGACCCTGGAAAAAGCCTACGAGCAGGAAGAGATCCTGCGGGACTTTCTCCGCGACGACCCCGACGGCCAGGAAATCTGGGACATGGCCCTGAAGCTGGAGGGCATGACCCGGAACGTGGGCAAGCACGCCGGGGGCGTAGTGATTGCGCCCACCAAACTCACGGACTTCTCGCCCCTGTATTGCGACGAGGCCGGTGGTGGCCTGGTGACCCAGTTCGACAAGAACGATGTGGAGGATGCGGGCCTGGTGAAGTTCGACTTCCTCGGGCTGCGCACGCTGACCATCATCGATTGGGCCAAGGAGATGATCGACCGGGAGCGCAGTACCGCGGGCGAGCCGCCGCTGGATATAACCGCGATTCCCCTCGACGATCCGGATACGTTCAAGCTGCTCAAGGCCGCGGAAACCACTGCGGTCTTCCAACTGGAATCGCGCGGCATGCGCGACCTGATCAAGCGCCTGCAGCCGGACAACCTGGAAGACATGATCGCTCTGGTGGCTCTGTTCCGGCCGGGGCCGCTGCAGTCGGGCATGGTGGATGACTTCATCAACCGGAAGCACGGGCGGGCCAAAGTGGCCTATCCGGACGCGAAGTATCAGCACGAACGGCTCAAGCCCATTTTGGAACCGACTTACGGTGTAATCGTGTACCAGGAGCAGGTGATGCAGATCGCTCAGGCCCTGGCCGGCTACTCTCTCGGTGGGGCGGATTTGCTGCGCCGGGCTATGGGGAAGAAAAAACCCGAAGAGATGGCCAAGCAGCGGGAGAGCTTCCAGAAGGGCGCCCAGGAGCAGGGCATCGATCCCGAGCTGGCGATCAAGATCTTCGATCTGGTGGAAAAGTTTGCGGGCTACGGTTTCAACAAGAGCCACTCGGCCGCTTACGCGCTGGTGTCTTACCAGACTGCATGGTTGAAGGCTCATTATCCCGCGCACTTCATGGCGGCCACGCTTTCGTCGGACATGGACAAAACCGACAAGGTGGTGACCTTCATCGAAGAATGCCGCCACATGAAGCTCAACCTGCTGCCGCCGGACGTGAATCGCGGCGCGTGGCGATTCAGCGTCGACCAGGGGGACATCATCTACGGCCTGGGTGCCATCAAGGGCCTGGGTGAAGGTCCGGTGGAGAGCATCATCGCGGCGCGCAACGAGGGCGGCCCTTTCAAGGATCTTTTCGATTTCTGCTCCCGGGTGGACCCGCGCAAGGTGAACAAGCGCGCGCTGGAAGCTCTGATCCGCAGTGGGGCCCTGGACACCATCGGCCCCGGGGTCGCGCTGGACTTTGATCGGGCGGTGATGTTCGCGGCGATCGGTGACGCGGTCAAAACCGCTGAACAGAATACCGCCAACAGCGCTGCGGGAATCGAGGACATGTTCGGCACTCTGGTTCCGACGGAGGAAGCCGCAACTGATGTTTACGAGCCTTACACCCGGTGCCGCCGCTGGACCATGAAGGAGCGTCTGCAGGGCGAGCATGACACCCTGGGTCTTTACCTGACGAACCATCCCATCGATGAATACGAAGATGAAATAGGTCATCTGGTGTCCGCGCGAATCGCAAACCTGAAGGCGGAAAAGAACAGCCAGAAGGTGGCCGGTCTGCTGGTGGGTATGCGGGTGATGAAAACCAAGCGCGGCGACAATATGGCCATTCTCACTCTGGACGACCGCACCGGGCGGATCGAAGTGGCCATGTTTTCCGATGCGTACGGCGAGCACCGGGAAAAGCTGATCAAGAATACTCTTCTGATGGTGGAGGGGCAGATCAGCAATGACGATTACAGCGGCGGCCTGAAGATGCGCGCGGACGGCGTCCAGACTCTGAACGAGGCGCGAGAAAGTGCGGTGAAGGGCCTCTGCCTTTCCGTGGAGTCCTCCCGTGTGGGCCGCGACTTTGCCGCCCGGCTCTCGGAGATGCTGCGCCCTTACCGAAGCCAGGGTTGTCCCGTGCGGATCGATTACGCCCGCAAGGATGCCAGGGCGCAGTTGTACCTTGGCAGGGAGTGGTCCGTAACACCGAATGACGAGCTGATTCAAAAACTGCGGGATGTCTATGGGCGGGATATGGTGAAGCTGGTTTACTAGCGTTCGGTTTGGCTGGCTTTTGGTTTTAAAGCCGCCGGGCTCCATCGTAGTGGGGCGCACCATTGTAGTAGAGATTGTTTTATGGACCACGAAATCCAACAGCTCATCGAACAGATTGCCGACTACTGCAAGCGGGCGGAGATCAGTGAATCCACCTTTGGTCGGCAAGTGGTCAATGATGGGAAGTTTGTCAGTCGTCTTCGGAGTGGCCGCGGAGTGACGCTGAGGACCCTGGGAAGAATCCGCGAGTACATTCGTAATCACCCCCCGGGCCCGGACTCAATCTCGGAAAAAGACGCCGCACTCAAGCTGGTGGATAACCATTTCAGCCGACCGGTTGCCGCTGCCCCCGCGCAGGGTTCCGAGGCCGAAGCCGCTGGTCCTGGCGTCGAAGGGAGGAAAACCCGCCGGCCGTTTCGTTTTTACGAGAATCGCCAGAAGTACCTGCACTTTGTCCATACCTGCAACGAGAAGTGGGCCATTTCCCAGCGAGCGGGGAAGGAGTTGAAATTGCTGCAACCCAGCTTCCCCGCGCTCAAGATGTTTGATGCGGGGATGGGCGACGGAACCGTTTTGACCTATGTGATGCAAAATCTGCATCGTCGCTTTCCCACCGTTCCGTTCTTCGTCAACGCCAAGGAGATGAGTCTCGAGGATGTTCGTCTGGGGCTCAGCAAACTGCCGGACCGACTGGTAGAGCATCCTGCAACGGTCTTCGTGATCAGTAACATGGCCTATAACGAAGCCCCCTGGTTAAGCCCCCACTCATCGGATCAACCCCTGAACTGGCACGAGATCGCCCTGGAGGGTGGCTGTGCCCACGAGTATGGGGAACAGATCGAAGCCCTGCATGGGCTGCTGGATGAAGGCTGGCAAACCAGACCGAGTCCACGGACTGGAAACCCGCTGTACGCGCTGCCCTCGGTACTGGTGATTTACCGGGCGGACCAGCGCTTCATGCTGGAGAGTGTCATTCCGCCCAAAGGTGCAATCAGCGGCGATTACGACTTCATATTGGCTGCCCAGCCGTGGCAGGCGCGGGTGTCGGCGGAGTTCAAGGTCAAGCGAATTCTGGCTCCCCTGTCACGCAGCCTCGCTCCGGGGGGCCGGTTGCTGGGTGTTCAGTCTTATGGGGATGATCCGGGCTCGGAGATTGTGCAAAGCATCTGGCCGGACGAAAATCCGTTCACGGTTAACCGGCATGTTCTGTTGCGGGTGCTAAAGGATGAGCTGGGGCCGGAAAGCAGAGAATTCCATTTCAACGCCATGTCCGATGCGAAGTCGGTGTTTCGCTACGAAATGCATATTCTTCCTACGGAGATCGGGGACCATATCGGCAGTTCCACTCTTTTTGCGGCCTGGAACGCGGCCATTTACGTCAATCAGATACAGGACGACCAACTGGAAGAAGCAGTGGCTTCCGGGCAGTATCTTCAGGCGACTCGAGAGGTTTTGAAGCGACGTTCCGCGTTGTGGTTCAACGACGAAACCTTTGTCGTATCTCGCAAGCGCTAGCAGCTGTTAACAGCTATATCCTCGCCGGCCTTATCCATTTCTACAATAACGATAATAGAATCGTCGGTTCAGTGCGCGCGCTCACGCGCATCCGAGTTCATCTCCATACTGAAAACCACCGGATTTCCACGTCTTCAGGTGTGTTGCACTTTCATTTCTGGAACCTCAATCCCTTTGGCAAACAAGTTGCACCACCAAGTTGCACAAGTCATCTCGCCAGCGGTGGAAATCGCTGGCAGCGTGAGTCATCGAGCCGGAAGGAAGACGGGCCTGCCGGGTCGGGCGAAGGAAAGCGGAGGATAAGTGATGATCAAGCAGTTGAAGGGGTTTGGAACCGCGTCGCTCACAGCCTGTGCGCTGGGCGCTCTGCTCGCCGCTCAGACGGGTACCGCGGCAGAGGGAGAGATGAAGGACAAAGGCGCGGCGAGCGAAACGATGGGCCAGAGCAGCGCGCCGGCATTCTCCGAAATTGACAGCGACGGCGACGGCAGTCTGGAGTGGCGGGATCTGGAATCCGAGTTCGACGACAAACTGGAGCAGGCGAACTGGGATCGGGAGCAGGTTTTTACCCAGTTTGATATGAATCAGGATCAGAGTTTTGACGAGCAGGAGTACGATAGCTTCCAGACTGCGCTGAATGCCAAAACTTCGGAAGAAGTCCTGGCTCAGCAGGAGCCGCCCCAGGACCAACAGCAGCAGACGGCTCAATCCCAGCAGGGTCAGGACATGGACAGCGGGCTGCTTACCATGCCCGTGGATCAAGTGACTCAATCTGATGTGGTAAACAGTCGCGGCGAGGAAATTGGCAGCGTGAGCCGGATCGTTCGGGACAACCGGAGTGGCAACCTCGCCCTGGTGATTGAGTCCGGTGGCGTTTTGGGTCTGGGCGGCAGCACGGTGCTGGTGAATCTCGCCGAGGTCAGCCAGATGGGTGAGAATCAGTTGTTGTGGGACACCATGCTCAGCAAGGACGAGATCGCGGAGATGCCCGAATTCGACGAGTCTGAGTATACCGAGGTGTCCGAAGCGGAGTTCTCCACGCTTCGCGAAGCGCAGGAACGTGGTTAGATTTTCTTTCGACTCCTAGTGCCAGAAGGTTGGCCCGGTTCCTCTTCGGAGTGCCGGGCATTTTTTTTGCGCGACAGGAGTAACAGGGGCCCATGGAGTTCAAGGACTATTACAAGATTCTTGGAGTGGATGCCGAGGCCGATCCCAAGACGATCAAAACCGCCTACCGGAAGCTGGCGCGCAAGTTCCATCCGGACGTGAGCGAACAGCACGATGCCGAAGACCGCTTCAAAGAAGTGACAGAGGCCTACGAGGTCCTCGGAGATCCCAAAAAACGCGCGGAGTACGACGAGTTGCGGCAATACGGAGCGGCGGCGGGTCAGGATTTCCGTCCCCCTCCCGGATGGCAGTCCAGTGCGGGTTTCGAAGGCGGCTTCAGTCATTTCGAAGGCGACTTTTCGGATTTTTTCGAGTCCATCTTCGGCAGCGCGGGACGCAGATCACGCCCGGGAAGCGACAGAGGCGGTTTCAGTCAGCGAGGCCGGGATGTGGAACTCGACATGCCCGTATTTCTCGAAGAGACTCTTTCCGAAGAACCGAAACAGATCAACTACAGTCTCCCTCACTACGGCCTGGACGGGTCGCGCCTTGAAGACGTGACCAAAACCATCAGAGTCAAAATTCCCAAGGGTGCCGCCGATGGCGAGCGCATTCGCCTCAAGGGCCAGGGGGCACCGGGGATCGGTGAGGGGCCTCCCGGCGACCTCTATCTGCGCATTCGCCTCGTGCCCCACCCCCTGTTCGACGTGGAAGGGCGGAACCTCGTGCTGACTGTTCCTCTGGCTCCCTGGGAAGCGGCGCTGGGCGCAAAGATCACGGTCCCGACACTGCAGGGCAAAATCCAACTGACTATTCCACCCCGGAGTCAATCAGGTCAGCGTTTACGGGTGAAAGGCCGCGGCTTAGCGGGCAAAACCGGGCAGGGTGACCTCCATGCGGTGCTGAAGGTGGTCATGCCGCCGCAGCTCGATGACGAGATCAGGGCAATGTGGCAGCGTTTGGGGGAAAAGGCCCACTTCGATCCACGGGCTGAATGGAACAGGTAAGAAGGTAAACTCATGATCATTCACATCACAACTCATGAGCTTTGTCAGCAGGCGGACGTGAGCCTGGAAAGCCTTCAGGAAATGGTTGCACACGGAATCGCCGAGCCCGAGGGACAGGAGCCGTCCGCTTGGAGCTTTACATTCGAATATGTGTATACCGTCCGACGCGCGGCTCGTCTACATCGGGATCTTGGTATCAATTGGAATGGAGTGGCTTTGGTTCTCCAACTGCTCGAGGAGCGGGACCTCCTGCAAGCGGAAAACCGTTCGCTGAGAAAACGCCTGGAACGCTTCGAAACGGATTAGCCTGATTAAAAAAACAAGGGCGCGGCGAACCTGTGATCGCCGCGCCCGGGCTCAACGCCTTTGGACCCGGGGCACCCTACGGCGTCGCCGCCGGACCTGGAGTTGGTTTGCCTGACGGCGTCTGGCGGTGTTGGGGCTTGTGTTCTGACCCGAGTGCGTCCTCTGCCTCCCGGCGCACAGAGTCGCCCATCTCTCCCGCCTTCTGATAACCTTTTTCAGCCAGGTCCGCCGCCTTGCTCCTGGCCTGCTCGCCGACGTCGCCAAAGGTCCTGTCCTCCATTTGGGTGCGTGGAAGCACAGCCCCGACGAGTGCGCCAAGAGCAATTCCTAACGCTCCCACAGCCATGGGCTGCTCGCGCAGATAGTGCTCGAAGCTCCCTCGCGCGTTGCCCAGGGACCCGCGGGCGCCTTCCATGGAGTGGGACAGCCCCTCCCGGGCTCCACTGACCTTGTCGCGCAGGTTTCGTCCGGTGGCCCCGGCGCGGCTGCGCAGGTCGTGGGCACCCGCGGACATCCTCTCCCGTGCCGCAGAGCCCTTGCCCTTGAGTTGGGCGCCTTTGTCTTTCAATCCTGCCATTTTCGAACTGCTGTGCTCCGAACTATCCGAACTATAGGAAGGCATCCGGGTTGAGGGGCGCTGACCCACCATCATCCACAGTACACCCACCGCCGTCAGAGCGACGGGCAGCGGATTGGCTTTTACGCTGTTGCTCAGGCTCCTCGCAAAATCGCCGCCGTGCTCACGCAGGTAGCCTGAAGCCTGATTGAATACCTCTCGCGAGGAAAACTTCTCCTCCAGCGCGTGGATGGTATCGCCGATCTCGCGGCGCTGCTCATCCACTTCCCTCTCCAGCTGGCTCGGATCTTTCGCCGAATCTCCATCTGATCTCATTGTATGGCTCCTTTGTTCTTGACTGCGTCTCGGTCCTTCTGCATTTCCCGCGCGGTCCGCTCGGGTTTGAAGGAATCCGGTTTCAGCTTGCTCTGCCCGGACTTCAGCATAATGAAGCCGATAATGCTCACAACACCACCGACTATGAGGGCGGAGAGCCACAGAGACAGTACCGTCGCCAGGCCATAAACTGCTGCCATCAGCAGGATGATGACGCCGGCGAGCATTACGACGCCGCCACTGGTCATCGCCATCATGCCTGTCTTCGCTTCGTGGACTGACTCACGCACTTCGGATCGCGCCAGGGAAAGCTCCTTGGTGAAAAGCGAGGTGACCTCCGAAGTGAGCTGTCGAACCAGTCCTGGTACCGAACTCTGCTCTTTGGCGCTGCCGGGTCCCTTGGGACCGCCGGTATGAGGCTCGACTGTTTGCTGATGGGCGGCCGCGTGCTGGGCGGCTGCGTGTTGGGCTGCTGTGGATTTGTTTCCTGCCGAGCCGTCGCCCGGGCGAGGATCACGTGGTTGGGCCATGAGTAGTACCTCCTCTGATTAACGGTTCCGATGTGCACCGGACTAACTGGAAGATCGACCCGGACCGCCGGGGCTTTGGGTGTCCGTTCGCGCACCGCTCGGCGGGTTGATCGGGCTCTGCACGCTTTCACCTTCCTCAGGGAGGTAGCTGGTGCTCGCATGGGTCGGGTTTGAGCTGTCCGAAGAAGCGGACGGGGATGTGCTGGTTCCCTGGGAGGAAGTGGCCCGTTCGAGTTCCGCGGACCCAGAGGAACCGGCGCCGTAGGACCGGCCCTCCTGCTGCCCGTAGTAGTCTTCCCAGTGTTCTTGCCCTTCCCCCCACTGGTTTGCGCTGTCCGGACGATTCGCCTTGGCGATACGCGCCAGCCCGAACCCAACCGCAACGCTGCCCAACAGGAACAGGCCGGAGTTGTTTCTGGCCAGCCGCGATACTTCGCCGATGAGCTCATCGGTATTCTTGTTGCGCAGGTTGCTGGAGAGGCTGCCGATACCATCCGCGATTTCCGAAACGTAGCGCGACAACGTGGTCTCTTCCTTTTCTTCCAATTGCCGTGCGGCGGCCTGGGTCGCCTCGGCCATTTTGTCCATGGTATCGGCTGCGCGTGACTCCTGCGCCTCCAACTGCTCCTTGCCGCGAGACTTCATTTCGCGCGTGGTCTGATCGGCTTTCGCCTTCAAATCGTCGGCAACTTCCCGCTTTTTGTCGCCAGGCTTGTTGGGTTCATTTCGCGTGTTCATAAGCAAGAGCTCCAGTCCAAAGAGTGTCGCCGCATTCGGACGGCCAACGTCGGTATAAATGCATAGGCCCGCTAGGCTTTTAACCGCTAGCAGGAGGGTTAAGCACTTCTCCTGCGACGGATGCTGCAACGTTTACGCCACTTGGAGAGCGGACCAAACGAGGCAAATGGTCTGGTCGGCAACGCAAAGGTCCCGTTTTTCGGTTCCAACGGACGGGTTGCGGCCACTGGGCAAACCCCGCGGGGCGTGCTGTAAGTTGTTCTGAGGAGGTGGGAAACTATTACAAGGTGATCTGAAAGGAGGGGCGCTGCATGAGAGACAGCGCCGAAGAACGGGTCGATGCTGATTCTGGAGTGGACGGCCGAGCCGTTGCGTCAAAAATTCGGGCTAGGGATCTTGTGCAACGTGATCCGCCTGGTAGGCCTCCCGTTCACCCATGGGCCGGTCTTTGCCGACGGTGGTGTCCTCGGCGGTTTGCATTTCGACTTCCGAATTTATTTCCGCTCCCAGTACCACGATAAAACTTGTGAGAAAGAGCCAGAGCATCAGAACCACAACTGCCGCCAATGAGCCGTAGGTCTTGTCGTAACTGGCGAAGTTGGCAACGAAATAGGAAAAAGCCGCTGAGCCCAGGATCCAGATCACGGCGGCCACCAATGACCCCACGGTGACCCATTTCGCGCGTGGATTGCGTCGCACGGGCGCCACCTTGTAGATCAGCCCCAGCCCGATGACCAGCATCAAAAACAGGAGTGGCCACACGGCCAGCTTGATAATAGTGATCAAAAATTCGGGAAGGGGCAGAGCGTCCGCCAGGGCGGGGATCCCTACGAGAAGCGCCAGACAAATCCCACCAAAGATCAGCCCGCCGACGGTGAACAGCAGGGTGATGGCGTTTTTCACGATGAAGTTGCGCGACTCCTGAATGTCGTAGGCGATATTGATTCCCTCGAACATGGCCTTGGTCCCGCGGTTCGCGGCCCAAAGCGTAACCAGCAAGCTCACCAACAGCCCGACACCGAGCGTCTGATCGGAGGTTTGTACAAGGGATTGGAGCCGGCCGGTCATCATTTCCTGGGCGCCGGAGGGCAGTACGCTCGCCATGGTGCTCAAATGCTGCTGCAGCGTATCGGGATCAATGATCAATCCGTAGATCGAAACGGCCGCGATGATGAGCGGGAAAAGGGCCAGAAAAACGTTGAAAGCGACCCCTGCGGCAATAATGGAAATATGATCGACGCCAATCTGCTGGGCCACTCGCTTGACCACGGCGATCCAGCCTTTGAACGAAATTTCACGGGGCGATTGGGCGCGGTAATCGCGGTTCGCCATTCCGTAATCGGGGGCATAGCCTGATGCGCGTGCCATGATCCAGTCCTCGCGGCGGTTGCTTCGTTGCGGCGTGCAGCAAGAAGCAAACCAGCAGCAGGACGTTGCGGCCAGACTTCCGGGGTGGGTCAGTTGAGCTTGTGTGCGAAGTGGCTCAGTGCCGCGAGACCCAATATATCGTGAGCGGCGAGTTCCAGATCCTGGCGTGGTAACTGGGGAAGGGCCTCACCAAGGGTGCCAAGGTGCACTTCTTCCTGCTCACGCCGCCCGGTGATGAATTCACCAGCGGCGCGAGGAAGACGTTTGTTGACGATCAAACCCGCGACGTTGACGCCGGCTCGGTTGAGCTGTTCGTAGAGCTCGATTGTTTCCAGTACCGGCAGGCGTTCAGCGGCCAGAACGATGAGAAAAGCGCTGCGCTGGCGGTCAACCAGTGCGTCGCGCAGCGCGCTGAAGCGCTCGCGACGACGATTGAGAACCTGGCGAATCCGATTATCCCGCTCATCCTCGTCCACCGGCGGAGCATCGCTGCCGCCCAAAACCCTCTTGCCCGTGGATTTGTCGCCGCCGAGCGTTCGCCATATCCTTCGGAAACCCTCGGCCTGGTCCCGCCGCTTGATCAGACCTTCGGTCCAGGCTGACATCATCTCCGGTAGCGCCATCAGCCGGGCCGTATGCCCCGATGGCGCGGTGTCGAAGATGATCAGGTCGTACTCCGATGCGCCGTGCTCAATAACCTCGGCGATGCGTTCCAACATGGCTGCTTCCTGCATTCCCGGTGCATCCCGGGACAGCTCCATGTGCCGGTCGACCTCGCCCCGAAGATGTTCGGGCATCAGTCGCCGCAGTTCGGAGGACACCTCCTGAAGGTGAAGCTCGACGGTTTGTTCCGGGTCCAGCTCCATGGCTGTAAGCCGGTCCGCAAGGCGCACCGGTCGCGGTCCGATGGATTGGCCGAACAGGTGTCCCAAGTTGTGGGCTGGATCGGTGGAAACCAGAAGTACCCGGCGACCGGACTCTGCAGCGCGCAGCGCCGAAGCGGCGGAAACGGTGGTTTTGCCGACTCCGCCTTTTCCGCCGAAGAAGAGAATGTTTCTGTCCCGAATGAGTTCTAGCAGCAATGGACGTGATCCAGTGGTGAGCGCTCCATGCCCATGCGTCGGTGCCATTCGTGAAAGCGTTCGTATAGCACGGGCAGGAGCTCAAGCGTGTAATAGTTGACAGGGTTTGGCAGACCGAGAGATTCGGAGAAGACCAGCAGCATGAACAAATCTTCCTCGTCACGCTGGGCTCGCCCGTAGGCCTGACGGAAAGGTGCGGTGTAGTATTCCTTCAGCCCTGCGTTCAGCCCTTCATACAGCTTCCACAAGGTGTTTTGCTTGTCGGATTCTTCTTCGTTCATGGGGCCTGGATAATCATGTTTTTGAGGTCAGCAGTTCTTCAAGACCGACCTGGTCCTGTACGAAGCAGCGAATCCCCTGGGCGAGCTTTTCGGTCGCCATAGCGTCATCATTCAGTGCGAAACGAAATGCGGGCTCGTCCAGTGCCCTGGCTACCTCTTTAGACACCGCGGTTTCTGGGGAGAGGCGGCGCGGCAGGTCGCCTTCGTCACGGCTCAATTCATCCAGCAGCTGCGGGCTGATGGTCAGCCGGTCGCAGCCGGCCAGCCCCTCAATCTGACCAATATTGCGGAAGCTGGCGCCCATGACGATTGTGTCGTAACCGTGGTGCTTGTAGTACCGATAGATTTGCTGGACCGAGAGTACTCCGGGATCGTCCTCGGGAGTGAAGTTTCGGTCCGGATCGCGTGCCTTGTACCAGTCCAGGATTCGGCCGACAAAAGGGGAGATGAGCGTTACCCCCGCGTCGGCGCAGGCAATCGCCTGTGGGAAGCTGAACAACAGGGTCAGATTGCAGTGGATGTTCTCCTTCTCAAGCTGCTCGGCGGCCCGGATTCCCTCCCAGGTGGAAGCGACCTTGATCAGAATCCTGGAGCGATCCACATCGGCCTGCTCATACAGGTCGATCAGTCGCTTCGCCTTTTCCACTGAGGCGCGCGTGTCGAATGACAGGCGCGCGTCCACCTCGGTGGAAACCCGTCCCGGGATCAGCTTGAGTATTTCCCGTCCGATGGCCACCGCAAGGTGATCTGCGGCTTTGGGAGAAGAGCCCTTGCCCGCAGCGATCGCGTCGCAAACCAGTGGTTCGTATTGAGGGAGCTGCGCGGCTTTCAGAAGAAGCGAGGGGTTGGTGGTGGCATCTACCGGCTGATACCGGCGGATTGCCTCGATGTCGCCTGTGTCAGCGACCACCTCGGTCATTGTCTTCAGTTGCTGGAGTTTGCTGGCCATAGGTCCCCGCGCACTGGCTGGTGGGTTCTGGACCCATTTAATCACGGCTCGGCCCAACTCTCCAACTTCCATGGCGGGTGAGCCACTGGAGCGAGGCGCAGCCGCCAGCCCACAGGGGGCCAGCGGCGCGCTTGGGTCTTTACTGGAGGTCTTTACTGGATCTGAATACGCTTGGCTTCGGGGGCCTGCTCCTTCGCTTTCGGAGCGGTAAGGGTCAGGATGCCGTCACTGAAGTGGGCTTTGATGTCGTTCTCCTTGACACCGCCGCCCAGGTCGAAGCTGCGTGTGTATTTCCCGTAGCGGCGTTCCTGCCGGACGATCCGGCCCTCCTTCTCTTCCTTGTCCTCCTGTCGGGTCTCGGCTGTCAGGGTCAGAATGCCGTTCTCCAGGGTGATGTTGATGTCCTTCTTCTTGACGCCCGGGAGTTCCGCGCTGATCTCAACGTGGTCCTGCTTGTCCTTGACGTCTACCCGCGGCGAGAAGGTCCCCGCAGCGGCGGACGCTCCCTGCATGGGGGCCCAGAAGTTTTCGAAGAAATTGTCGGCGTCGAATACAGATCGACGAGGGATCAGGTTCATTGCACACCTCCTTTTGTGAACACGGTTACGCGCTGTTGATGGCTTCTTTGGACATGAGGTTAGCAGCCTTGTTTTCAAGGGCCTTGCGGTGGGTCAATTATTGGAGCTGCGGCCGTGGGAGAACGGGAGAGCGGTCAGCTGACCAGGTTGCGTCCGCCGTCTACAGCGATGATTTGTCCGGTAACGTATGGCGCTTCCGTGACGAGAAAGAGGACCGTTCGGGCGATGTCCGCCGGGCTGCCGATGCGCTTGAGCGCGATCTTTTGGAGAATGTTCTGCTTATCGGATTCACTCAGCTCGCCATCATTCTCGGGCCAGAGAATTGCTCCCGGTGCGATGCCGTTCACCCGGACGTCCGGGGCAAGTTCCTTGGCAAGTGATTTTGTGAGCATTACGTTGCCGGCCTTCGCTGCACAATAGACGGGATGGCCCGACAAGGGCCGTTCAGCGTGAACGTCAGCAAGGTTGATAATACAACCGCCGGTGCTTTTCAAAGCCGGCGCCAGGGCCTGGCTGAGAAAGAGCGGAGCCTTGAGATTGGTGCCGACCAGGTTGTCCCAGTCTGTCTCGCTGATGTCCCCCACGGGAGTGGGGTAGAAGCTGGAGGCGTTGTTCACCAGAACATCCAGGCGATTCCAGTGGCGTTGGGCCAGATGGGCCAGGTTACGCAGCGCGTTCATATCGCAGAGGTCACCTGCCGCCACCACGGCGGACTCGGAGCGCAGCTGGTTGAGGGATTCGCACAGTGCCGCCGCTTCGCCGGCGGACCGATTGTGGTGAATCACGATTCGATAGCCTGCGCGATGCAGCTGCCGTGCGATCTCTGCGCCGATGCGACGCGCGCCTCCGGTGATCAGCGCGACTTTTTTGTTTTCGTGTTGCGTCATGCTTTTCTTTCCCGAAAATGGTGTTCCGCGGTCTCGGTAGCCTAGCCGTTCTGGGGGCCGGAATGATCCGGGCTTCGGCGCGCCGATAAGGCCTCGTCGCGCAAGGGCTTCAGCGCGGCGCGTCGCAGGCGCTGAAGTTCCTCACCGAAAGCTTTGCCTTTGTAAACGCTCGGGTCGACCTGGGCACTGGTAACGCGCTCGCAGAGCTCCAGAGCCTTGCGGAAGTAATCCACCTGCGAGTAGTCCCGGTTTTCGAACCCGGTCCGGCCCCTGGCATCGGCTTCGCAGCATAGCAGAAACTCCGCAAAGCGATCAGGTCGGCGAAATGCGTCCAGAGCCTCAAGGGTGCGCAGCAGTGTTGAGGCTTTCAGCTCCTTCACCCGGTGGCAATGGGTGTGATATCGGCTGACCATTACCGCCAGCTGACGATGGGCGTTGGGCACGGCGAGCCGGTCGCAAAGGCCGTTGATCAGGGCCACCCCGCGCTCCTCGTGTCCGTAGTGGCTGGGCAGCACGTCCGCGGGCGTTGTGGCCTTTCCGAGGTCATGGACCAGCGTGGCGAACCGTACCGTGGTGGACGGGCTCAGTTTCGCGGCCTGTTGCAGGGCCATCACGGTATGGACACCGCAATCGATTTCCGGGTGATGCCTGGGTGGCTGCGGGACCCCGTAGAGGTTGGCGATCTCCGGAAGCAAGCGCTGCAATGCGCCGCATTGCCGCAGTACTTCGAAGAATACTTCGGGGTTGGCCTCTGCGAGGGCCCGGGACATTTCCTTCCAGACCCGCTCCGGCACCAGGTAGTCCACCTCGCCGCAGTCGACCATTTCCCGCATCAGCTTCAGGGTCGTGTCGGCGATCCGGAAGCCGCGGTTGTGGTAACGGGCCGCGAAACGGGCCACCCTCAGGATTCGCACCGGGTCTTCGCGGAAGTTGTCCGAGACGTGGCGAAGCAGTTTTGCCTGCAGATCCCATTGTCCGCCGTAGGGATCGATGATGTTGCCCTCATCATCCATGGCCAGGGCATTGATGGTGAGGTCGCGGCGGGCAAGGTCCTGTTCCAGTGTCACGTCGGGGGCGGCATGAAACTCGAAGCCCGTATAGCCCCGGCCGGTCTTGCGCTCAGTGCGCGCCAGCGCGTACTCCTCTTTTGTCTCCGGGTGGAGGAAGACCGGAAAGTCTTTGCCCACCGGCAAGTAACCAAGGGATTGAAGTTCCTCGGGTCGCGCGCCCACCACAACCCAGTCCTGCTCGTGGCAGGGGTAGTTCATGAGCCTGTCTCTGACCGCGCCGCCGACTAGATAGACCTGCATTTCATATTCCGTGGCTACCGGCTTCACATACCGGATATTTGAAGAGCTCTGATTATAGAGATCGACCCCTGTCGCGAAAAGTTCATTGCCATGGTTCCGAACATTTGTTTTAATTCCTGGGATTGAGCGCCCGTTTGGAACTTTTCCCAATGTCTATCCACAACTCACCTGCACCGATCTGCCGTTACGCGCCCCTGTGGACCGTGACCATGGCCTGTGCCGGGCGTTTGAGGAGCATTGCGCGCTAGACTCAACCGTAGTATCAACCCGGAAAGGCCGCAGCTTGAAACACTGCGGCCTTTTTCGTTTCTGCCGACTGACCCGGACCTGTTCCGCACCGGGTATTACCAGGATGCCAAAGTGAAAGTCCTCATCGCCTACTGGAGTGTCATACTCATCTGGTCCACCACTCCTCTGGGAATCGCCACCAGTAATAACGGGCTGACCTTCTGGACGGCGGCGGGTCTGCGCATGCTGCTGGCCTTTGCCTTGATCATGACGATTATCGCGGTGCGTCGTGAGCCTTTTCTGCCTAACCGTCGGGTGGCTCTGGCCTATTTCGTGGCGTCTCTGGGGCTGAGCCCGCAGATGTCGCTGGTGTATTGGGCTGCGCAGCACGTGCCCACGGGGGTGATGTCTCTGGTGTTTGCTTTCAACCCCTGCCTGACAGCTTTGGCTTCGCTGTTGATTCTGCGGGACACAAAATTGGTGCTGCGTCAGGTTGTGGCGCTGCTGATGGCGGTCGGCGGGATGGGGATTATCTATATTGATCAGCTTTCGCTTGGCACCGGCTCGGGATGGGGCTTGGCGGCGCTGTTCCTGTCCACCACGATTTTTGCCATCAGTTCGACCTGGCTGAAGCGACTCACCTCGGAGCTGACTCTGGACCCGTTCTGCCAGACCGGGGGCACGTTGCTGTTTGCCATGCCGGTTTATTTCCTGGTGTGGCTCGCTTTTGACGGGCAGCCACCGACGTCCATCAACCTGGACGCGGGTGTGGCGATCTTTTATCTGGCGCTGGTGGGCTCGGTGGGCGGTTTTACCTTGTACTTCTATATTCTGCGGCACATGTCGGTGATGACGGTGTCGCTTACGACGCTGATTACCCCGGTCATCGCGATGACCATTGGTGCGGTATTTCTGGATGAGCCCGTAACGCTTCAGTTGGTGGTCGGAGCGGCGATTGTGTTGGTGTCGTTGTTGTTATTCCAGGGGGTGGGTCTGCGGTATCTGCGCCGGGTGATCGACCGACGGGCGGCCCGGAAGAAGGGGCTTGGAACTGGCATTGATGAAGAGGTGCCCGCGCCGGCGGCACAGGTGGCGGATCGGGGGCTTCGCTAATCGGCGGTTAAGTGTGGGTGCCACTAGGCCGTTTGGCCCTGGGTGCCACCTCGCGAAAACGCATGAATACATCCATGTAGCTCCGTCGCTTCATCCCTGAAGCGACGGTTTCGCGAGGTGGCACCCAGGGCCAAACTCGGTCGTGCCGCTTCGTAGCCCCGGGCGCCAACCCCGAAGTGGACGGTGCCGCGAGGTGGAACCGGGCTAAACGTAATCGTGCCACTCTGAGGCAAGAACCCCTCTGTCAGGACACTTTGAGCAGCCCTTATTCAGCCGTCGTCATCCTCATCATAGCGGGGAGGGCAATGGAAGCTTTCCACGATCCGGTCGTCCTGGACCGAGTGCAGGTGAATGTCGAAGCCCCACAGTTGGTGCAGGTGCTTGAGTACCTCCTGGGTGCTTTCGCCCAGCGGTTTGCGGGAGAACTGGTTGTGATGGAGTGTGAGGGAGCGGTCGCCACGCACGTCGACGCTGTAGACCTGTATGTTGGGTTCCCGGTTGCCCAGGTTGTACTGGCCGGCCAGTTGCTCGCGGACCATTTGATAGCCGCTGTCGTCGTGAATGGCGGCGACTTCGATCTCCTTGTCCCGGTCGTCGTCGACGATGCAGAACAATTTGAGGTCGCGAATCACCTTGGGCGACAGGAACTGAAGGATGAAGCTCTCGTCCTTGAAGTTGCGCATGGCGAAGTCCAGCGTCTTAACCCAGTCGCTGCCGGCGATGTCGGGGAACCAGCGCTTGTCTTCTTCGGTGGGGTTTTCGCAGATGCGGCGGATGTCCGTCATCATGGCGAATCCCAGGGTGTAGGGATTGATGCCGCTGTAGTAGGGGCTGTTATAGGGTGGCTGGTAAATGACGCTGGTGTGCGATTGGAGGAACTCCATCATGAAGCCGTCAGTGACCTTGCCCCGCTCGTACAGGGTGTTCAGCAGCGTGTAGTGCCAGAAGGTGGCCCAGCCTTCATTCATGACCTGGGTCTGGCGCTGGGGATAGAAGTACTGGGCGATCTTGCGGACGATCCGGACGATTTCCCGCTGCCACGGCTCCAGTAAGGGGGCGTTCTTCTCGATGAAATAGAGCAGGTTCTCCTGCGGCTCGGACGGGAAGCGCCGCTTTCGCTCGGGATCTTCATCGTCGTGGTGACCGGGGATGGTGCGCCACAGATCGTTGACCTGACGCTGCAGGTATTCTTCCCGTTCCTTCTGCAGTTCGCGCTCCCGGGCCGGGGAGATGGGCGAGGGGCGCTTGTAGCGGTCCACACCGTAGTTCATGAGTGCGTGGCAGGCGTCGAGTACCGCCTCTACCTCATCGATGCCGTAGCGCTCTTCGCATTGGGTGATGTAGTTCTTGGCAAATACCAGGTAATCGATGACGGAGCCGGCGTCGGTCCAGGTGCGGAACAGGTAGTTTCCCTTGAAGAAGGAATTGTGGCCGTAGCAGGCGTGAGCGATTACCAGGGCCTGCATGGTCATGGTGTTCTCTTCCATGAGATAGGCGATGCAGGGGTCGGAGTTGATGACGATCTCGTAGGCGAGGCCCATCTGCCCGCGCTTGTAGCTCTGCTCGATGTTGAGGAACTGCTTGCCGTAGGACCAGTGGTGATAGCCCAGGGGCATCCCTACGGAGGCGTAGGCGTCCATCATTTGCTCGGAGCTGATCACTTCGATCTGGTTCTGGTAGGTGTCCAGGCGAAATTCATCGGCGAGGCAGGCGATCTCGCGGTCGTACTCACTGATCAGCTCAAAGGTCCACTCCGAGGTGGTGGAAATAGGTTTCCTGTCGGTTGAGCGATTGGTCATCGGGTCATTCACAGCAGAAGTCATAAGGCAGGCGTCACCGGTCAGGGTCATGCGTACTTCTTGTGAAACAGCTCGCGAAACACCGGGTAGATATCTCCGGCATCGACGATGTGCTGCATCGCGAAGGTTTCCGGGAACGCGGCTTTGACGCTCTCGTACTCTTCCCAAAGCGCCTGGTGCTCCCGTGGCGTGATTTCTATATAGGAGTAATACTGCACTTTGGGCAGAATGTCTTTCACCAGCAGGTCATAGCAAATGCTGGAGTCATCGTTCCAGTTGTCACCGTCCGAGGCCTGGGCGCCATAGATGTTCCATTCTGACAGCGGGTAGCGCTTATCCAGAACCTCCTTCATCAACTTGAGCGCGCTGGAGACGATGGTGCCCCCGGTCTCGCGGGAGTAGAAGAACTCCTCTTCATCCACTTCCTTGGCACTGGTGTGGTGGCGAATGAAAACAACCTCGGTGTGTTCGTAGTTGCGCTTCAGGAACAGGTACAGAAGAATGAAGAAGCGTTTGGCCATGTCCTTGGTGGCCTGGTTCATGGAACCGGACACATCCATCAGACAGAACATGACAGCTTTGGAGCTGGGCGCCGGCTCTTTCACATGGAGGTTGTACTTCAAGTCGAAGTCGTCGAGCCAGGGCACCCGGGAGATCATCGCCCGGGTTTTGGCAATGGAGGCCAGTAGTTCCTCGATCCGGCTGTGATCGCGCAGCTCGGGTTCGACTGCTTCCAGTTGGGCCAGCTCCTTTTCCATGGCCGCAAGCTGGCGACGTTTGCTTCCGGTCAGCGCGATGCGACGCGCATTGGCGGCTCGCAGCGAGCGCACGATATTGATGCGGCCCGGGTTGCCTTCGTTGCTGATGCCGGCACGACGCAGCTTGAACTCCTCGCTGCCCGCCAACTGGCGCTTGACCAGGTTGGGAAGTTCCAGGTCCTCGAACATGAAGTCCAGGAACTCTTCCTGGGTGATCTGGAAAACGAAGTCGTCCATCCCCTCGCCCTGATCACTTGCGCCGGAACCGGAGCCCCCACCCCCGCCTCCCGGTGGACGGGGAATGCGATCCCCGGCGACGAACTCCTGATTGCCAGGCAGAACATTGGAGTGTCGGCCCCCACGGCCGTGGTGAAAAATGGGCTCGCTGATGTCCCGGGTGGGAATGCTGATCTGCTCGCCATTTTCCACATCCATAATGGAGCGCTTGGTGACTGCCTCGGCTACGGCCTTCTTGATGTGGGATCGATAGCGGCGCAGGAAGCGCTGCCGATTGACAGCGCTCTTGTTCTTCGCGTTCAGTCGGCGGTCGACTATATAACTCATACTGTACCCATCAGGTCACCAAAAGACGCGTTGCGGGAAGGGCGGTTCGAACCCGCGGCAACCCTGCAAATCCGGGGCCGCAACAAGCTCGCGTGCCTGGTTACGGCCAGCTCCAGCAACGGTCTTTTGCCACCCTGCATTACTGCGATTTTCTCACTCGCAAATACCACTCGGACAAGAGGCGAACCTGCTTCTCGGTGTAGCCCCGCTCCACCATCCGTGCCACAAAGTCCTTGTGTTTCTTCTGGTCGCTCGCGGAGGCCTTGGCGTTGAAAGAGATGACCGGTAGAAGATCCTCGGTGTTGGAGAACATTTTCTTCTCGATCACCGCGCGCAGTTTCTCGTAGCTGTTCCAGGCCGGATTGCGGCCCTGGTTGTTCGCTCTGGCGCGTAGAACGAAGTTCACCACTTCGTTGCGGAAGTCCTTGGGGTTGCTGATGCCCGCCGGCTTCTCGATCTTTTCCAGCTCTTCGTTGAGTGCGGCGCGGTCGAGGATCTCGCCGGTCTCCGGGTCCCGGTATTCCTGATCCTGGATCCAGAAGTCCGCAAAGGTTACATAGCGATCGAAGATGTTCTGACCGTACTCTGCGTAACTTTCCAGATAAGCCGTCTGGATCTCCTTGCCGATGAATTCCACGTATCGGGGCGCAAGGTATTCCTTGAGGAATCCCAGGTACTTGTCCTGCAACTCGGGTTGGAACTGCTCCTGCTCGATTTGCTGTTCGAGTACATAGAGCAGATGCACCGGGTTGGCCGCCACTTCGGTGGGGTCAAAGTTGAACACTTTCGACAGGATCTTGAAGGCGAAGCGCGTCGACAGGCCTGCCATGCCCTCGTCGACTCCGGCGGCATCCCGATATTCCTGAATGGACTTGGCCTTCGGGTCCGTGTCCTTCAGATTTTCGCCATCGTAGATGCGCATCTTGGAGTAGAGGTTGGAGTTCTCCGGCTCCTTGATACGGGACAGAACGGTGAACTGGGCGAGCATCTTCAAGGTATCAGGGGCGCAGGGCGCCTTGCCGAGAGAGCTGTTCTGTAGCAGCTTCTCGTAGATCTTGATCTCTTCGGATACCCGCAGACAATAAGGCACCTTCACGATGTAAACGCGATCAATGAAGGCTTCGTTGTTTTTGTTGTTTTTGAAGGTGCGCCACTCGGACTCGTTGGAGTGGGCGAGAATGACACCCTCGAATGGGATTGCGCCCAGTCCCTCGGTGGAGTTGTAGTTGCCCTCCTGGGTGGCGGTCAGCAGGGGATGCAGCACCTTGATGGGTGCCTTGAACATCTCCACAAACTCCATCAGGCCCTGGTTGGCACGACAGAGGCCACCCGAAAAGCTGTAGGCGTCGGGATCGTTCTGAGGGTATTCCTCCAGCTTGCGAATATCCACCTTGCCCACAAGGGAAGAGATATCCTGGTTGTTCTCGTCACCGGGCTCGGTTTTGGATACCGCAATCTGGTCAAGAATGGATGGATAGACTTTAACAACCTTGAACTGGCTGATGTCGCCGTTGTACTCGTGGAGTCGCTTTACGGCCCAGGGGGACATAATCTGCTTTACGTAGCGGCGCGGTATGCCGTAATCCTCTTCGAGGATGTGGCCGTCCTCAGCGGGATCGAACAGACCGAGGGGGGATTCGTAGACGGGCGAGCCCTTGATGCAGTAGATGGGCTGCTTTTCGATCAGGGACTTGAGCTTCTCGGCCAGGGAAGATTTGCCGCCCCCCACCGGTCCGAGCAGATACAGGATCTGCTTCTTTTCTTCCAGGCCCTGCGCAGCGTGCTTGAAGAAGGAAACAATCTGCTCGATGCATTCTTCCATGCCGAAGAAGTCGGCGAAAGCATCGTAGCGCTTGATAATTTTGTTGGAGAAAATTCGGCTTAGCCGCGGGTCCCGCGAGGTGTCAATCAGCTCCGGTTCGCCGATCGCCATCAGCATTCGTTCGGCGGCGGTTGCATAGGCGCTCCGGTCCGCCTTACACAATTCCAGGTACTCCTGGATTGTGTACTCTTCCTGCTGAGTCGTTTCATAACGCTCGCGGTAGTGGCTAAAAATACTGCTCATAACCTGCCTCCGTACCGGTAAGGTCTCTGAGAGCCCTTAACAGGAATCGCGTGTAGTACCTTATCACCCAATTGCGCTGCTAAAAAGCTGGGGATCTGTTTGGACAAAACGAACCCGTCGTCCAATGCTCTAAGCATAGCTCCAAAATTTGCCGCGAGCACGACCGGTTCGTCAAAAAAATATCGTCTATTCAAGAAACGTTCTAAGCCCGATGTCAGTCAACACTCAAGATCAATCATAAAGGGTCCCGACAACTGGGATCGGGAGCGCCGCTCCGAGGCTGGCACCCAATAGACAACAAAAACCCAGCAGGATTGCAGAGCGAAGCTGAATCGAGGCACAAAATGTTTAATAATGTGCGCGCCCGGAATGGGTATTCTGCATTGGTGCGCACGGGCGGCAGGTGCAACGAAAAGTAACAATCGCACACTTATAAACAGGAAGTAAGGTGGTACTTACGTGATAACTCAAAAGATTCTTGTAACCGGGGGCGCAGGCTACATTGGCAGCCATACCTGCGTGGAACTCCAGGAGGCCGGCTTCGATCTGGTTGTCGTCGACAACCTCAGCAACAGTAAACCCCTGGCGCTGGAACGAATACAATCCATAACCGATCGTCCCGTTCAGTTCTACCAGGCCGATGTCTGCGACCGTGACGCTTTGCGCGCCATTTTCCAAGCGCATGAAATCTCGGCTGTTTTACATTTTGCGGGACTGAAGGCGGTCGGTGAGTCGACTGAGATACCGCTCCATTACTATCACAACAACGTGGAAGGGTCCGTTGCTCTTGCTCAGGTGATGGAAGAGTTTGGCGTAAACCGCCTTATTTTCAGCTCCTCGGCAACTGTTTATGGTGACCCGGCTACGGTGCCGATTACCGAAGATTTTCCCACCTCCGCCACCAATCCCTACGGCCACAGCAAGTTGATGGTGGAAGAAATTCTTCGGGATGTGTGCCGGGTTCCCAACAATGGCTGGCGGGTGTCCCTGTTGCGCTACTTCAACCCCATCGGCGCTCATGTCAGCGGCCGCATCGGGGAAGATCCTCAAGGCATTCCCAATAACCTGCTGCCTTACGTGGCCCAGGTGGCCATCGGAAAGCTTCGGGAGTTGAGCGTATTTGGCAATGATTATCCCACCCGGGATGGCACCGGGGTGCGGGATTACATTCACGTGGTGGACCTGGCGCGCGGGCATGTGAAAGCGCTGCAGCACCTGTTGGGAGCGGACGCGGGGTGCTACACCTTTAATCTGGGAACCGGCACCGGTTACAGCGTCATGGAAGTGGTTGAGGCATTTGAAAAGGCAAGCGGTCGCAAGGTGGCTTATAAAATTGTGCCGCGGCGCTCTGGAGACATTGCCACGTGTTACGCCAACCCCGAGCGCGCTGCTGAGGTACTGGGATGGCAGGCTGAATACGACCTGGCCAGAATGATGGAAGATGCCTGGCGCTGGCAGTCACAGAATCCGCGGGGATACGAGTAGCTCTGGCTGAGCAACGCGACAGGTGAACGCAGCGTTATCGTGGCGGAGTCCCGAAGGGTCGCGGGGGTCGAGGCCGACAGGATCACAGTAGTCAAAAACCGCTCCGATGGGAGTTGGCTGTAGGGGGTGCTGTTTCGAAAGCCTCGCGTCAGGGAAGACGCGAGGCAGCTACAGGGACGTATTTACCGCGGTTTCGAAACAGCACCCCCTGCGGCCAACGGATTTGGTGCTACCCAACTCCGCTTCACGACCAACGGTGGTTCCACCGAATAGTCCATTTGCCTCGCCATCCTCAGCAGTCGCAGCGCAGCAGCTCACCGGTCTCCAGGCACAACATGGTCATCTGACGCCCCCAGACACAGCCGGTGTCCAGGGCGTAAAGTCCCTCCCGGTCGGTCTTCCCCTCCAGGCTCGCCCAATGGCCGAAAACCAGTTTACTCTCGTCCAGAGCGGGGGAGGGATGCCGGAACCAGGGAGCGAAACCCTCGGGGGCCCGGTCCGGCCCCAGCTTGCACTTCAGCTCCAGACGGCCTTCGGCGCTGCAAAAGCGCATGCGGGTAAAATAATTAGTGATTACGCGCCAGCGCTCGGGCCCCTTCAGATCCTCGCTCCAGCAGTCCGGTTCGTTGCCGTACATGTTGGCGAAATAGGTGCGGTACTGCTCGCCCTGCAGGACGGCTTCCACCTCCCGGCTGCGCGCGACCGCCTCGGACAGCGTCCAGATGGGCGGAATCCCTGCGTGAACCATCGCGAATCCCAGCGAGGCATCATGGTGAACCAGCTTGAAGTGGCGCAGCCAGTTCAGGAGCTCTTCGCGGTCCGGTGCTTCGAGAATGCCCGCCAGAGTGTCCTTGGGACGCGGGGCATTGGTGCCCCAGGCGAGCGCCAGCAAATGCAGGTCGTGGTTGCCCAGCACTCCCACCAGAGAACCCCTGATTCCGTATAGAAAACGCAGGGTTTCCAGGGACGCGGGACCGCGGTTGACCAGGTCCCCGCACAGCCACAGGCGGTCCCGGACGGGATCGAAGTTGACTTGGTCGAGAAGACATTTCAGGGGGTCGAGACAACCCTGGAGATCCCCCACAGCGTAAGTACTCATACCTCTCCCTGAATCAGAAATTAAAGGTCAGTGGATCGCGTGAGGCGGCACCAGGGCAAACAGGGGAACGGGCGCTTCGAACGGTTCGCCGGCGTCTGTCTGCATCTGGTAACTTCCCTCCATGGTACCGCTCTGGGTAGCCAGGACCACGCCACTGGTATAGGTAAAGCCCTCTCCCGGGAGCAGTCGTGGCTGCTGACCCACAACTCCTTCTCCTGTCACTTCCTGAACATCGTCGTTGTCGTCGCGGACCAGCCAGTGGCGGCTGACGAGCCGGGCCGGTGTGTCGCCGTGGTTCGTGATCGTAATGGTGTACGAATACACGAAGCGCTTTTCCAGCGGTTTCGAGGGCTTCGGCAGAGGCCGCTTCCACATGGATGCTGATGTGGGGGGTGGTCATGATTGTTCGATGAGGGGCGCCAGCCGGTTGGCGAGCGCCACAAAATCCTCCACTGAGAGATGGTCCGGTCGTATTGTAAGATCCGTGTCCAGGGTTTCAATGATCTCGAGCGGTAGAAGCCCGCGCAGGCTGTTGCGCAAGGTTTTACGCCGATGCTGGAAACAGGTGCTGACCAGGCGCTGCAGAAGCGGGAAATCCTCGACCGGGTGGGGGAGAGCCTCGTGAGGAGTGAGGCGCACGATCGCGGAATCCACCTTGGGCCGGGGCAGGAAGCACTCCGGCGGAACGCCGAAGAGGTTATCCACCCGACAGAAATACTGCACCATCACCGAAAGGCGGCCGTAGGTCTTGCTGCCGGGGGCCGCAGCCATCCGCTCCACCACCTCCTTCTGCAGCATGAAGTGCATGTCGCGGATCAGGCGATCAAACGACAGCAGGTGGAAGATCAGGGGAGTGGAAATGTTGTAGGGCAGATTGCCCACCACGCGCAGCGAGCGCTCGCCCTTTGCGAGCTGTGAGAAATCGAAATTCAGCGCATCGCCCTGGTGAATTTGGAGGCCGGGAAAGTCGTGTCGGAGGGTTTCCAGGCGCGCGACCAGATCCCGGTCCAGTTCCACCACGTTGACGGTGGTGCAGGTTTCCAGAAGCGGCAGGGTCAGGGCGCCCTGGCCCGGGCCGATTTCCACCACGCAGTCGTCCGGGCGGGGAGCGATGCTGCGAATAATGCGGTGTATCACCCCAGGGTCGCTCAGGAAATTCTGGCCGAAGCGTTTGCGGGCCCGGTGACTGGTGTCCACCTTCACGATGCGGGCCGGCTCTTGCTGCGGGCCCCGGCCATATGAATGGCCGTATTCAGCGCCGTTTGCAGGCTGCCGGTGTCCGCCTTGCCGGTGCCGGCCAGATCGAGAGCGGTGCCGTGGTCCACTGAGGTCCGGATGATCGGCAATCCCAGGGTGATGTTGACGGCGCGCCCGAAACCCCGGGATTTGAGAACCGGCAGCCCCTGGTCGTGGTACATGGCCAGCACCGCGTCGGCGCCCGCCAATACCTTCGGCGTAAACAGGGTGTCGGCGGGCAGGGGGCCGATCAGATCCATGTCTTCCTGGCGCAACTCCGCCAGGGCTGGCTCGATGACGTCAATCTCCTCCCGGCCCAGATGACCGCCTTCGCCGGCATGGGGGTTGAGCCCGCAAACCAGAATACGGGGTTTGCGGATCCCAAAGTTCTGCTGCAGGGCGCTGTTCAGCACCCGGGTCGTCGCCAGCAGGTTCTCGCGGGTAATGGCCGCCGGAACCTGGCTGAGGGGCAGGTGAGTGGTCACCAGCGCCACGCGCAGGTCGGCGGTGGCCAGCATCATGACCACCTTGCTTGTATGGGTTTTGTCCGCCAGGTATTCGGTGTGACCACTGAAGGGAACGCCGGCCTCGTTGATGATGCCTTTGTGGACCGGGCCGGTGACCAGCGCGGCGCACTGTTCCGTCCGGCACAGCTCAATGGCGCGGTCCAGCGTCTGGAGAACGTAGCCGGCATTGGCGCTGTCGAGCATTCCCGGTGTGGCGGGCGCGGACAACTGGATGGGGGATACGCAGAGCTCTCCGAACGACAGGGGCCGGGCGGGAGCCGCGGGATCGAACTCCCGGATGCGCAGGGGCAGCCCCAGTGCCTTGGCCCGGCTTTCGAGCAGCGCCGGGTCCGCGATCGCCACCAGCTCGTGGGCGCTGCCGTGCTGGGCCAGAGTGACGATCAGATCGGGCCCGATGCCCGCCGGCTCGCCGGGGGTTATGGCGATGCGCCTTACGGTTTCGGTCATGGGGCTATTCGTTTGCGGTGCGGTCCAGGTCGATATCCGCCAGTTTCACCTCGACGTAGGCTTCGTCGCGGATTTCCTGGAGCCAGATGGGCAGTTCTTCCTCAAAGCGTCGATTGCGAAGCAGGTTGCGGGCCTGGTTGCGTTTCACGCGCTCGCTCATGTCCTGCTGGCGGCGGTCCTCCACCTGGAGAATATGCCAGCCATGCTGGCTACGGAAGGGCTCGCTGATGTCCCCGATGGCGGTTTCGTTCATGGTTTTCTCGAACTCGGGTACGAACTGACCGGGAAGGGACCAGCCCAGGTCACCACCGGCAAGCATGGAGCCGATATCGTCGGAATGTTCCTTGGCAAAGGCGCCAAAATCGCCGCCGGCCAGGACTTTTTCGCGGATGTCCTTCAGCTGATTGCGGGCCTGCTCCTCGGTGAGGATTGCTGAGGGCTTCAGAAGGATATGGCGGACCTTGGTCTGTTCAATCACCGCCTGTTCATTACCGCGCTGATCCTTAACCTTAAGGATATGGAATCCGGCGCCGCTGCGGAAGGGCTCGGTCACATCGCCTACTTTCAGCCCGCTGAGCTTGTCGGCGAACAGTTCGGGCAGTTCGGTGGGCTGCCGCCAGCCCCAATCGCCGCCTTGCAGCGCATACTGCCCTGAGGAGTAAGTGGTGGCGAGCCGCCCGAAGTCCTCGCCCTCCTGCAGCCGCCGGTACACCTCCCGGGCCCGCTCCTGGGCGCTGCGCAGGGTCTCTTCATCGGCATTGCTGGAGGCGGGAATCAGAATGTGGCCCAGGTTGTAGTCGGGCGCGTTCCAGAACTGCCCCTCCTTGGAGGCCAGGAAGCTGTCCACGTCGTGCTCGGTGATCTCGATGCGATTGTTCAGGACGCCGCGCTGGACGCGGTTGATCACCATCTCCCGGCGGATGGTCTCGCGCAGGTCCGCTTCGGTCATTCCCTGCCGGGCCAATTGGGCAGCGAACTGCTCGCGGTTCAGGTTGTTGGCCTGACGCATCTGGTCCAGTGCCTGATCGACTTCCGCTTGTTCGATCTCTACCCCCGCGCGACGGGCCATTTGCAGCTGCAACTGCTGCACGATCAGATGTTCCAGTACCTGGGCCCGCAGAATGTCGACGGGCGGGAGCTGGGCCCCCTGGGCCTGCATGCGTGCGCTGATACTCGCCACCTGCTCGTCGAGCTCGCTTTCCATGACCACGTCGTCGTCGACAATTGCCGCAACCCGGTCGATGGTAATTGTCTCGGCCCGGGCGGGCCCAATATGCAGACCGGCAATGCCGGCGGCAGCGACCAGGATCAGGGACAGGAAACGGCTTCGAAAAAAATAACTGGACAGGTTCATGCTGGGTTCAGTGCTCAAAATGGTCGTGCTCATGTCAATCGATGGGGCGCCCCAGAATGGCTTCTTCGCGGCGGTTAAAATTATAGATTCCTTCCGCCAGGGCATTGCGAATGTTGCTGCTTCCGACACCGCCCAGGCCACGCAGTTGCAGCTCGAAGAAGATGCCCTGGTCGTACTCCAGATCCAGGGTGGGATCGTTGATGCGGTTGATCAGGTCGTTGTCCAGCCAGCGCCGCCAGGCAACTCGCAGGCGATAGCAGCAACTGGTGTATTCGAGGCCGGCAATGGAGTCCAGTTCCCGGTCATTGGTGAAGTCGTAATATTGACGACCAATAAAGCTCCAGCTGTCACTCAGCGGCCAGACGATGGATGCATCGCCCTGGCTGCGGTCCTGGTCCACCTGGCGACCGTCAATGGTGCGCGGCGCCTTGCGATCGTAACGATAGCCCAGGTTGAAAATGCGATGATCCTCGTCCATGTAGCGGAAGCTTGCGTTGCCGCGGTTGACCTTGTTTTCTTCCTGGTCATAAAGGACGTCGCTGCCGAAGCGCAGGGAGTCTGTCAGTTGAGCCGAAAATTGTCCAGCCATCTCCGAGCGGCTATCCAGCAGCGGTTCGCCGTGCAGACTGACCCGTCGATCCCCCTGGTAGAAGATCTGGCCCAGGCTCACGCTCAGCCGCTCCCGGCCGCTGGAGCCCAGAAACCGCGTGGTCAGCCCCACGGATACCCGATTGTCGTCATCGATGCGGTCGCCGCCGGCAAAGCGGGTGGTCCGAAAGAGCTGGCTGTAGCTGAAGGTGAGCTCGGAGGTGTCGAAATCCACGCTGCGACCGTCCGGAGTGACGCCGATCAGGTCCTCGTGGCTTTCGTAGTCGCTGTAGAAGTAGAACACCCGGGGTTCGAAGGTCTGCAGGTAGCTGTTGCCGAACCAGTTCCCGTCGCGCTCAAAGAACAGGCCCATGTCCAGCACGCCCTGTGGCGTAGTAATGCTGGGATCGGTCTCCGCGTCAGGGCGGAGGGCAGCATCGTCCAGGCGATAATTGATGCTCTTGAGCAAGGCTGCCGGACGGAAAAAGCCCCACAGCCACTCTTTCTCCCAGGCCAGTCGGTAATCCAGGCGGGTGCGGTCCCCGGTGATGCGCCGCTGTGCCGGCGAGGGAGCCTCGGGGTCGAGGTAGTCCTCCGCGTGATCGAAACGGGTGAACTGGTTATTGAGCGCCAGGTCCAGGTCGCCCCAGCGGTAACTGCCGTTGGCATTGAACTTGGGCAGCTGTTGATAGGGCTCGGCAACATCCAGGGCGATGGTTTGATACTCCACGAACCGCGCGTTGACGTTCCAGTTGGGGAAGCGGTAGCCCAGCTCACCCTGCTGGCGGAGGTGGGTGGCGCGGTTGACGTCCAGGTTGGTGGTATCCAGGTGGCTGAAATAGGCGTAGTCGCTCACCTTCGTGTAATCGATGTCGCTGTACCACCGGTAGCCCCGGCCGCCTTCCTGCTGAATCGAGGCGAGCCACCGGTCTTGGTCCGCAAACTCCATTGCCTCTGCTTCGGTCATCAGGCCGCGGCTGATGGCGTCTTCCTCATTGTCGCTGATGTCGTCATCCCCGCTCCCCAGCCAGGCGCCGCCGAGGACCGTCTCGAACCAGGGGCTCAGATGGCGAAACTCCGCCTCCACCATGGTCCCCCGGTCTGCCACGTAGCGCGGGGTCACGGTCATGTCGAAATTGGGAGCCAGGTTCAGGTAGTAGGGGACCGCTACATCATCCGAGGTGATGGTTGGGAACAGAAACCCGGATTGGCGTTCACTGCCCACGGGAAAGGGCAGGTAGGGCCAATAGAACACGGGTATGCCGGCCAGTTCGACGCGGGCATTGCGGGCCACCCCGCGCCGGGATTTCGGGTCCACCTCGATGGAACTGCCGCGCAGGGCCCAGCTTTCATTGCCCGGCTCGCACTGGGTGAACAGGCCATCCTCGAGGGTTATCACCTCGTCCTCTGATCGGGCCAGGAGCGCGGCCGAGCCCCGGGTGCGGGATTCATAGAGCACGAACTCGCCCTGTTCGATCCGGGAGGCGCCGGTTTCCCGGTTCAGCTCCGCCTGCTCGCCGACGATGAATACACCGGGCTCGTAAATCCGGATGTCGCCGCTGACGGTGGCGGTGTTGTTTTCTTCGTCGACCGAGGCCCGATCAGCAGTAATGCGGCGGCCACCCTGGCTCATCCGCACATTGCCGCTCAACTCATAGCTGCTCTGGAGGTTTCCCTCCATGCGGTCGTACTCCAGGCGCTCGGCGCCAGACGGCGGCTCGGACTCTTGCTCCTGCCCGGCATTCTCCTCCGGGGACTGGCCCGGCGCGGGCGAGGCTGCCACATGAGCTGGTGGAAGGTAGGCGCCGCAACAGTTCGCCGGAACGAGTTCACGTTGTGCAGGGCTCAACTGGTCCAGCGGAACCCAGCCGAGCGAATTGTCATTCTGATCGGAATCCGACGCGGGCCGCTGAGCCCGTGTCCCCGCGGTGGGCACCTGTCGGCAGGACCAGCCGTTTGCGCCCCCTTCACAGGCCCATTCGTACTGCGCCTCGATCTGGGCGAGGGCGGGGGCGACTGTGAGCGATACCGCCAGGGCCGCCAGCGAGGCCACCGGCGCGCTGCGGAACCCGATCCATGGGGCGCGAGGCGTTAGCGGGTCTCGCCGGAAGCGGGCCTTCCGTTTGCCATTCACGCTGCTTAAGCAATCTGTCACGAAAGGGTGCTACCTTCTTTGCCAGTGGATTTTCTGTTCGCCGTCCGCTTGACTCGGAGCGGGGCCTATTGCTGGGCTCGAGAAAGCTGCCGATTCTACTGGAAAGCGAACCACCATCCCAGCACCGGGGCGACCGCAGCGGGCCGTTGCCGGCTGCCAGAACCCGAAAGCAAGAGGTGCATCAGAGATATCGACAGCTCCCTAGGAAAGCAGAGCGGATCGGTGGTATAAATTTGAACTGCAATTAACTCATCCTGTCCATTTCGGACGGATGGGCAAGCTGGAGCAAGTATGCAAACGAACCTGGTGGCGCCTTTATCAGAGTGGCTGACCGCGGTGATGCCGAGCGTAAAACTGGATGAGCTGGCCCTCAAGCCCCTGTCCGGAGACGCCGGAGCCCGGCGCTATTACCGCATCGAGCCGGACCCGGAGCGGCTTGCGGTGTATGCACCGCCGGAAACAGAGGACAGCAAAACCTTCGTAGCCCTGGCGGACTACCTTCGTCAGCAGGGCATCCATGCACCGAAGGTCCATGCGGCGGATTTTGAGCGCGGCTTCCTCCTCATTGATAATCTCGGCGAGCGGCTCTACCTTGGAGATCTCAGCGCCGGGTCCGTGGACGCTCTGTACGGCGAGGCCTTGATGACGCTGCTGCGGCTCCAGCAGAGCCCGCCTTCGGTGGCCCAGATTCCGCCATATTCCCGGGAAAAACTGCTCCAGGAGTTGCGCCTGTTCCCGGAATGGTTCATGGGGCATCTGCTCGGTTACACGCCGGAACCCTGGGAGCAGGAACAGATGGGCAAGGTTTTCGAGGCCCTGATCGATAGCGCACTGGAACAACCTGCCTGCTTCGTTCACCGGGACTATCATTCGCGTAACCTGATTCACCGGCAGTTTGGTCCGCCGGGGGTGATTGATTTTCAGGACGCGGTCTGGGGTCCTTTCACCTACGACCTGGTCTCGCTGCTGCGCGACTGCTATGTGCGCTGGCCCCGGGAGAGCGTGGAACGGTGGGCACTGGCCTATGCGAACATGGCGCAGGATGTGGGCATTGCGCCGGCCGATATGACAGCCCAACAGTTTCTGGGCTGGTTTGACCTGATGGGCTTGCAGCGCCACCTCAAAGTGCTGGGGATCTTCGCCCGGCTGGCCCTGCGGGATGAAAAGCCCGGTTATCTGAACGACCTCCCTTTGGTGATCCGTTATGTGGTGGAGGTGCTTGACGCCCATCCGCAATTTGCCGCATTTTCCACCTGGTTCAAGGACCGGCTGATTCCTCTGGCGGCAGAGCACAGCTGGTATACGGACTACCGCACCGCCGGTTATACGCCCGCTTGAAGCCACGGTCGCGCAGCGGCAATTCATCGATCGACAGAAGCAACTATGAAGGCAATGATTTTCGCCGCCGGGCGCGGCGAGCGTATGGCTGAGCTGACCCGCGATACCCCCAAGCCCATGCTCCGGGCGGGCGGCCTTCCGCTGATACACTACACGGTCGAGCGCCTCGCCGCGGCCGGGGTGCGGGAAATCGTGGTGAATATCGCCTACCTGGGGGAGCAGATCAGACGTTACCTGGGCGATGGCGACAAATTCGGGGTCCACATCGTGTTTTCGGAGGAGCCATTCCCCCTGGAAACCGGAGGAGCCATTCTTCACGCGCTGCCCCTGCTGGGTGATGCTCCCTTCCTGGTGGTCAATGCCGACGTGTGGTGCGATTACGACTTCGCCAGTCTGCTGAACCACTCCCTCCGACCGGCCGAGTTGGGTCGCTTGCTGATGGTCCCCAACCCCTCCCACGTGCCGGAGGGGGACTTCTTTCTGAACGAGGCCGGTTGGCTGCAGTCGGAACCAGAGAATCCCGACCAACAGCGGCTTACCTACAGCGGCATTTCCCTGCTTCGTCCCTCCCTGGTGTCGGACTACCCCCAACAGCGGCAGGTGTTTCCGTTGGGTGAAGCGTTTCGCGCGGCCATTCGGGACGGTCGCCTGGGTGGCGAGATCTATCGCGGACAGTGGCGCGACATCGGAACCCCGGAGCGACTGACAGAGCTTCAGGCCAGCCTCTGAATCGGAGGCGGCAATCAATCCAATCAAGTGTGTCCTATGACCCTCACCGCCGCCCTTCACTTCGACAACAGCTATGTACGGGAACTGCCCGCAGATCCGGAGCCCGGCAACTTCCGCCGACAGGTGGAAGCTGCCTTTTCCCGGGTCCAGCCGGTACCTGCCAAAAATCCCCGCCTCGTGGCCTGGTCCCAGGATCTGGCAGCGGAACTCGGACTCCCCGAGGGTTGCGCTGAATCCGCTGAATTCCTCCAGGTCTTTTCCGGCAGTCGGCTGCTGCCCGGAATGGACCCGTTCGCCATGTGTTACGGCGGGCACCAGTTCGGCAGCTGGGCGGGCCAGTTGGGAGACGGGCGCGCAATCAATCTGGGCGAGATTCTGGTGGCGGAAAAAAGATGGACCGTGCAGCTCAAGGGCGCCGGGCCGACTCCGTACTCCCGCGGCGCAGACGGGCTTGCCGTCCTGCGTTCGTCCATCCGGGAATTTCTCTGCAGCGAAGCCATGCATCATCTCGGTGTACCCACTACCCGGGCCCTGTCAGTGATCGAGACCGGCGAACAGGTGATGCGGGACATGTTCTACGATGGAAACGCCCGCTTGGAGCCGGGGGCAGTGGTCTGTCGCGCTGCCCCGTCCTTCATTCGTTTCGGAAACTTCGAGATCCTCGCGGCGCGCCAGGACCATCAGGGCTTGCAACAGCTGGCCGACTACACGTTGCGCCATTACTTTCCACACCTCGGTGAGCCTCGGCGGGAGAGCTATGTTGCCTGGTTCGATGAGGTCTGCCGCCGTACGGTGGACATGATTGTGCACTGGATGCGCGTGGGCTTTGTTCACGGAGTGATGAACACGGACAACATGTCTGTTCACGGTTTGACGATTGATTATGGTCCTTACGGCTGGCTGGATAATTACGACCCCAACTGGACCCCGAACACCACCGATGCCCATGGGCGTCGTTACCGCTATGCCAATCAGCCGGGCATTGCCCAGTGGAATCTGATTCAGCTTGGCAACGCCATCTATCCTCTGGTTGGAGATGCCGAACCTCTGAGGGAAATTCTGGAGAACTTCGCCGGCTTGTACACCGATGCCTGGAACTCAATGACGGCGGGTAAGCTGGGCCTCGCAGCCTATCGCTCGAGCGACGGCCAACTCCTGCAATCTCTGGAGGACACTCTGCAGATCGTCGAAACGGACATGACTCTGTTCTACCGTCTGCTGGCGAAACTGGATTGTGAGAGCGGTGAGCAAAACAGTGAAACATTGCTGGCCGTCCTGCGCCCCGCCTTTTATCAGGACCCCGATGAACCGGCCCGGAACCTCATCACCACCTGGCTAAGGGACTACCGCCAACGGGTACAAAAAGACGGGCGAAGCAACCGCGAACGCCGTGAGGCAATGGATGCGGTGAATCCAAAATATGTGCTGCGCAACTACATGGCCCAGCAGGCCATCGACCGGGCGGAGCAGGGCGACTACACCCTCGTGAACACGCTTCTGAAGCTTCTGCGCAATCCGTACGCGGAGCAGCCGGAACATGCGGAATATTTCTCCCGGCGCCCGGACTGGGCCCGGGATCGCGCCGGCTGTTCCATGCTTTCATGCAGCTCATAAAAGTGCTCGAGCTTGAGCTTGCTTTTTTTCATTCCTGGGCTTATTGCACATTACTCCTGTCTGGTATGAGCACAGGTCAAAGACCTCCCTCCGTGTTCAAATGAAGGGAGCTCCTCACCCAATATTTTTTCAGTTCGTTTTTTTGCAAAAATAAAAATTTCGGCTACCCCATTCTCCCCCACTGAAATCGCCCCACAATCTTCTGGTCGCCGCACGACGTCCATGTGAACTGATGCTCACATTGATCAAAGTCGCTGGCGGTATGGCCCGTTCACTTCTATTTATAACCTCGACCTTCGGTTTTGATTGGGTACTCCACGAGGCAAGTCCCCAAGCCTGAGATGTTCAGGCGCTTCCTGCTTATCACGAGTAGACATCGCGCAGTAACAATCAGCAACCATTCAATGAACTGGATATTCCATTTCGAATATTCCACGAGGCAGTGTGCATGACTAAAACATTTTCTTCTTCGCTTGTATTGGCTTCCGTTATTACTTTGACCGCCTGTGGCGGAGGAGGTGGTGGCTCCGCTCCGGGCGCAGATGGGGGTGCCGGCAAGCCTGGCGGTCCTGTCGGCGCCGGTCTGGCTCTTTATGTGGCGGACCAGGATGTGGACGAAAAATATGAGATGTATGGCTATGACGGCAAAAGCGGATCAGTCAGCAAACTGAATGCTTCGTTGGATCATTGTGGCGTACTGACAGCGATTAGCTGGGCACCGGATAAGTCACGTATCGTGTTTTCCGGTGAGCAGGAGGTCAGCGGGGTGAACGAGCTGTTCAGCGTGCGGCCGGACGGCAGCGGCCTGGTGAACATCAGTGGCGGTCTCATCCCCGGTGGAGCGGTTGACCAGTTTACTGTTTCCCCCGACAGCAAGCGTGTGGCCTTCATCGCCGACCGCGACAAGGACGGTGTCGATGAAGCCTTTGTGGTGAACCTGGACGGCACGGGCCTTACAAAAGTAAATGCCCCGCTGGCATCCGGTGGCAACGTCGACTTCATCGCCTGGTCGCCGGACGGATCGCGCCTGGTCTATCGCGCCGATCAGGACACCGACGATGTCTACGAGCTTTACTCAGTTGCGGCAGACGGATCCGGCAGTCAGAAGTTGAACGGCGCTCTGGTTTCGGGGGGCGATGTAACCGGTATTCAGTGGTCTGCCGACGGCAATTACGTGGTTTATCGGGCGGATCAGGCCAGTGATGACAGCTTTCAGCTTTTCAGCGTCAGCGCAGACGGCTCTCGTCGTACCGCGATCACGCCGGACGGAAGCTCGGTTGGCGATCGCTGGGAAGTGGCCCCGACAGGCGGCAAGGTAGCCTACGAAGTGGGTGAGCGCGCGGTCTACACGGTCGCTCTGGATGGAAGCGGTAATATCAAAGTGAACGGCGATCTGCCCGAGGGCGGTAAAGTCGCAAGCTGGCAATGGGCTCCCGATGCCTCACGACTGAGTTATGTAGCTGACCAGTTTACCGCCGGCTCATTCGACCTCTATACCGTTACAGCGGACGGTGGGGATCACCAGGTTGTGAGCGATTCTCTTGCGGACGGCGGCAGCTTCCAGTCGGTCAAATGGGCGCCGGATGCCTCACGGGTCTTTTACACAGCTGAGCAGAACCAGGTGGGAATGAACGAACTGTTCAGCGCGAAGCCCGATGGTTCAGGTCTGGTGCAATTGAGCGGAAGCTTCGTGAAGGGCGGATCCATTGCCAACGCAGATGCCTGGGAAGTGTCCCCCAATGGTCGGCGCGTGGCATATCTTGCTGACCAGGAAATGGATGGAAAGGTTGAACTGTACGTGGCATCAGCCGATGGCTCCAAGCCGGTTACTAAACTCAATGGTGCGCTGGTTGCTGAAGGAAATGTACAGTCCTTCAGTTGGTCCGAGGACAGCAAGAGTGTCCTCTATCAGGCGGATCAGCAACGTAACGACGTTCTGGAACTCTATGGTGTGGCTGTGGACAGCCGGCAGGGCAGCAAAATCAGCCAGAATCTGGTCCCGGGTGGCAGCGTTGTCTCCTTCACCTGGATCACAGCCTCCTGATTATCCGCTTATCCGCGCGAAATGACGAAAAGGCCCTCAGGGGCCTTTTTTTTTGCAAGGCGAAAATCCCGGGCGAATATCACCTTTTCCCCCTCCAGAGCCGTGGCGAACAAGCGCATTTCCCGAACCTGCTCCAGATTCAGGGTTCGAGACGCGGGCCCGCCCCTGATTTCGTCCAGATCAATATTGAATTCATTCCACCCGGGCATGACCTGAACGAGCCGGTTGTAACGATCCTGGTATTGCCAGCGGGCCGGCCCTGATTCATGGCGGGCATCATGAACCCGCACCGTCATGGCAATGGGTCGCGGCTGCGGGTTATACAGCCTGAACCTCAGGGCAGCGTAGCCCGTCCAGTTCCCGGGTAACCGGGTCAGCGCCACCCCCGAGAAGGTGCCTGTATTGAGGCTGATCTTCAGAGCGGGGCCGTCCGTCCCGGCGGGAGGATCGGAGAGCTCCAGATTACTGTTCACGGGCGTCCAGCTTCGCAGGTCGTAGTGCGTGTCCAGGTTCGCCAGAGCCGGCAACAATTGGTTGAGGCGATGCTGGGACAATCCCGCTCCCACGACGAGGAACACCTCAAAGGCCAGTATGGAGCCGACTGCGATGCGTCCCAGCCAGGCCGCACCAGTGCCGCGCTGGAGCCAGCACAGCGTAAGCCAGCAGCCGGTGATATTGCGCAGCACGTCGTGCCCGCTGGCGGATCGGCCCACCTGCGCCTGAATCGCTTCCACGGCGATACTGACCAACAGCGTCACTGCCGTGATTCCGAGCCATCGCGCCGGTCTATCCAGAGGGAAGCGCAAACTGACGGTGAACGTCACAAGCGCGAAGAACGGAATATGACCGAGATTCACCACGGCGCGCCCCAGTTCGGTGGACATCCATTGCGGGCCGCTGATAAAAAACAGGGGCAAAATGGCAATGGCGACACTGACCAGTAGGGCTGTGATAGCCGCGCGAGGCTTGAGGGGCCCCTGAACGACTGTGGGGGTGATTGCTGTCACTGAGAATTCCTTTCGGTGGCGTCAGGCCGCTTCGGACGAGGGCGGTCTGCGACTGCATCGTGTCGGGAGCCCCGGTTGGGCCCCGGTAAACAGATCGGATCCGGCAAGGTCCGGTGTTCTTATGGTCGGTGGTGCTCAGTGCGCCGCGTGGCAGGCAAACCGTTCTGGAGCACAAACAGCACAAACCATTCAGCACAAACCGGTCAGCACAAACCGTTCCAGGTGCTCTGCCTTCTCCAGGGCCGGAAGGTGACGGGCTTTGGGGAGGGTTTCCTGAAAAAATTGCAAATGGGAGGTCGCACAAGACCGGGAGACGAGCGGCAGGAGCAGCAGTGTACGGTGGGACCGGACAGCATATTTCAGTACAATTAAGGTTCATGAAATTGACGGACAATTCCAATGACTGACTTCAAAATCGCCCCTTCCATCCTGGCCGCTGATTTTGCCCGACTGGGTGAGGAGTGCGCGGCAGTTCTGGAGGCCGGCGCGGACATGATCCATTTCGACGTCATGGACAATCACTACGTACCGAACCTGACCATCGGCCCGGTGGTCTGCAAGGCACTGCGCAACTATGGGATCTCGGCCGAGATCGACGTGCACTTGATGGTGGACCCGGTGGATGACCTGATCGGCAGCTTCGCCGAAGCGGGAGCCGATTACATCACCTTCCATCCCGATGCCTCGCGGCATGTAGATCGCTCTCTGCAGCTGATTCGAGCGGCCGGTTGCAAGGCGGGGCTGGTTTTAAATCCGGCGGTCGGCCTGGAGACTATCAAACACGTGCTGCCGGAGCTGGACATGCTGCTGCTAATGTCGGTAAATCCAGGGTTTGGAGGGCAAAGCTTCATTCCCTACACTCTGGACAAACTCCGCGAAGCCCGTGAGCTGATCGATAAAACGGGCAAGAATATACGCCTGGAGATCGATGGCGGAATCAAGGCCGAGAACATTCGCAGTGTGGCGGAAGCAGGGGCCGACACTTTTGTCGCCGGCACGGCGATCTTCGCGGCTGATGATTACGCCCAATCCGTCGGCGCGCTCCGCGCAGAGCTGAACAAGGTAAAATAGCGGCGAGAGTTCCCCGGGCGCCAGTCACGTGTCCCGGCGCAAAAATGTTAACCACGCCTGATCGTCTGGTTGGCAGGAATTGCGGGCGGCTGCTCAATTTCAATTTCTCCTATCCCTCCGGCGCCACATCGCGGCGCCGTTGTCTTTTCTTCACGGAACACAAACACAGCAATTCAGTCTGCACTGTTGCACTGGCCGCTTCGTTGTGAGCTTTGAGAGCCCGGACACAATGCCGGACGCTAAGCCTGGCTCAGGCTGTGGGATCCTCGACCCGATCGATGGACAAGGCAGAGGCGGCTTCGATACACAAAAATCAAGGAGCGAAAGTATGTGCATTGAATCCACTGTGCGTCAGATCGGTATGATTTCAACTGTTGTATTGATGGGCCTGCTGGTTGGTTGCGGCGGCGGTTCCGGTAGTGATCGGGCGCCCGCTAACTCGGGCGACCAACAACCGTCCACAGGTGACGATGGCGGATCCGGCGGCGCAGGTGGAGACGGAGGTTCCGGCGACTCGAACGATGTGATCGACGGCACCCCGGTGAGCCTGTATTTCTCCGATGCGCCAGTAAACGACGCCGCCAAGGTTGTTATTTCCGTGGACCGAATTACCTTCGAGTCACAGGACGGCCGGAACATTGTGGTCGATACTTTCACCAGCCCGGAGCTGGGAATTGAGGATGCGGAAATATTCCAGCTGGATCTGTTGGAAGTGCAGGGTACTGCCAAGCGGATGGTCATCGACCAGGTTAATCTCCCGCCGGGTAGTTACACGGGGATGCGCATTCTCGTTCGCGATGGCGATGTCAACGAGTCGTATGTGGAACAACTGAGCACCGGTGAGATGGTTTGGGTGGAAGTCACGGCACACGAACTCGTGTTGCCGGCCTTCACCATTCCGGATACGGACCAGCACGATCTGGTGGTTGAGTTCAGCCTCCGCCAATCGCTCGACTTCAATTCCGCCGGCGATCACTACATTCTGAAATCGGTGGGCCTCAGGGTGGTGCCGGACAACGCGGCTGCGACCCTGCGTGGTCAGGTGGACCTGAACGCAATCCGTGAGTTTGAGGCCTGTGCGGAGCAGACTGACCCCGCCGCCAGCACTGCCGCCTATCTTTACCAGGGACATGGCCACGATCCGGCGGATCTGGGTGATGTGTTCATCCGCGAGGGGGAGCCCGGCGCTCATTCAGCCTACGATCCCAACGTGCCTGAGCGGATAATCGCTCCCCACGCAGTAGCCGGTGTGGATGAGGAAGGCAACTATGTCTTGCCTTACCTGCGCGGCGGCGACTACACCCTCGCGATCGCCTGTCAGGTGAATTACGACGACCCAGTGATTTACGAGGGCTTCGGCGTGCCTCTGGCGGCCTCGGAGCGCGTGGAGCTCAGCTTGTCAGACGCGGAGGAGGCCCGGTGTGATTTTCCGCTGAACGACGGCGCTTGTGCCGACAGCGCCACAGAGTGAACCTCCCACCTGATCGTTCCCACTGCGGTCCCGGGTCGAGGAGTCGATCCGGGCCGTACTTGAGGCATCTGCCTTCCCTTTCCTGAACTCAATCACAGCAATCCCTTCTGCAAGGCTCTACATTGGCGCTTTGAGGGCAGCGCCGACTGCCGAAGATTTCCATTAGAAGGAGTACACGGTATGGGCAATCCATTTTCGTCCAGACAGCTCGCCTTGTGCACGGTATTGGCTGCTGGCGGCGTGCTTGTTGGGTGCGGCAGTGATTCGGGCAGCGACGAGCCCCCCATGACGGAGGTCAGTATCGGATTTTCGGATGCACCGGTGGAGGATGCCGCCAAGGTGGTGATTTCCGTCGATAAAATGGTCTTCCAGCCAGAGAGTGGCGACGACATCGTGGTCGATCGTTTTACCAGCCAGGAACTGGGCATTGAAGACGCGGAAACCTTTCAGATCGATCTGCTTCAGTTTCAGGGGACCGACAGTCGCCTGGTGGTTGATTCGGTTACTCTGCCCGTCGGTGAATACCGGAACTTGCGTATCCATGTGTTGGACGAGGATGTGAATGAGTCTTTTGTGGAGGAAGTCAGCACTGGCGAGATGAAGCCCATCAAGGTTCCCAGCGATCAACTGAAGCTGGGCTCGTTTACGGTGGCGTCCACGGACACGCAGAGCTTTGTTGTCGAGTTCGGTCTGCGCCAGTCGCTGGTTCATAACCCCACCCCGGAGAGGTACATTCTCAAGCCCCGCGGGATTCGCATCGTGGAGAAGGATACTGCTTCGACCTTGTCGGGCGCTGTGGACCTGGCCGCACTCCATGGTCCTGGCAGCTGTGCAGACAAGCTGGACCCGAGCAAGGGCAACGTTGCCTATCTATACGAGGGTCACGATCTGGACCCCGCAACCCTGGGAGACGTGTTCATCCGCAGGGACGACCAAAGCGGCACGAACCCCGGAGACTTCGATCCGGACGTCCCGAACGATGTGCTTGCGCCTCATGCGGTGGCTGCCGTGGACGAGGACGGTGAGTACCTGTTCTCCTACCTGTTCAGCGGTGACTACACCCTGGCATTGTCCTGCCTGGCGGACAACGATGATCCGGTGATATTTGATGGCATTCGGATACCGGCTCCGGAGACCGAGTTGATTGAGATTACTCTCGGCCTGGAAGAAGACCTGAACTGTGACTTTCCGCTGGCAGAGGGGGGCTGCTCAACCGCGGCTGACTGACGCCCCGTGGCCCGGATCGCTGCGCGGCATCCGGGCCAGCAGTTCAGCGAGCAACCCTCGCAGGCCCAGCGGGTGTTGATGCTGTCTGAACGCTCAATTATCTTGCGTGAAGCACGCATTTCGCCCCTCCGGGCCGCCTTGGCAACGTTTTTCCGTCGTCCGCTGGCCAAAACCGCTCCCCGCGTTTAAACTGTCTTGCGATGACTGGAACGGCCAGCGGCTGCGGTACTCCTCCGGGGAGGCCATTGCCCACCGTCCCGGGGACGTTCTGCGACAAGGCGTCCACAAAAAAGATACCAAGGGTAAGGTAAAACCCCCGTGATCGCGACGAACTCCTACATTCTCCCCCCTTCCTCTGCGTGGCGCTGGCGACGCTAAGTCCCCCGTGGGAACCCCCTGCGGAGCTTCCCCACAGCGTGAACGCATCCCCCGATGCGCTTCGAACAAACAAGCAAAGATTCGCATAATGCAGGACATTGCTCCTCGCAATTGATCCCGAGGAAGGGCCATGAACAACAATCATTTCAATCAGCTTGCAAGTCAGGGTTACAACCGTATTCCGCTGGTGCGCGAAGTGCTCGCCGACCTGGAAACTCCGGTTTCCAGCTATCTGAAACTGGCTCGCGGACCTTACTCCTACCTCTTTGAATCCGTGCAGGGGGGCGAAAAATGGGGCCGTTACTCCATGATCGGCCTGCCTGCGCGCACGGTGCTCAAGGCCTTCGGTGAGCAAGTGATCATCGAGGAGGACGGCAAGGTCGTGGAAGAGCATCAACTCAGCGACCCGCTCAGCTTCGTCTCCGAGTATCAGGCTCGATACAGGGTGGCGGAAGTTGCCAATCTGCCCATGTTCAACGGTGGATTGGTGGGGTACTTCGGTTACGACTGCGTTCGCTACGTTGAACCACGGCTCAAGGCAAGCCAGCCCAAGGATGTCATCGGAACGCCGGATATTCTGCTCATGGTGTCGGACGAGGTGCTGGTGTTCGACAATTTCGCAGGCAAGCTGAGCATCGTGGTCCATGTGGACCCGGCGCAGAACGAGGCCCTGGCCCGGGGCGAAGCCCGTCTGGACGCTCTGGAAGCGCGCCTGCGCACGGCGGAGCCGGCAACCCGCCCCATGAAACTGGCACCTGATTCGGAGGCCGCGTCGGAACAGAATTTCCGCTCTCATTATGGCCAGGAACGCTACGAAGCCGCGGTGGAAAAGATCAAGTCCTACGCCCTCGCGGGTGACATCATGCAGGTGGTGCCCTCCCAGCGGCTGTCGATTCCCTTCACCGCCGACCCCCTCAATCTCTATCGCGCCCTGCGTTGCCTCAATCCCTCTCCGTACATGTATTTTCTGGATCTTGGGGACCACCATGTGGTGGGTTCAAGTCCGGAGATTCTCGCCCGGCTGGAGAACGGTGAGGTAACCGTGCGGCCCATCGCCGGCACCCGCCGTCGGGGTCGCACGCCGGAAGAAGACCTGGCCATGGAGCGGGAACTGGTGGCGGACCCGAAGGAAATCGCCGAACACCTGATGCTGATCGATCTGGGCCGCAACGACGTGGGACGGGTGGCGGAAATCGGCAGCGTGGAAGTGACGGAAAAGATGGTGGTGGAGCGTTACTCCCATGTGATGCACATTACCTCCAATGTGACCGGGCGCATCAAGCCGGGGACGGGCCCAATGGACGTGCTGCGGGCGACCTTGCCGGCAGGTACTCTTTCAGGTGCCCCCAAGATACGGGCAATGGAAATCATCGACGAGCTGGAGTCCGAAAAGCGCGGCGTCTACGGCGGCGCCGTGGGATACCTCTCCTGGAACGGCAACATGGACACCGCCATAGCCATACGCACCGCCGTGATCAAGGACCAGGTGCTGTACGCACAGGCGGGCGGTGGCGTGGTTGCCGATTCCGTTCCTGCCCTGGAATGGAAGGAAACCATGAACAAGGCCCGCGCGCTGTTTCGCGCGGTCGACATGGTGCAATGAGGGGACCGACATGCTTTTGATGATCGACAATTACGATTCCTTTACCTACAACGTCGTGCAATACCTCGGAGAGCTGAAGGCCGAGGTGAAAGTGATCCGCAATGATCAGTTGAGCCTGGAAGAAATTATTGCTCTGGATCCCGCACGTCTGGTGATTTCTCCCGGTCCGTGCACCCCTAATGAAGCGGGCGTGTCCGTTGAGGCGATCAAGACATTCGCCGGCAGGATTCCGATCCTGGGGATCTGTTTGGGCCACCAGAGCATCGGGCAGGCCTTCGGCGGCAAGGTGGTGCGTGCCCGTGAAGTGATGCACGGAAAAACCTCGCCGATTCACCACGAGGGCGCAGGTGTATTTCACGGCCTGGACAATCCTTTTGAAGCGACCCGGTATCACTCGCTGATACTGGAAAAGGAAACCTTGCCGGAGTGCCTGGAAGTCACCGCCTGGACCGAGAAAAACGGCGAGGTCGATGAGATCATGGGAGTGCGGCATCGGGACCTCCAGATCGAGGGGGTACAGTTTCACCCTGAGTCGATCCTTACCCAGCACGGCCACCAGTTGTTGCAGAACTTTCTGAAATCCTGACCTGGAAGGGAAGGACGGGAAAAAGACGCTCCAGCAAGCGATTCCAACACAGACCATTGTGAGGCGAATGTGAACATCCAACAGGCTATTACCCGCGTTGTGAACCGGGAGCACCTGAGCACCGAAGAAATGATCTCGGTGACGCGGCAGATCATGACAGGCGAAGCAAGCCCCGCGCAGATCGGCGGCTTTCTGGTTGCGCTGCGCATGAAAAGTGAAACCGTGGACGAAATCACCGGGGCCGCAATGGTCATGCGGGAACTGGCAACGAAGGTGGTCATCGACGCGCCGAATATGGTGGACACCTGTGGAACGGGTGGCGATGAAGCGCGCCTGTTCAACGTCTCTACGGCCTCCGCCTTTGTGGTGGCCGCTGCGGGCGGACACGTCGCCAAACACGGCAATCGTTCGGTGACCAGTTCCACCGGTAGTGCCGACCTCCTGGAGGCCGCCGGCATCAATCTGGAAATCAGTCCGGAGCAGGTGGCGCGCTGTATCCGTGAAGTGGGCGTTGGTTTCATGTTCGCAGTATCCCATCATGGCGCGATGAAGCACGCGATTGGACCCCGCAAGGAGCTGGGGCTGCGCACCGTATTCAACATCCTCGGGCCGATCACCAATCCGGCGGACGTGAAGCGTCAGGTCATCGGAGTTTTCAACAAGAACCTCTGCGCCCCGATGGCGGAAGTGTTGGAGCGCCTGGGCAGCGATCATGTCATGGTGGTCTGTTCGCGGGAGGGGCTCGACGAATTCTCCCTGGCGGGCCCCACTCACGTGGCCGAACTCAAGGGAGGCGAGATTCGCGAGTATGAGATTTCGCCGGAGGAGCTGGATCTCGAGGTGCAGACTCTGAAGGGTCTTGCAGTGGAAGGGCCGGAGCAGTCCCTCGAGCTCATTGAAGATGCCCTTGGCAAGCGCCGCGGCCCGTTTGGACAGAAAGCCGCGGACATGATCGCCCTGAACGCCGGCGCGGCCATTTATGTCAGCGGTATCGCCGCCAGTTTTGCCGATGGCGTCGCCATGGCCCAGGATGCCATTGGCAGCGGCCTGGCCCTTGGCAAGCTCGCCGAATTGCGCGAGTTTACCGCCTGTTTTGCCTGAGTGGGCCATCGGCAGCCGGGGTTTGCTGCCCATGTCCGCAAACCCTCCACTTCGAATCAAGAACTTAGGCGGGATTCGCGAGCTTAATCTTCACGTCGGGCCTGTCGGTCCGTTGAAAAAACAGCCAGCGGGTTTTACGCCTTCCACCAGATGAGTGACCCAGTGACAAAAGCACCCACAATCCTGACCAAAATTCTGAACCGCAAAGCGGAGGAGGTGGCTGAGCGCCAGGCGCAGACCCCTGTTCAGCAACTCAAGGATCTGATTGCCGATCAGCCCGAACCTCGCGGATTCATTCGGAGCATCGAAACCAAGCTGGCGAACGATCAGGCTGCGGTCATTGCGGAAATCAAGAAGGCCTCGCCGAGCAAGGGCGTCATCCGCGAAGATTTCTTTCCGGCGGAAATCGCCCGCAGCTACGAAAAAGGGAATGCCGCCTGTCTGTCGGTGCTGACTGATGTGGATTTTTTCCAGGGATCCGACAGCTTCATCCGGGAGGTGAAAACGGCAAGCAAGCTCCCGGTCCTGCGCAAGGACTTCATCATCGATGACTATCAGGTCTACGAATCACTGGCAATCGGGGCAGACTGCATCCTTCTCATCGTTGCGGCCCTGGAGCAGGAGAAAATGCGGGACCTGAACGCGCTTGCTCTGGCCTTGGGGCTGGACGTTCTGGTCGAAGTTCACGACGCGGAAGAACTTGAGAGGGCCCTGGATCTGCCCAACCGGCTGATTGGCATCAACAACCGAAGCCTCAAGACTTTTGTTACCTCCCTGGAAACGACGTTCAGCCTGCTGGACAAGGTGCCCAATGACCGTATAGTGGTCACCGAGAGCGGCATTCACACCACCGACCATGTGGCAGCCATGCGTGGCCACAATGTGCACACCTTCCTGGTGGGTGAAGCCTTGATGAAGGCGGAAGATCCGGGGCTGCGGCTGGTCGAGCTATTCGGCTGAAGGCCGGTGGGCCGGCAGGCTGCATGTCTCCCGGGCACGCCATCGTTCGACAAACAAAGTGGACTATAACGATGAAGAAACCCATTTCTGCAGTATTGTTGATATCAGCCCTGGGGCTCGCCGCGTGCGGGCCGGCACCGCAGGGAGCGGAGGCGGCGGACGCTTCCGGGCCAACAGAGGATGAGGCCCGAGAGTTTCTGAAGGACGCCGAGGAGCAGTTGGCCCGTCTGGGTGAAGAGCTGTCTCACGCCTCGTGGGTTGCCAGTACCTATATCAATTACGACAGCCTCTGGCTCGAATCCCTCGCCAGCCAGAGATTCACTGAACTGTCCGTAGAGCTGGCCAACGAAGCGGCGCGCTTCAACGACCTGGATCTGGACCCGGCCGACCGCCGTAAGATGAGCGCCCTCAAGCAGGTGCTGGTGATTCCGGCGCCCCAGGATTCCGCCAAGGCTCAGGAGCTGGCGGAGATCGGCTCCCAGATGAATGCCATGTACGGTGCCGGGGAGTATTGCCGGCAGACGGATCAGGGCGAGGAATGCCTCACCGGTGACAAGCTCGAAAACATTATGAGCACCAGCCGCGATCCGGACGAGTTGAAGGAAGTCTGGGTGGGCTGGCGCGAGGTCTCCCCGCCCATGAAGCCCCTCTACGAGCGCCAGGTGGAAATCGGCAACGAAGGGGCGCAGGCACTTGGCTACGACAATCTGAGCGTGTTCTGGCGCTCCAAGTACGATATGGACCCGGATGAGTTTGCCGCCGACGCCGACCGCCAGTGGCAGGAGGTGAAACCCTTCTACGACGCACTGCACTGCCATGTCCGGGCAGAGCTGAACGAGCACTATGGCGATGAGGTGGTGCCGGCCACCGGGCCCATTCCCGCTCACGTTCTGGGTAACCAGTGGGCGCAGCAGTGGGGCAACATCTACGACCTTGTGAAGCCCGAGAACACGGATCTCGGCTATGACCTGGATGCGCTGGTGAAGGAAAAGATCACCGACGAGGTCCACATGGTGAAGGTGGCGGAAAACTTCTTCACCTCACTCGGCTTCGAGCCCCTCCCGGAGACCTTTTTCGAGCGCTCCATGTTCGTGGAACCGACGGACCACAAAGCCGTGTGCCATGCCAGCGCCTGGAATATGGACGGCAAGGACGATCTGCGTATCAAGATGTGCATCGACAAGACCGCAGAAGACTTCGAGACCGTTCACCATGAGCTGGGCCACAATTTCTATCAGCGTGCCTATAACCACCAGCCCGTTCTGTTTCAGGGCAGCGCCAATGACGGCTTCCACGAAGCGACCGGCGATACCATCTCGCTTTCCGTGACTCCCAAGTATCTGGTGGACCTCGGATGGCTCGAAGAAGAACCGGGCGAAGAGGGCGACCTGGGCTATCTGATGAAAATGGCCCTGGACAAGATCGCCTTTCTGCCGTGGGGGCTGATGGTCGATAAGTGGCGCTGGCAGGTTTTCAACGGCGAAGTGACGCCCGAGCAATACAACCAGGCCTGGTGGGAACTCCGTCGCGATTACCAAGGCCTTGTGCCACCTGTGGAGCGCAGCGAAGCGGACTTCGATCCCGGCGCCAAGTACCACATTCCGGGCAACACGCCCTACATGCGCTACTTCCTGGCGTTCATCCAGCAGTTCCAGTTCCACCGCGCCCTCTGCGAAACGGCAGGACACGATGGCCCTCTGCATCGCTGTTCGATCTATGGCAATGAGGAGGCGGGCGCCAAACTCCAGGCCATGCTGGAAATGGGTGCGAGCCGACCCTGGCAGGACGCCATGGAAGCCATCACCGGCCAGCGGGAGCTGGACTCTTCCGCCATCATCGATTACTTCGCGCCGCTGAAAACGTGGCTGGATGAGCAAAACCAGGGCCGTCAATGCGGCTGGTAAGTCCAGCCACGCCTTGAGTACAAGGCTGTACCGATGGGCCGAACTGGAAGGTTCGGCCCATCGGTCCCCGAACGGCCGTATTTCCCAGGCGTTCCGAGTCTTCCCGGATCCTATCGCCGCCAGGGTTTCAGGGGCGGAAGAGGTCCTGAATCCGTTTGCGATGACGGGGAGGGGTTTCGAGAACGCGTGAATCCATCCCTGGAGCTCCCTCACGGCTTCCCTGCCGTGAGGGTCTCGAAACCCCTCCCCGCCACCGCAAACTCCCTTCGCAGTGCGGCTTACCACCCCAATGGAAGTGAAACTCAACTAAACAATCCGAACGTGGCCTGGGCCCTCACTCAAGGCTCGACAATCTCCGGCGAGCACGATGTGAGTTCGGGGTCGGGTCGGACCTTTCGAAACCCTGGCGGCATGGATGCCGCGAGGGAGCTACATGGATGTATTAACCGCGATTTCGAAAGGTCCGACCCGATCTCGAACGGGTTCAGAACCCCAGGGCTTCGAAATCCAGGCTTCAAGCGTGAGTTCTTAACCCGTTTGCGATGGCGGGGAGGGGTTTCGAGAACGCGTGAATCCATCCCTGGAGCTCCCTCACGGCATCCCTGCCGTGAGGGTCTCTTAAACCCCTCCCCGCCACCGCAAACTCCCTTCGCAGTGCGGCTTACCACCCGGTGAGAATGAAACCTCGGCAAGAGCTCTGAACGCCCCTCCGGCAAGGGCCCTCACTTGTGGCTCAACAATCTTTCGGCGGGCACGATGTGAGTTCGGGGTCGGGTCGGACCTTTCGAAACCCTGGCGGCATGGATGCCGCGAGGGAGCTACATGGA
>NZ_JBTIYG010000011.1:0-115379 GCF_054401055.1 Gilvimarinus sp. F26214L | reverse complement strand
CTTAATAAGGACCACCGGGCTCGTTCAACAATCAGATATGTTGCGGCAAGCGCAACATATCCTTATTTGTTAAATGTATGTCCATGCCGCACCTATAATAAGCAAAACAATTATTGCCACTTGAACTTTGTTTGCTCTACTTTGCCCAGCTTTAGCTTCAGGCGTATCAGTTATCCCCTCTTGATGATCGAACCCTTTCTCATCAAGATCCTCATTGAATATGATGAGGCCATTGACCAAAACAGCGACCATAACCAGCAACGCTGCTGTTAGCCAGTAAAAGCCCGTGAAGTACTGGATGCCCCCACCAACCAGGGAGCATACAGAGACCATTATTGTTACGGACTTTAGGTCAATGTCGGTCATCTGCTTGTACATTTAACGCTCGCAGCAGACGCGCGCTTTTCAGCGTCGTGCTGCCTGCGTTTGTTAATTGCCTATCCCCAACTGCTTCATGACGATGACTGTGAGCACCTGGGACCAAATAGAGAACGACACCTCACCGAGCTTACCGACAACCTCACGCGCTTGCCTCCAGACAGTTTCGTGGTAGGCGTTCTCGATAAACTCATGTCCGGCCCAGGTAAGGTTCATAGGAAGGGCGTGGGGACTACCGTGCGCTTCCTTCGAGACGTCGATTGCTTCGATTAAACCGGCCTGGTCGAGCAGATAGCAGTGATAGCCAATGGCCTCTGAGCTATAGCCTTCAATTTCGAGCTGACGAGTTTGATACCCATGCACGTCGTCATGCATAGCTATAAGGATCTTTCTTACTAAATCCATATCGCGCTTCATAGGCCGACCTTGTGCAATTAACGCCTTGCATGAGGGGCGCAGTTGTAGCGGAGCCCGAAGGGCGTAGCGAAAAGTGCGTCCCACTCCATGCAATTGTTAGATGCCATTACTCGCAACACTTGCCTTCCTGTATTGGAGGGCATTTAATCGTACCAAAGCTACAAAAAACACAACAATCTCCCGCATTTGGTTTTAGGACCCTTTTGCAGGACTCGCAGTCATAGAAATATTGGCATGCGTCAGTTGGCATGGTTTCTGTTTTTTGATGACCACAGTGGGGGCATGTGATTTCCGATTGAAGCACTATGCCTGTGCTACGCATTGATTACACCTCCTAGCTTCCAAAGTGTTCCAAATGGCAGCAACCATCAGCCCAACCAGCGCAGAGTACAGTAGCCATCCCAGTAGCGAAATGTTGTAAACAACCACCAATGCACCAAAGCACACTACGGTTAAGGCTAATGGCCCGTACTTGCCATGTTTCCGAAATGACAGAAACGCGCCGAAAACTGCCAGCAGGCCGAATATTTGCACGATGTACGCAATGTGCTCGGAGTAAGGCAGTAAAGCAGATAAACCGACTGTGCTGGCAACGGAAGCAAGAAACGGAAGGCAGCAAGGAGCCGCAGCGGCTACCGCTGACACACTACTTCCGACACCACCAAAACTTAGAAGGGATTCTTTCATGGCATGAGACCTTGACTATTAAGACACGGTCAGTGTAAATCCCGTACCTAAGTACGGCGTCAATTCTTTTCTTCGATCAGGCTCTCTATGATGGGGCATCCCTCATAAGGCTTGCGATCTTTGCAACTGGCAACGGCTTGCTCCAAGACAGCTTCGATTTTGGCAAGATCATTCAATTTTTCACGCACCAGCAACAACTTCCGGTTAGCTACGCTCTCGACCTCCGCGCAATCGTATGCTGAAAGCTCAAGCAGGGAGGAAATTTCCGACAGCGTGAACCCAAGCGCTTGAGCGCGCTTGATGAAATACAGACGATCACGGTGAGACGTCGAGTAGTGCCGGTTCTCGCCGTATGGGCGCTCCGGAATATCCAGAAGCCCCCGCCGCTGATAGTAACGAACCGTCTCGACCGAAACTCCTGCACTTTTAGCAAGTTCACCTATTCTCATGATCATGGATGGCGTCTAACAGTGATTAGGCCGCCGTCGGTGATATTGCAATAATGCGGACGGCGGTGTATCCCTCTATAAGTGAGTACATTAGCCGGATATTCTCCGGGAAATCAACTGCTTGGTAGACGCGCGATATGCCGTCGGTGTAATCGCTTGACCTCGGTCTTTCCAGGCTCCATTAGAACTGTACGAATAAGCACCTAAAATGGGTGTAGCTGTAGGGGATACGAACAAGATCGTTTGCACCACCACCGGAAGCGACCGTTTCGCTCCGGTATTCGCGATTACCGATACAGCGCCTTCCACCAATAGGGTCTCCCCGCAAGACCGGGATGAACGCTATCGATACGTCCCCCACCGGTCTGGGCGTGATGCCATATCCAGCGACACATCTGGTATCCTCCTCCTGCAGTTGAACGCGCGCGAGGTATCCCAATCCATGAACAGCCCTTCTTCCTTTATTGTCGGTGTTTCCCTGGTGGTCGCGGCGGGCCTGCTCGGCTTCCTCGGCGGCGAGGCCGCGCAGTCCGTCAAGGAGTACGAGCGCAGTGTAACGGTGAAGGGGCTGGCGGAGCGGGAGGTTCCGGCGGATGTGGTGATCTGGCCGATTCTGTTCACCGAGGCGGGTAACGACCTGAACGAGCTCTATTCGGCCATCGAGCGGGGCAGCGCGAATATCCGGGATTTTCTCCTGGACAAGGGCATGCGAGAGAATGAAATTACATTCTCATCACCCTCAATCGTCGACAAGTCCGCTCAACAATACGGCGGCAGCCAGGGGGCCGAGTTCCGCTACGCAGCCACGCAGACCGTAACCGTGTACTCCTCGCGGGTGGATCAGGCGCGGGCCATCATGAGCGAACTGTCGGAGTTGGGCAAGCAGGGTCTGGTGCTGAACAGCGAGGACTACCGCAGCCAGGTGGAATACGTATACACCGGGCTGAACGATATCAAACCCGCCATGATCGAGGAGGCCACCCGGAACGCGCGGGAGGTGGCGACCAAGTTTGCCATGGATTCGGACAGCCGCCTCGGCAAGATCAAGCGTGCCTCCCAGGGTCAGTTTTCCATTTCGCCCCGTGACAAGAACAACCCCCACATCAAGAATGTTCGGGTGGTTTCCACGATCGAATACTATCTCTCCGACTGATTTCGTCCACTTTGACATTAGGCGTGACAGGTAGGCGTTTGGTAGACTTGGCGCCTGATTTTGCATTCTTCCCTTCTTTGTACTTTACTTCCTGACGCACCAATCTCGCTTATTCTCATCAACCGCCCGGTACGCCCCTGGTACACCGGCCCAAGCAGTAAAAAAGCAACATGGATTTTACCGATTACTTGCGAATTCTCGCCAAGCACGATGGTTCTGATCTTTATTTGAGCACCGGGGCGCCGCCCTGCGCAAAATTTCAAGGGGTGCTGAAGCCTCTGGAAAAAACTCCCATGGCGCCTGGCGCCATCGCCGCCATCGCCAATGAGGTCATGGATGCGGAGCAGCGGGAGGAATTTGAGCAGGAACTGGAAATGAACCTGGCTGTGTCCATTCCGCGGGTGGGCCGCTTCCGGATCAATATTTTCAAGCAGCGCAACGAGGTATCCATCGTTGCGCGCAATATTCAGACGGAGATTCCCAACTTCGACGATCTGAAACTGCCGCCGGTCCTCAAGGATGTGATCATGGTCAAGCGGGGCCTGGTCCTGTTTGTGGGCGGCACGGGCTCGGGCAAGTCCACCTCTCTGGCGGCGCTGATCGATCACCGCAACAGCAACAGCGGTGGCCACATCATTACGATTGAGGACCCGGTGGAGTACGTGCACAAGCACAAGAAGTGCATCGTCAACCAGCGGGAGATTGGCGTGGATACCCGTAACTGGCACGCGGCCCTCAAGAACACACTGCGGCAGGCTCCGGATGTGATTCTGATCGGGGAGATTCGCGACCGCGAGACCATGGAGCACGCCCTGGCGTTCGCGGAGACGGGGCATCTGGCCATCTCGACGTTGCACGCGAACAACGCCAACCAGGCGCTGGACCGCATTATCAACTTCTTCCCGGAAGAGCGCCGCCGCCAGCTTCTGATGGATCTCGGCATGAACCTGCAGGCCTTTGTGTCCCAGCGTCTGGTGCCCACGGTGGACGGGAAGCGCTGCGCCGCTGTGGAGATTCTGCTGGGGACCAAGACCATCAAGGAGAAGATCCTCAAAGGCGACCTGGCCAGTATCAAGGAGATCATGGAGAAATCCGAGAACCTGGGAATGCAGACCTTCGACGGAGCGCTGTTCAAACTCTACGAAGAAGGGCGTGTGAGCATGGAGGAAGCCCTGAAGAACGCGGACTCCCCCAACAACCTGCGCCTGCGCATCAAGCTTCGTAAGCAGGACAATGAGGTTGAGGAAGAGGAAGACGAGCAGCAGGAGGCAACCAGCCTCGGCGGCCTGAGCCTGAGCCTGGAACCCGTGGAGGAAGAGGAAGAAGAGGAAGGGACCTCTCTCGGTTAACGCTGGTATACATTCTGCACCCTCCCTCGGCAACATCCATCAGTAAATTGTCGAGGAGGGTTCCATGAGCAATGGACTCACGCAAAAACGTATTGCCATTCTGGCCACAGACGGGTTTGAGCAAAGCGAGCTGGAACAGCCACTGAAGGCCATGCGCGACGCCGGCGCGCAGTGCGAAATTGTCTCGCTGAAGGACGGCGAGATTCAGGGCATGAATCATCATGACAAGGCGGACAAGTTTCCGGTGGATAAAACCCTGGATCAGGTCTCGGCCGACGACTACGATGCGCTGATGCTGCCGGGCGGTGTGGCCAACCCGGACGCGCTGCGCATGTCGGACAAGGCGGTGAATCTCGCCAGCGATTTCTTCCGCCAGCGCAAACCGGTTGCGGCCATCTGCCACGGTCCGTGGTTGCTGGTGGAAGCGGATGTGGTGAAGGGCCGACGCATTACCTCCTGGCCCAGCCTCAAGACGGACCTGCGCAACGCGGGGGCGGAATGGGTGGATGAGGAATGCGTGGTGGACAAGGGTTTGGTTACCAGTCGCAACCCGGGGGACCTGCCGGTCTTCTGCCAGAAGGCCATTGAAGCCTTTGCAGAGCAGCGTTCGGCAGCGGCCTGATGGTGTGGTGTTGGGTTACGGCCTGCGGCCTAACCCAACCTACGGTTGCAGCGCTCGGTATGTAGGTTGGGTTAGCGTAGCGTAACCTACAAAGCTCTGAGTTTGCGGAGTCGCGTGCGGGAGCCTTGATTGAGCGATGTTGGGTTACGGCCTGCGGCCTAACCCAACCTACGGTGTGCCGTTCTCGTGTGTAGGTTGGGTTAGCGCAGCGTAACCCAACAAAGATCTGAGTTTGCGGAGCTGTGTGCGGGAGCCTTGATTGAGCGATGTTGGGTTACGGCCTGCGGCCTAACCCAACCTACGGTGCAGCGTTCCGTGTGTAGGTTGGGTTAGCGCAGCGTAACCCAACACTCTATGAATCGGGGCAGCTGTGAAACGGAGGCTCGTTGTAAACGTAGGCCAGCTGCATCGCGTCGAGCATGGACCACAGAATGTCCAGCTTGAATTGCAGAATGTTCAGGGCATGGTCCTGCTGTTCGCGTGTCTTGAAGTGGTCCAGAGTAATGGCGAGCCCGTGTTCCACATCCCGCCTGGCCTCGCTCAGGCGGCCGCGAAAATAGCTGTAACCTTCCGCGTCGATCCAGGGATAGTGTTCCGGCCAGGTGGATAGCCGATTCTGGTGGATTTCCGGCGCGAACAGCTCGGTCAGCGATGAGCAGGCCGCTTCCTGCCAGCTCGCGCGGCGGGCAAAGTTTACGTAGGCATCACAGGCAAAGCGCACCCCGGGCAACACATGTTGCTGGGAGGTAATCTCCTCACGGCTTAGCCCCACCGCTTCCCCCAGGCGCAGCCAGGCTTCAATTCCCCCTTCTTCGCCCTTGCGGCCGTCGTGATCCAGAATGCGTTGGATCCATTCCCGGCGCACCTCCCGATCTGTGCAATTGGCCAGAATGGCTGCGTCCTTGATGGGAATGGAAACTTGGTAGTAATAACGATTGGCCACCCAGCCCTGAATCTGCTTCTGCGTGCTCTTGCCGGTATTCATGGCCACCTGGAAGGGGTGGTGGATATGATACAGGCGGCCCTTTGCCCGCAGGGCCTGTTCGAATTCGTCGCGGCTTCGTGGGGTTTGGTTCATCTTCTATTCTGCCTTGGGTCGATCAGGATTCTTCGAGCAGTTTCTTCCCGTTCCGCGGGTTGCGAAACACGAGCGGCTGAATGCCGTTGCCTTCCTGTTGTGCGGCGGCTACGGCATCGGTGATCACGTGGTGCTGGGGCGAGAGGCTGCACACCGGGTCGGCGTTGGCTGCATCGCCGGTGAGCAGAAAGGCCTGGCATCGGCAGCCGCCGAGGTCAATTTCGCGCTCCGGGCAGCTTCGGCACGGCTCGCGCATCCACTCCGTACCGCGAAAGCGATTGAACAACTCGGAGTCGCGCCAGATCTCGGCGAGGCTGCTGGTCTTCACGCTGGGTATGGCAAGGCCGGGGATCACATGCGCGCTCTGGCAGGGCAGGACTTCCCCTTTCGGGTTCACGGTTATGAAGGTGGTGCCCCAGCCATTGCTGCATTTTTTCGGGCGGTCGTCGTAGTAGTCGGGCGCTACAAAGAACACGTCCATCTCGTTGGGATGCCGGGCCCGGAATTCATTGGTGACCCGCTCCGCCTCTTCGATCTGCTGCCGGCTCGGCAGCAACTGCTCGCGATTGTGCAGGGCCCAGCCGTAGTACTGGCTGTTGGCCAGCTCCACGAACTCGGCGCCCAGGGCGAGGGCCTGTTCGAGAAAGGGTTCCACCTGGTGGATGTTCTGTCGATGGAGAACAAAATTCAGGCCGAGCGGCAGTTTGTGCTCCGCGACTTTTTTGGCCATGGAGAGTTTGTGTTCAAAGCTGTCGGTGCCACCAAAGCGGGCATTGGACTCGGCGTCGCTGCCCTGAAAACTGATCTGGATATGGCGCAGGCCCGCCTCCTTGAAGGCGCGAATCTTTGCCTCGTCCAATCCGATCGCGGAGGTGATCAGGTTGCAGTAGAAGCCCATATCGTTGGCTTCACGAATCAGGTGCTCCAGGTCGGGCCGCACCAGCGGTTCGCCGCCGGAAAATCCCAGTTGTACTGCCCCAAGCGCCCTGGCCTGACGCATGACGTCCAGCCACTGTTCGGTGGAGAGCTCCTCCTTGCGCGAACTGGGCAACTGCAGGGGGTTGGAGCAGTACGGGCACTGGAGTGGGCAGGCGTAGGTCAGCTCGGCCAGGAGCCACATGGGAATCGGGAGCGAGCTGTGGTCTGAAAATTGGGCTGAGGACATGGGCTTGCCTGTTGGAGGGGCCGGCAACCTGGGGGCAGGTAGTCGGCCTGTCAATCGATGGGCACAATCCAGTGCTGTTCAAGCGCATCCTGCAGGAATTCCCGCACGTCATCGGCCAGATCGGCGTCCGGGAATTCCTTCTGCAACTCCGCCGTGACGGCGGCCAGTGTTGTGGCCGCGGTGCAGCGCTGCATGATCTCCGCGGCGCTTTCGCTCAGCTGAATCAGTCCCTCGGGGTACAGGAGCACTTGGCAATTCTGCGCCGGCTCCCACTGCAGCCGGTAGCGGGGGTTGAGGATAAAACGGGTCGTGTTCAACTCAGTCATTATCGTCCTGTGGCTACAACGCGTGGCTACAACTCGAAGTTCATTCCATCATAGGCCACTTCGACCCCTTGTGCCTCGACAATGCTGCGTTCTTCCGAGTTTTCGTTGAGGATGGGGTTGGTGTTATTGATGTGAATCAAAATCTTCCGTGCCTTCAGGGGCTCCAGCACCTCCAGCATGCCGCCGGCGCCGGATTGGGGCAGGTGGCCCATGTCCGCCGCTTTTTTGTTACCAAGCCCGACCACGGCCATTTCGTCTTCCCGCCAGAAGGTGCCGTCCACCATCAGGCAGTCGGCGGCCTGCATCGCCTCACGAGTGCTGTCGCTGATGTGGCCGAGCCCTGGAGCGTAGAACACCTGTTTGCCGCTGCGTTTATCGCGAATCATCATGCCGATGTTATCCCCCCGGTGGGCTTCATGGCGGTGCGGTGAATAGGGGGGTGCCTTGCCATCCACGGGCAGCGCCGTGAAGCTCAGGCCCTCGACCCCCTCGATATTGAAGGCTTCTCCTTCAAGGGGAATCGGGTGGCGATTGATGCCGCCGTTCCAGTGCTCCAGCAGGGTAAAGATGGGAAAGCCGGTGGTCAGGTCCTGGTAGACGGGGTCGGTGCAATACACCTGGTGGGGGCAACCTTCACGCAGCATGAGCAGGCCCGTGGTGTGGTCGATCTGGCTGTCGAAGAAGACGATTGCCTTGATGCCCGTATCCCGTACCGCCCGGGCGGGCTGCAAAGCGGGAAACGCCGCAAGCTGGGCGAGAATATCCGGGGAGGTGTTGAAGAGCACCCAGTCCTCACCGTTGGGGCTCACTGCAATGGACGACTGGGTCCGCGCGGTTGCCTTGATGCTGTTTTCGCGCAGGCCGCGGCAGTTCGGGCAGTTGCAGTTCCATTGCGGGAAGCCGCCGCCGGCGGCGGCACCGAGTACGTGCACATACATGGACATTCACCTGTGAGTTTCGGCAGAAGTGGGGAAACGCGGGGGCCCTAAACCAGAAACCTCTGAATAAGTGAGGCTTGCCCAACCTATTCAGAGGTTTCCGTCAAAGGATCCAGAACGCCAGCTCCGCAGGAGACCTGGCGTTCGAGAGCCTTGCGCGCCGGAGCGCGCTGGCGATCCGTCTAGCGCTGCTGGAAATACATGGTAATTTCGAAGCCCAGTCGGATTTTGTTGTAAGCGGGTTTAGTCCACATGCTAAGTGCTCCTGTACGTCGATGCATCATTGAGTCATTTTATTTAACGAGATCCTACTGCCTGTCTCGTATATTCCGCTAACCATCACAGCAGTGACAACTCAAGCTACCACGAGTTTTGCGGCAAGTCCCAGTAAATAATTGTGAAGCAAAGTGAGCGCAGGTTCGCGGTTTGCCGGCACGGTGACGCGCGGTTATGCTCCGGGCTCAAGTCCGTCTGATTGCAGATCTTCTATGCGCCGAATCCTGTTCCTCACCCATCGCTACCTGGGCATTGCCCTGGGTCTCGTCATGCTCATGTGGTGCCTCTCCGGCTTTGTGATGATGTACGTGCCCTACCCCAGCTTTGATGACCGTGACGCCGTGACCGGATTACCGGTCCTGGATCTGGGTTCGTGCTGCGAGACCTCGGCAATCCCCTCCCTGAGACTGGTGGACGTGCATCGCTTTACCCTGGAGATGTTGGGCGATCGGCCGGTGGTGCGAATTCAGGCGTCCGGCGGGCAGCAACCGATGCTGGATCTGGTCAGCGGCGAAGTGCTGGACACTGTGGGCCCCGAACGGGCACGAATCGCCGCGGAGGCCTTTGGGCGAAACCGGGGCATCCAGGGCGATCTGGCGTCCATGAGCGAGATAGAGCTGGATCAGTGGACGGTAAGCGCTTACTTCGATTCTGAACGACCGCTCTACAAATTCGCCGCCACGGACCCGCAACGCAGCGAATGGTATATCTCCAGCCGGACCGGCGAGGTTATGCAGCTGACCCAGGGTAGCCAGCGGTTCTGGAATTGGCTGGGAGCGGTTCCCCACTGGCTCTATCCCACTCTGCTGCGGCAGCACGATGATCTTTGGTCCGCAGTGGTGATCTGGCTGTCCCTGGGCGGCGCCTTCCTGACACTGGTAGGCCTGTACATCGGTGTGGTGCAGTTCCGAACCCGGCGCAGCGGTCGCAAGTCTCCCTACCGGGGGATCGCGCTTTGGCATCACTACGCGGGCTTGTTCTTCGGGGTATTTATCCTGACCTGGGTGGCCAGCGGATTCGTCTCCATGAACCCATGGGGCGTCTTCGACTTCGGCGGCGGCGCCGGGGCCCGCCAGCGCCTCCAGGGCGTGCCACTGTACAGCGGGGAACTGGAGCGGTTTCTTCAGGAGCTTCCCGAGGCTCCGCTGCCCGAGGACACAGTACGGGTGGAGGGCTACGCCCTTGGTGGGAAGCTCTATTATCTCGCCCACCGACGCACGGGCGCGCCGGTGCGCTACGAGGGGCGCACCCATCGGGAAGCGCCCCTGGGTGCCGACGAATGGAAACGCCTCGCCGCCACAGCGGCTGGGGGTGCTTCCGTCGCGGAAGCGGGAATGTTGACGGAAGAGGATGCCTATCACTACCAGGGCCATGACTCCGACGGACGGCTCCCCGTGTACCGGGTGATTCTGGCGGATGATTCCAGGACCCATGTTTACCTGGATGCGCAGAGCGGCGAGCTGGTCGCCTGGTTCGATCAACCGCAGAAGGTGTACCGCTGGTTGTTTGCGGGTCTGCACCGGTTGGACTTTCCAGCCTGGCTGCGTGCGCGTCCCGGCTGGGACCTGCTGGTGTGGTTTCTGATGCTGGGGGTGACTGTGAGCACTGCCAGTGGCACCTGGATGGGCCTCAGGCGGTTGCTGCGGTAGGGCGCGGCTAACTCAGGCGGCGCCGTTTTTCGTACAGACTTGCGGCTCTGCCCCAGCACAGGGAAGCCAGTACGATTCCTCCCACCATGAGCAGCTTGTACATGAGCGCCATTTCCCCGCGCGTACAGGTGAACACGTTATCCATCAGCTGAGCATTACCGGCGCCACAGCCATAGCCGGGGCCGGCAATAATGGTCACAAGGTAGATTGCCCCACCCCCGAGTACCAGTTGCAGAACACTGTCCCACGCCTTTTTCTGGAATTCACGCCTGACTATGGCAAACAACTTTCTCACGGTTACCCTCTGGATTTGCAGACTCGCAAATGGAGTAACCAGTATAGAAGGGGCTCACCGCTTTGCCGGAAAGTTTGCGGCGGAGAGTGAAGGGGACCGCAAACGCCGGTACGGCCGCGGGTAAATCCTCAAACGTCTGCTAGTGCCGTACCCGACGGTACTCCGGAAATGGACAGACCTTGGCCCGACTGCGATTACCGCTGTTGAGGACCTTCACCTGTTCCACCACAAAGCCTGCCTCAGGCAGGGCCGGCATCCTGCTCAGGTCGAGCCTCAGGTCCTGATCCGGCACGTGGTATTGCATTTCGTTCACCAGCAGGCGAACACCGGTTTTTATCAGGTCGATGGTGCTCCATTCGCCGGGGCAGCGGTGCCCTTCGTCAAAGCCACCGCCGCCCTGGGGAATAAAGTTGTAAGGACTGCCATTCCAGCTTCTGAAGCGCTCGGGCATAAAGCGCTCCGGGTGTTCCCAGCTGCGTTCGTCGTGGTTGGTTCCGTAAAGGTCCAGAAGCACCCAATCTCCCTTGCCGAAGCGATGGCCGCGCCACTGGAATGGCTGCTGGACCCGCCCGGCAATAAAGGGGAAGAAGGGATAGAAACGCCGCACTTCCTGAACAAAATGGTGGAGGAAGACTTCGTCGCCTGACTCGATGGCTTCCCGGCAGCGGGGATATTCGTGCAGGGCCATGGCGGCAAAGGTCAGGTAGCGGGCCACGGCCACCACCGGGCGCAGCAAATTGAGCAGTTCCACCGCCGCCACTTTGCTGCTCAACAGCTTGCCGTTCTCTCGGTACCAGCTGAACAGATAGAGCGCGGAGGCGGGCGGCGCATCCATCCGGTGGCCCCGCAAATCTTCCACCAGCTTTCGCGCCCACGCTTCCGTGCGCCGGCGCAGCAGCAGGCCGCGCCAGTTTTTCGGGCCTGCGGCCCCGGCGCCGTCGATCATGGCTGCGAATTCCTCGGTCCGCCGTTCCGCCTCGGCTTCGCTGTAGGGTACGCCCACCCAGCGGCAGGCGGCCCGGCAGAGGATGCCCTGAAACTCCCGATGCAGTTCCACCTGCAGTGATTCGCTCCACAGTGGAAGCCGGCGGCGCCATTCGTCTTCCATCAGCAAGTCCAGCCGCCCGATGCTTTCCGGCGTCATGAGCCCCATGAACAAGTGCTTGCGCTGGCGGTGGTCCATTCCCTGGGTGAGTTGCACGCTGCCGCGGTCCTGCAGGGACACCAGTATCGTGGGCGGCATGGCGCCTTGGCGGGTAAAGCGATCCGGGGTGTAGAACATCCGTGCCGCATCCTCCCCCATGGCGCAGACTGCGGGACGCATCAGCAGACGGGTCGCGAAAACATCGGTCTGGTAGCGGCTGCAACGGTTACGGATGAAATTGTAGCCCTCGTTCAGCAATGCCAGGGTGCTGTCGAAAGCCTTGTCCCGGGGAAGGTCCGTCCGCGCCATACTCACTCCGAATCTACAACCACACCGACGGGGCGAACTGCTTGCAATGACGGTGCCGCGCAAAGCCTCCACGGTTCGGGTGGGAATCTTGCACGGGTGGGATTCTTGCAGGAACGACCGCACACCCTTCGTGCCAGCGGGGCACGGACAGGGACGACAGGAACAAGAGCAGGAGGCTCAGGAATGAAAGCACTCACCTGGCATGGCAAGCGGGACGTTCGCTATGAAAACGTGCGCGATCCCATTCTCAAGGAGGATACGGACGCGATCATTCGCGTAACCACCACCGCGATCTGCGGTTCCGACTTGCACCTTTACGAGGTTCTCGGGCCCTTCATGCAGGCGGGCGACGTTCTCGGACACGAGCCCATGGGTATCGTGGAAGAGGTGGGCGCAGGCGTGACCAATCTGAAAGCCGGCGACCGGGTGGTGATTCCCTTCAACATTGCGTGTGGCAGCTGCTACATGTGCGACCAACACCTCTACTCCCAATGTGAGACCACCCAGGTGCACGAATACGGCTGCGGTGCCGCCATCTTTGGCTACTCCAAACTTTACGGCGAGGTCCCGGGCGGTCAGGCGGAATACCTGCGAGTGCCCCAGGCCCACTTCGGACCCATCAAGGTTCCCGAGGGGCCACCGGACGAGCATTTCATTTACCTTGCCGACGTCCTGCCCACCGCCATGCAGGCGGTTGAATACGCCAATATTCCCGAAGGGGGGACCGTGACGGTCCTCGGCCTGGGGCCCATCGGCCAGATGAGCGCCCGCATCGCCCAGGTCAAGGGCGCCCGGGTCTTCGGGGTGGACCTGGTGCCGGAGCGCCTGGAAATGGCGCGGCGCAACAGCATCGAAACGCTCAACCTGAAGGACCACAAGGAGATCGGGGATTCCATTCGCGAACTCACTGACGGGCGTGGTACCGACGCGGTAATCGATGCAGTGGGCATGGAGGCCCATGGCGCCCCCGTGGGAAAACTGGCCCAGCAATTGACGGGCTTCCTCCCGGACGTGCTCGCCAAACCAATGATGCAGCACGCCGGCGTCGACCGGCTGAGCGCGCTGCTCTCGGCCATCGACATCGTGCGCCGGGGCGGCACTATCTCGGTGATCGGGGTGTACGGCGGGCAGATGGACCCCTTACCCATGCTCACACTCTTCGATAAACAGATTCAGTTGCGCATGGGGCAGGCCAATGTGAAACGCTGGATTCCCGAGTTGATGGCTTACGTAAATGATGAGGCGGACCCACTGAACCTGGACGATCTGGCCACCCACGTCTGGCCGCTGGAGCAAGGCCCCAAAGCCTACGAAGCCTTCCAGCATAAAACGGACGGGGCCATCAAGGTACTGCTCAAGCCATGAGGGGCGTCACCATTGGAGGATTAACCATGACTATCAGATCGAAGGCTCCGTTTTTCGCCAGCCTTGCCACGACCGCCGCCCTGCTCGCTGCGTTGCCTGTTCTGGCTCAACAGCCGGATCAGGACGCCGGGGCCCGGTCGGATCAGCAAACCGAGCAATCCGAGCCGAACCCGAGGATGCCGTCGGACCAGCCCCTTGATCGCTTCGAATCTGAAGCGTCCATCACCCTGAAGGGCACCGTGGCCGAAGTGGGCCAGCAGCAATTCACCCTGGATTACGGCAAGGAGCAGATCACCGTCTCCCTCGCAGACTGGAGTTGGAGCGACGATCAGCTCCGTGAGCACCTCAAGCAGGGGCAGGAGGTAACCGTGAGTGGAACGGTGGATGACAGCCTCTTCGAGCGCCGGCAGATCGAAGCGGACAACATCTACGTGGATGCGGAATACGCCTACTACTACCTGGTGGACGAGAACCCTGCCTACGCCGCCGGGAATGGCAGCGGTAGCTCGAGCGGCACCTTTCTTTCGACCCGCGGGCAAGTGAAGGAAGTGGGCGACGGGGAGATTACTCTTGAAAGTGAGGGGAGCACCATCCAGGTGGATCTTTCCGAGCTGGGCTACGACCCTCTGGACGAGGAAGGGACACAAGTGCGTCAGGGGGATCAGGTCTATGTGTTTGGCGACATCGACGAAAATTTTTACGAAACCCGCACCCTCTCGGCGGAATCCCTCGTCACTCTGAGCGAGGCCGGCCAGGTCCGTGAGCAGGAAGAGGGTATCGACCTGCCGCAGTTTGAGCCGGATCGCCCCGACGTACAGGAGCCGGTTCGGCAGCAACCGCCCCAAGCCGGTCCGTCACAGGACCAACCGCCGGAGCAGTAGCCTGACCACCAGCAAATAGCGGCATCTGGATTTACTAAATCAGTAAAACAGGATGCACGCGGTTCAGCGACAGGTGAGCATGCACACACAGCTTGAGTCGAGTTCCTCGACCTGAATCGTTGGGTGCTCGATGTCGAACAACTCATGCAGATCCTGCTGCAGGCGCAGCAGGCGCTCGTTGTCCAGCTGGTGGCCGTCCGTCACCACGTGGACGGTCAGCGCCGTTTCGGTGGTGCTGATGGCCCAGATGTGCAGGTCGTGAAACCCGATGATCCACTCCTGCCTGTTCAGGTGCTCACGCACCGCCGCCAGGTCCACGTTGCGCGGTACTGCGTCCATGGACAAATCCAGCGAATCGCGGAACAAGGTCCAGGAGCTGGCGAAAATCACCAGGGCGATCACCAGACTCGTGGCCGGGTCCAGCCACAGCCAGCCGGTAAACAGGATGACCGCTCCGGCCAGGGCCACACCCAGTGAAATCGCCGCATCAGCGGCCATGTGAACAAAGGCGGCGCGAATGTTGAGGTCCCGTTTGCGATCCGCCAGGAACAGCAGGGCCGTCGCCGTATTGATCACCACGCCCACGGCGGCGACGATAATGACGGTCCGCCCAGCAATGGGGGCCGGCTGAAAAAAACGCTCGATCGCTTCCCAGGCAATTGCCCCCAGGGCCACCAGGAGCAAGGCAGTACTGAGCGCTGATGCCATGATGGTGGAGCGCTTCATGCCGTAGGTTCGCTTGTCCGTTGGCGGCCGGGACGCCAGGTAGGTAGCGCCCCAGGCGATCAGCAACGCGAACACATCACTCAGGTTGTGGCCCGCGTCCGCCAGCAGGGCGAGTGAATCCGCCAACAGTCCGTACACCACCTCCACAGCCACAAAGACCACATTCAGGGCTACGCCAATGGCGAAGGCGCGATTGTAGGAGGCGGGTGCATGGGAGTGGGAGTGACCGTGGCCCATAAAGCCTCAATCAGATAGAAAGGTTATGGGGAGCGACAATGCGCCCCGCGCATCCGCGGGGCGAAGGATAGCAAATGTGGCTGGCCTGTTGGCCAGCCGATCGACGCGATCAGGTCCCGCTGGATGCAGGCGCGGTTGCGCGGGTCTCGCGCTTGAGCTTGAGGATGACGGATACCGCTTCGAGCATTACCAGCACGCTCACGGCCAGAACAATAAAGTCCAGCGCCACCAGCAGGTAATTGCCCTGATTGTAGAACGACACCAACTGTATCAGGCCGGCGGCAAAGGACGCGGCCAGCACGAAGACCATGGGAATCAGCGTGACGTAGGCCCGGCGCCCCAGTTTCATCAGCAGAATGGAGACCACCAGCAGTGTAAGGCTTGCCAGAATCTGGTTGGTGGCGCCGAACAGGGGCCAGATGATCATGCCGCCCTGGCCGGACGATCCGCCGGCTCCGAAGGCCAGCAGAAGGCAGGCTCCCACCGCGACGGCGGTAGCCGCCACGCCGGACCGGAACGCCTTGATGCCGTAGATGTCGCCCCATTCCTGGATGATGTAGCGCTGCAGGCGCACACCGGAATCCATGGTGGTGCCGGCAAACAGGGCCACCATGGTGGCCAGCAGAACCTGCGCGAAAACCTCGGACATGCCCCAGGCGGACGCGATCATGGCGGCACCGCCGGCCACGAAGGCAGGCGCCCCACCGTCCTGAAAGCGCGCGTACATGGAATGCCACTGGTCCGGACTGGCGGCATAGGCCACAGAGCAGACCGCGACAATGGTAATGAGGGCCAGCGACCCCTCTCCCACCGCGCCCAGATAACCGACAAAGCGGGCGTCGGTCTCCTTGTCCAGCTGCTTGGAGCTGGTGCCGGAGGACACGATGCCGTGGAAACCCGAGATGGCACCACAGGCGATGGTCACGAAAAGCAGGGGGAAGATGCTGGGGGTGCCTTCGGCGGTCTGCTGGTTGAAGGCCGGAGCCACCATGTCCGGCACGGTCAGGAATACGGCACCGTACAGCAGCACCAGCCCGACTATAAGTTGCATGCCGTTAATGAAATCCCGGGGCTGCAGGAGCATCCACACCGGCAGCATGGAGGCGATAGCGGCGTAGACAAAGAGGATGATGATCCAGTTGGCGTTGGCGTTCAGCCCGAACATCGTCTCCGGCAGGCTCAGCTCCACGAAGGTGCCCATCCATATGGACAGATACAGCACCGCGACACCGACTGCGGTCAACAACAGCAAGCTGAAGTTGCGGCGCAGCAGCTGGCCGATGACCAGCGCCACCACGATTGCCATCCAGGCCGGGAAAACCGAGCCCGGTGTCCCCACGAAACCGTTGGAAATAACCACCGCGAATACGGCGTTGACCATCAGCAGCAGGAGGAACACAACCACCAGAAACAGCGAGCGCGTGCGTTTTCCAATCACCGACTCGGACAATGCCCCGATGGACTTGCCCTTGTGGCGAACGCTGGCCCACAGCGCGCCCATGTCATGCACCCCGGCGAAAAAGATCGTCCCCAGCACCACCCAGAGCAGCGCGGGCGCCCAGCCCCAGTAAACAGCAATGGCGGGCCCCACGATGGGCGCTGCGCCCGCGACAGATGTGAAGTGATGTCCCCAAAGCACGAACTTGTTGGTAGGCACATAGTCCACGCCGTCCTTCAATTCATGAGCTGGTGTCTGAAACTCCGGATCGAGTCGATAAATCTTACTTGCAACAAACTTGGAATAGACAAACCAGCCAAAGCACATGCCGGCAATGCCAAACAGGACGATGAGTACTGAATGCATGGGGGAGGTCCTATAGTTCAGTGGTCGTTATTATCAGCGGACAAGAAGCCAGTGGACAAAAGTCGATGGACAAACGCCTGGCGGCTTCCACTACAGCGTACAGTGACACTGAAGTCCTCCATCATACAAATTCCCCCACAGCGCATCAACGAGCGCGCTGGCAAACGAAAGGAAAGGTAAAGACGCGGGACGGCCTCGACGAAAAAGGGGCCGACATGGTGCCGGCCCCTTGATCTGTTACTGCCTGCCAATCAATTGCTGCTGAGCTGCTGCGCCTGGTTGGCGTTGTCTTCCAGGTTGGTGTAGGTGAAATAGCCGATGAACATTTCATCCCAGCTTTGCGCCCCGCCCTTCACCACGGTGCTCGGATCCGGGTTGCCGGGGTTGTACTGTGAATTGTCAAACACGCCATCGGTAACGACCCGGGTGCCGGCAGGCAGCATGATGGGTTTGCTCAGCCGATAGGTGGGCTGCCACGCGAAATTGTAGTTCGGTACATTCATCAGGGTTTCGCGACGTCCGTCCGGGTAGATCGCGCTGAACTTGAAGGCCTTGCCACGATAATGCATGTGAGGCCGCATGGCGTAAAGCATGGTGTCGTGCTCGAACACGTGTTGGAAGTTCATTCTGTGTTCCCTTGCCCCGGGCGGGATCACCAGCGCTGTGCCACCATGGGAAATGGGCTTGGTCAGGAACTTGTAATCCGGCTTCTTCTCGTGGAAGTAGAGACCAATGCGTGTTGCATCCACCACAGCCTTGCCGAAGGTGGTGTAGTGCATCTGCATGGTGAGGTTGTAGCCTTTCGGGACGAATACGCCGGTGTTTTCGGGGAACACTGTGGCGTCGGTTTTACCGGGTGCATAGCCTTCCAGGAAGTCCCGCACGTTCTCTTCGCTCATCACCTCGTTCTCGCTTTCCGGGGAGGTGATGTAGGCGAGAAGGTGGTGCAGAACGCGGTCGTCGCCGGGAATGAACTGTACTGCCCGCACGTACATGTCCTTGTCGAAGTCCAGGTTGATCACGTGGTTGAAGTAGTCGAGAACACCGGTGGCGGGAATCTCGGTGGGGGGTACGTCAACGATCATGTCGGGCTCGCCCAGTTGCCATTCCGCCTCGATGGGTTGAACAGCATGCAGGGGGTCGCTCTTGCTTTTGCCACGCGGAGCGCCCGCGTCGATCCAGTGAATCAGCGTTTGCTGATCTTCCACGGACAGATAGTTGGCATTGGTAAAATGATTGATGGTGGGGTCAACCTGCGCCGGTGGCATTCGTTTGGTCATGATGGTTTCGCGCATCATCGGTGCCCAGCCGCGAATCATCTCATAGCTGTTCATGGCGAACGGGCCGATGCCCCCTTCCACGTGACAGCGCGCGCAGTTCTCCTTGAGGATTGGCGCCACGTCTCGGGCGTAGTCCGGCACCTTGCTGGCATGCATCTCCCGAACCGGGAAGGACAGATCGCAGCTTTCGGCGGTAACCTCTTCCACGACCGTATCCATGTCGCTGTGTTTACCTGCAACCACGGCAGCCAGTGCATCGGCGAGCGGAGTGTGGGGCTCGGGAGCGTCTGCATCACGGCGGCGGGGAACCGGCTTGTCTAGGGGGCCGCGAAAGACCAGTTGCAGCGTTCTGGGATCGATCACCAGTATCTCGCCGGCTTTGCCGATGTCGAGCGTTTCCGCAACAAGCTGACTTGCATCGTGCATGATGGGGAAGTCGATGTCGTAAGTGCTTGCGGTTTTGCGGATTGTTTCGAGGTTGTCCTCGGCGGAGGAGTTGAGCATCAGGAACTTGACGCCCTGAGGTTCCCAGGTGGTGCGCAGCCACTTGTACTTGTGCAGCATCTCGATGTTCTGGGGGCAGCTGCTCGCCTGGGAGATAATGACTACAGCGCTGTGATAGCCCAGCCGGGTAATCTGATGCTGATCGCCTTGATGGTCGATCAGGCCAAAATCCCGGATCTTGGTGGGCGCCGCCGACGCGTTGAATGCAAGCATCATCGATGACGCCGCCGCGACCGATGCGCATGCAGTTCTTAGCCAAGCTTTACGTTTCATAACCAAACTCCTCCGACCGGAATGGATCCTCGATAGCGTGTGACCCACAAAATGGGCAAGCTTGAATATGGAGCTGCGATATTCAGAAGCCGAATACAAACGAAAAGCGCCTGAGGCTACTTAAACAAGACAACAGCGGAATGCCTGTGCTCTGAACGGTGCGTGAAATTTTTCACTATAAGAACTGCCGTTCTTAAAAGGAATTCATCGAGACGCTGTGTTACTGGCTCAAGTTCGGGCTTCGATCGCCCTTTTTGCAACTCTTATTCTTGATTTCTTTTGCGATTTGAAACTCGAGCCCCCGGGAGAGTGGTGCATCTTTTATTATTCCCGCGACGGGCTGTGCTGATTATATTCACGAGAGCTTGCCGGAGGGAAGCCCCAATTAAATAGTACGCAAACCTAACTAAACGGCGGAAAGCCGGGGAGAGGACTTTCACCGTGCGATCCGTTAGAGTGATTCAACGACAGAAAAACAAAAAATAACAACACAACCCAACGAGGAGCTCCCTGATGAATATGCCGAAATTTCTGGCTGTCTGTATCGGCGTTGCGTCGTCCAGCGTTGCCCTGGCTCAGCTTGATGATCCGAACGTTCTTCCCAATCCCTACGACACGGTCCCCGGCGTTTGGGCGGAGCTGCCCGACGGGCGTACCTGGGGTGCAACCAGCGCCGTTTATGTAGCGCCCGATGGCAAGCACATCTGGGCCGCCGAGCGCTGCGGCGGAAACACAGGCAGTTGCATGGATAACCCGGACATGGACCCGATTGTTCTGATCGACCCCGATGGCGAGATCGTGAAAAGTTTTGGCGCCGGCTTGATCGTCTGGCCCCACGGAATGCATGTGGACACGCAAGGAAATGTCTGGATTACCGACGCCCGGGGAGAGGACGGCAAGGGGCACCAGGTTCACAAGTTCAGCCCTGATGGCGAATTGCTTCTGAGCCTCGGCAAGCCCGGGACCGCAGGAGATGGTGACGACGTGTTCGACGGCCCCTCCGATGTTCTGGTGTCACCCAACGGAGACATTTTCGTTGCAGATGGACACGGATCCGGGGGCAATAATCGGATAGTGAAATTCGACCAGAACGGTGAGTTTATAAAGAGCTGGGGAACAACCGGAGCCGAAAACGGCGAGTTCCGTGATCCCCACGCCCTGGCTATGGATTCACAAGGGCGGCTGTTCGTGGGCGATCGTGGCAACTCCCGCATTCAGATTTTTGACCAGGACGGTAACCACATCGACACCTGGACCCAGTTCGGTCGCCCCAGCGGACTTTATATTGACGATAACGACGTTCTTTACTCGGCGGATTCCGAATCCAACACCGGACCCCAGCGAAACCCGGGGTGGTATCGTGGTATACGGATCGGCAGTGCCAAAGACGGATTTGTCACCGCCTTTATTCCCGACCCCAACAGCGGCGCGGCGCGAGGCACCAGCGTTGCGGAAGGAGTGACCGCGGATGCGGCGGGCAACGTCTATGGCGCGGAAGTCGCGCAGCGGATGTTGCGCAAGTACACCCCGCAATAACCCAACGGCGAAAAAGCCGATTGAAATGTGACGGCCCGAACAGGGAGGTTCGGCCGGTCGATGAGCACAGGACCATCCTCTGTTGCGAGATCCCCCGCCCGAATTCCTCGCCCCTGTGTCCTCAAAGGCGCTCTTGATTCAGACTGTTATCTGTCAGCGAAAGACGTCTGAACACTTGCAACAATAGCCAGGCAGCACCGGCAGCAATCATCAGCAGCATCATCCAGCGCATCAGGCCCGCCAGGAACATCGCATTCAGCGCCGGTGCCTGCAGGTCGTACTGGAGAAGCCCTGAACCCCGCTCCACCATCCAGTGCCAGGCGCTGTGGGTTATGAACGCCGACAACAGAATGACCCCGAACCTCTCGTTCTTGATCCATCTGAAAAACAGGTTCAGGACCGGAACGGCGATTATCAGCACCAGTAGCTGACCCAACTCTACTCCCACGTTAAATGCAAGAAGCGAACTGATCAGGTGGGTGCCGGCAAACTGCATCGTATCGGCCAACAGGAACGAAAAACCAAAACCATGAACCAGACCGAAACCGAAGGTCAGCATCCAGCGCTCCTGAAAGCGCGCACCAAGCATGTTCTCGCAGGCCATATATACGATCGAGAGCGCAATAAGAGTTTCGATCAAGACGGGAAACCAGGCGGCCGTCGGCGTGAGGCCGAATGCCGACCCGATGAGGGTAATTGAGTGGGCGATGGTGAAAGCTGTCACCACCGGAATCAGCGAGCGTATGCGCCGCATGGGGATGATCAGGCAGAAAAGAAACAGCAGGTGGTCAATGCCTTCCAAAATGTGGTCGAAGCCCAGCACGGTGAAGCGCGCCAGGGACTGAAAGAGCCCAGGATCCAGTTCCACACGGCCCGGATTGCCCAGGTAATTGAACACCCGCTCACCGCCATCGGGCAACACAAAGCGCAGCACGGTATTGGTTTCCATGCCCAGGCGACTCAACTCGGATTCGAAGGCAAAATTGGAGGTTTCCGATTGAATCGGAAAGCTCACCAGAACGTCCAGCAAACCCTGCGACCAATAGAGGTCAACCGAGTCGTCGAGCGCTGGGCTCAGTACGTTCGCCAATGCCGATTCGTAGGACCCGAAAGATCGATCCGAAGGCAACTCCACACGAGTGGCACTGAGCCGCCCCTTGTCGAGGAGCCGGTTGTCTTCGTAGACCCGCAGCGACTGCGAGACATAAGTCTGCGCCGCGTCCTCCACGGCCGCGTCGGCCCGGGCAAGGTCCAGGTAGCCGATTCCACGCTGCGGGAAAGCGATTTCACCCAGCGCGGCCATCGGCACGCGAACCAGCACCTTGAGTTCTTGTCCTTCCGGCTTCACGTAGGCATGTACGGTGACCCGAGCCGGTATGTCGTGTGCTGCAGCGGGAAAGGCGACGCCCAGCGCGAACAGAATAGTAATAAAAAGAGTGGAACTGTAAATGAGTGTTAACTTGCGGCTCGGAGATCTCATGGCGACTACTGTTGTGAATTGCCGTCGTGGCCGACAGCTGGCGTTGTTATTCAAAAATCATCTTGCGCAGTCTCTATTGCTGTTATCCGCGCGCAGATCGGTGTAGGAGTCCGAGTATACTGGCCCCGCGCAAGTGAGTATACTGGGTCACCAAAAGCCCATGGGGAGGAATAATAATGACTAAACGATCCAGAATAATCAGCGGTGTGGCTTTTGTTTTCGCCCTTGCCGCACTCGGCTTTGGCCAATCGAAGTTGCAGCAGCAAGCAGTTGCCGAGGGTGTTGGAGCGACCAAGGCGCCCGCTTTTCAGGTCGACCCCTTCTGGCCCAAACCTCTGCCCAATCATTGGATTCTTGGTAACGTGATCGGCGTCGCAGTGGACAGCCGCGATCACGTCTACATCGTGCACCGGGACCAGGACGAGATTTTCCTGGACCGTCGTGAAATCGGCCTCAAGCTGGGTGGAAGCGAATGCTGCGCCCCGGCGCCACCCGTTCTCGAATTCGATCCCGAAGGAAATCTGGTAAACGCCTGGGGTGGTCCGGGAGAAGGCTACGTGTGGCCCGCATCCAACCACGGCATTGAAGTTGCGCCAAATGGCGATATCTGGATCGGTGGCAACGGCGGGGGCGACTCCCACATCCTGGTGTTCAGCCGCGACGGCAAGTTCCTCAAGCAAATCGGTGAGCCCGGCAACGGTGCCGACAGTAACAGCACGGAGCACTTTGGCCGCGTCGCGGAGATTGCCATCGACGTGGACGCCAACGAGGCCTACATCGCGGATGGTTACATCAACAAGCGTGTTGCCGTTCTCGACTCCAAGTCCGGCGACTTCAAGCGGTTCTGGGGCGCCTATGGCAACAAGCCGGTCGATGGGCGCGTCAGCTATACACCGGGTGAGGAATTGCCGAAGCAATTTCGGGGGCCGGTCCATTGTGCGGAACCTTCCCACGACGGGCTCGTGTATGTTTGCGACCGGGGTGCCGACCGCATTCAGGTGTTCAAGACCGATGGAACGTTTGTGACCGAAAAGCAGATCCTGCCGGAAACTCTGGTACAGGGTTCGGTCTGGGATATCGCCTTCTCCAAAGATCCCGAGCAGCGTTACATCTACGTGGCGGACGGCCAGAATCATCGCGTTCACATTCTGGAACGCGAGTCGCTGGAGATCCTCACGACTTTCGGGGACGGTGGCCGCCAGCCAGGGTTGTTTTTTGCCGTGCACAGCATCGCCACGGACTCCAAAGGCAACGTCTACACCACGGAGACCTACGATGGACGTCGGCTGCAGAAGTTCGAGCTCAAGGGGCTGGAGCCGGTGGACGATCTGAACCGGGGTGCGCCCTGGCCGAAGGCTGAATTGTAAGCCCGGATCGCCGGACGGCAGTCAAACAAGACAGCCAAGCAAAAAAAGCCCGCTGACGAAAGTCAGCGGGCTTTTTTTTATGGCCTGGTGTTGATCACTTCACGCAAAAAGCCGCGGCCTGCGGCACAGGTTCGCGAACCCGCTTACGTTTCGACGGTTAATTGGTGTGGATAACAATGTCGCTCATGGAGCCGTCTTCGTGGCTCAACTCCTTGTTGCCGGCGGGATAGTCCAGCAGCGAAAAGATGTAGGCCATTACATCCGTGTACTCCTGCAATGCCAGACCGCCCGGGTTGCTCTCGGGCATGGAAAAGCTCACTGCATCATACAGGGCGCTCAGCGGCTGATTGTTCCAGACCTGGAACTTGGCCTGATAGAACTCGGGCACGTGGCATGCCTTGCAGTGGGTTTCGTAAACCTGTTTACCCCGTTCTGCCTGTTCTTCGGTGTAGACGCCATCCTGGGTGGAGAGTCCTTCGGCGAAGGCGCCACTGCTGCACAGTGCGACCAGTGCCACGGTACGACGCAGGAAGGTGTGATGTTTTGTCATTGAACTACTCCGATCTCTTTATTGGTCCGGTTGGCTGTATGGGGCCGCGTTGATGTTGATTATACAGGAGCTCTCCCTGAACACAGGCTGAACTCTTCGAGAGGCGAGGCGGTCAGCCGGATTACATCCACACAAAAAAGGCCGGGGCCTTTCAGCCTCGGCCTTTTGTTGTCACTGCCCACGGGATACCAGGCTGGCGAAGGAGCCTGCGGGGCAGGCTCTTCCGCTGGTACGCCTTAGTAAGCGGCAGGCTTCTTGGCCTTGCCGCCGTTCAGGGCCATTGTTGTCAGTTTGCTACCGGTTTGCAGCACCACGTACTGAACGCCATCGTGTACATAGGTCATCATGCCGTAGCGCGTTTCCGCCGGTGCCGGCACCTTGCCGACCTGCTCGCCGGTCTTTTTGTCGATGGCAAACAGGGCCGGTGAGCCGTCGCCGGTATGTCCCGCATAAATGAGCAGTGTATCGGTAACCGCCATGGGAGCCACACGCCCGGTACCGGTCTGACCCACGTCGATGCCTTTCAGCTTCGGATGGTTCTTGATGCGGTCCGGAGTTTCGCCCACAGGAATCCACCACAGGTGTTCACCGGTGTTCATGTCAATGGCGGTAATGCGGCTGTACGGCGGCTTGAAAAGCGGCAGGCCGTCTGGTCCGCGAACACCCTGAGGGCGCAACACCGCATAATCGGCGATTGTGGCACCACTTGGTTCGTCGAGGATTGCATCCCGCTCCTCACCGGGCGCGATCACGCGGGAGCTGCAGTGCTTGCGCGAGGTAACGTAAAGGATGCCCGACTCAGGGTCTGCAGCCGCGGGACCGTCAATGTTGACTCCGCCGATGTCACCGGGACACCACAAGGCGCCTTTCTTGCCCATGTCGTTATCGCGGTGAAGCGGGGGGTTAAACAGGGGACCGATCTCGTAGTCGGCGATGGCGGCGATGGCCTTTTCCCGCAACTCCGGAGTGAAGTCGATCAGATCGTCATGAGTGAGGCCCTGCATGTCGTAGGGTGCCGGCTTCGTCGGGAAGGGCTGGGTTTCGGCGAGTTTCTCGCCCGGAATCTTGGATGCCGGTACGGGTTTCTCTTCGATGGGCCACAGGGGTTCACCAGTCTCCCGGTTGAATGCATAGGCAAAGGCCTGCTTTGTCACCTGCACCACGGCCGGTACTTTTTTACCGTCCTGCTCCACGTCAAGGACCACAGGTGCGGTGGGGTTGTCGTAGTTCCAGATGTCGTGGTGAACGGTCTGGAAGTGCCACGCACGCTTGCCCGTTTTTACGTCCAGCGCGATAAGGCTCGTGCTGAAGAGGTTGTCGCCGGGGCGGAAGCCGCCGTAGAAGTCCAGAGTGGCGCCGTTGGTGGGAATGAACACCAGGCCACGCTCCGGATCCGCGGAAAGTGGTGCCCAGGAGGAGATGTCACCCGTGTACTTCCATGCGTCGTTCTCCCAGGTTTCATGACCGAACTCGCCGGGCTCCGGAAGCACGTCGAACTTCCACAGAAATTCGCCGGTCTTCGCATCGTAGGCCAGGATGTCTCCCGGAATGTTCTCGACGCGGCTCTGGTTGTAACCCTGTTCCGCCGAGTTGCCCACAATAACCACGCCGTTGACCACGATGGGTGGTGAGGAAGAAGTGATATAACCTTTCTCGATGGGCAGACCTTCGTAAGGATCGTACTCGTGGCCGAGGTCGGCCAGCAGGTCCACCACACCGGTTTCGGGGAAACCATCAATGGGCACTTTCTTGCCGAAGCCTTCCAGGGGTGCGCCGGTTTCCGCATCGAGAGCGGTCAGGAAGAACCCGGGGCTGATGATGTAGATAACGCCTTTGCCATCGACCTCTGCATAGGCCACGCCCTTGCCGTAATCCTTGCGCATGGAGTATTCCCAGCGCCGGGTCGTGGGCTCGCGATAGGACCAGATCGTTTCACCGGTTTCGGGATCAATTGCGACCACGTGCCGCCGAGGGCCGGCGACCGTGAATAGTTTGCCGTCCACATAGCTCGGTGTGGAGCGCCCGCTTCGCGCGTCAAAGCTGGTGCCGTCCCAAACCCAGGCTTCCTTGAGTTGTTCGAAGTTTTCCGCATCAATCTGATCGGCGGGCGAGTAGCGGGTGTGCCAGGCGCTTCCACCCAAATGGCGCCATTCCACGCTGTTGCCGTCTGCCTTCTCCTGGCTCGCGGCGCTCGCCATGGGCTTTGCCGCCGCCATGGTTGTGCCGCTGTCGGAACTGCACCCCGTCCCTGCAATCATTGCCCCCAGCGCCAGCGCGAGCAAGCCGCCGGCAGGGTTGTTTCGATTTGTTTTCATTATTCACTCTCCTCACTGGGTAGTGTCGCTGACCGTGGAAATGGGACAACTGCCAAACAGCATCCCCGGCCAGATCTCATGCGGACATAAAATAAAAGGAGCCGTATGCGAGACAATCGGCGTCGTTTGTTATCGGTCAACCGGCACTCGTCGAAGCTGCTTGTTGTTATGGACGCGCGTCGTCAGCAGGGTTTTGAGCATCCACGACGATGGTTCCACCGGCAGCAGAATCTGTGCCATAACCGGTAAAAGCCTCCGCTCGTAGACTCAAAGGAGTCTAGCCCCTCGCGTACTTGCTGTACAGACCCGGGTGTCCCGTCAGTCCTTCCCGGTGCTATGATCACCGCTAAAAATAAATCTGTGTTAGCGAGATCGCTCATGTTTTGTAAATTTTTGTTAGCTGCAGCGTTGAATCTATTCTTTGTTTTCGGAGTGTCCGCGGCTGAACTGCGGCTGGATTATCAGTACGGTGGCGAGCACGGTGTCAGCTTCAAGGAGATGCCGCGCGGCCCACTGAAGCTGGGCGAGTTCCTGGACGCGCGTACCGATGCGGACCCGCATACCCTGACCGCTGAATCAGGCGAGTCGGTACAGAGTGCCACACCCCTACCCGAATTGATCCGGAACGCTTTGCAAAGTGGCTTTGAGGCGGGCAGCGCCCAGTTGGTGACAAGTAATGAGCAATTGGTTCTGGATGGTGAAATGACCGAGTTCAGTACGCTCACGAAAGCAGGCGACATCCAGGTTACCGTTCGGGCCAAGGTCAGATTGAGCAACGCCGAGTCCGGCAATCAATTGTTTGCCAGCAGCATTTTCGGGCGCGGATCGGCGCCGGAGGCGCAGGGGCTTACCGCTGCGGTTTCAGCCAGTCTCGACAAGATGGTCGACGCCTTGATGTGGGATGACTACTTCCTGATGCAGGTTATCGAATAGGGCGATCGGATTCGCGATTCTTCCTCGCCGGTAATCTCTCTCGTTGAAATTGACGGCCCGTTGCGTAAGATTGGCCGACTTTTCCCGAGCGACTCCTCATGGGCCACATCACCCCCCGATTGCTGGGCGCCGCATTGCTTGCGGTGCTCTCCATGTCTCTGGTTCCCCTCCTCATCCGCAGTACCCAGGCCAACGAAATTACCATTGGACTGGTGCGCATCCTGGTTGCCGTACTGGCTCTCTCTCCCGTTGTAATCCCGCGGCAGGGCTTGAGGGGCCTGGGCCGGCGGGAATGGATGGGGCTGGCGGTGGTCGGCTTTGTCTTTGGCTGTCACTGGCTGAGTTACTTTCTCAGCATCAAAATGTCGAGTGCCTCGATCGCGGCGATCTCCATCTGCACCTACGGCATTCATTTGTTGCTGCTGAACTTTTTTATCAAGGGCCATCATATCCGCCCGGCGGAATGGCTGGCCGTGGTGGTGTGCTTTCTGGGTGTCGTCCTCATTGCTCCCAGTTTCGACCTTCGCAACCAGGTAACACTGGGGATGCTGATGGGGGTATTCAGCGGGTTCCTTTACGCATGCCTGCCGCTGCTGCACCAGCGCATCATGCACGTTCCCACCATGAGCCGGGCCTGGGGTCAGTTTGCGTTTGCCGCTCTGGTGTTCGTGCCCCTGGCCGGGTACAGCGAATGGGATCTGCAGCTGGCCGACTGGTGGCGGCTTCTGGTTCTGGGGCTGGTCTGTACGGTACTTGGCCACACCCTGTGGGTGAAAGCCAGTTCGGAATTACCACCGGTGGTCACGGGGGTGTCCTACTACCTCTATGTGCCCATTGCCATGGTGGGCAGCTTTGCGCTGCTCGACGAAGCCATAACGCCGTCCATGGTCCTGGGCGCGGGGCTGATCATTGCTGCCAACGTGAGCATTGCTCTGCTGGCCTGGCAGCGCAGCAGGCGCGCTGTGTCCCCCTAGCGAGTACGGGACGCGGTTGATTGATTCCCGGGAAGGAATCCAATAGAGTTTCGCCAGTTTTTCATTCACCTCCGTTATGGATCAGACATTCCTTATGTGTGCTGACACCACCCAGCCTCCCTATTCCGACGCCGACGAATACATTCCCCTGAAACAGTACACGGAAAAGGCCTACCTGGATTACTCCATGTACGTGATTCTGGACCGTGCTCTACCGAACATCGGCGACGGGCTCAAACCGGTCCAGCGCAGGATCGTCTACGCCATGAGCGAACTTGGCCTGAAAGCAGGGGCCAAGTACAAAAAATCGGCGCGCACCGTCGGCGATGTGATCGGCAAATTTCATCCCCATGGAGATTCCGCCTGCTACGAGGCCATGGTCCTGATGGCGCAGCCGTTCTCCTACCGTTATCCCCTGGTGGACGGCCAGGGTAACTGGGGCTCGCCGGACGATCCCAAGTCCTTCGCCGCAATGCGTTATACGGAGTCGAAACTGACCCGTTACAGCGACGTGTTGCTGTCCGAGCTGGGGCAGGGCACGGTGGACTGGGAACCCAACTTCGACGGCACCATGGAAGAGCCTTCAGTGCTGCCGGCCCAGGTGCCCAATGTTCTTCTGAACGGCACCACAGGTATTGCCGTTGGCATGGCCACGGATATTCCGCCCCACAATCTGAGGGAGGTGGTGAGCGCGACCATTCGCCTGCTGGAAAATCCCAAAAGCACCGTGGCTGAGTTGTGTGAACACATTCTCGGGCCCGACATGCCCACCGAGGCGGAACTCATCACTCCGCGGTCGGACATCATGAAGATCTACGAGACCGGCCGGGGCAGCCTGAAAATGCGCGCAGTCTGGGGCGAGGAGCGAGGCGATGTGGTCATCACGGCCCTCCCGCACCAGGTCAGCGGTGCCAAGGTGCTCGAGCAGATCGCGGCACAGATGCAGGCGAAAAAGCTTCCCATGGTTGCGGACCTCCGGGACGAGTCCGACCACGAAAACCCCACCCGGCTGGTGATTGTGCCTCGCTCAAACCGGGTGGACATGGAGCAGGTGATGAATCACCTGTTCGCCACCACCGATCTGGAAAAAAACTACCGGGTCAATCTCAACATGATTGGCATCGACGGGCGCCCGGCGGTGAAATCGCTGGACAAGATTCTGGGCGAATGGCTCAGCTTCCGGATGGTGACCGTACGTCGCCGGCTCCAGCACCGCCTCGACAAGGTTCAGAAGCGCCTGCACATCCTGGAAGGCTATCTGGTCGCCTTTCTGAACATCGACGAAGTGATCCACATCATTCGCACCGAGGACCATCCCAAAGAGGTGATGGTGGAGCGCTTCAAGATCACCGAGACTCAGGCCGAAGCAATTCTTGAACTGAAGCTGCGGCAAATCGCCAAACTCGAGGAGATCAAGATCCGTGGCGAGCAGGAAGATTTGCTCAAGGAGCAAACCGAACTTGAAAAAATCCTTGGTTCGGCAGCGCGCCTGAAGACGCTGATCCGCAAGGAGCTCACCAAGGTCGCCGAGGAGTACGGAGATGAACGCCGTTCTCCGCTGGTGGAGCGGGAAGAGGCCCAGGCCCTCAGCGAGACCGAGCTGCTCAGCAGTGACCCTGTAACCGTGGTGCTTTCGGAGAAGGGCTGGATACGCGCGGCAAAGGGTCACGACATCGATCCCGCCGGCCTCAATTACCGGTCGGGGGACAGCTACAAGACTTCCGCTCCCGGCAAGAGCAATCAATTTGCCTATCTTCTGGACTCCACTGGCCGCAGCTACGCCATCCCCGCCCATACACTGCCCTCCGCACGCAGTCAGGGGGAGCCGGTAACGGGCCGCCTCAATCCGCCCAGCGGTGCGACTTTCGAAGGGTTGCTGATGGGAACGGACGAGCAGCGCCTGTTATTGAGCTCCGACGCGGGTTACGGCTTCATCGCGAAACTCGGCGACCTGTTTACCAAAAACCGCGCCGGCAAGTCGGTGCTGACCTTGCCCAAGGGTGCGCGGGTTCTGAGCCCCGTTCCGATCAGAGACAGGGAAAAGGATCTGGTGGTGGCTATCGGCAGCGAGGGTCGCATGCTGGTATTCCCCGTCGGTGAGCTGCCGGAAATGGCACGGGGTAAAGGCAACAAGATACTCAACATCCCTTCCAAGCGCCTGCAAGCCCGCGAAGAATATGCTGTTGCAATCACGGTCGTCGGTGAGGGCGACCAGCTGCTCGTTTATTCGGGCAAACAGCATCTGAACCTGAAAGCGGCGGACCTGGCTCATTACATGGGCGAGCGGGGCCGCCGCGGCAACAAGTTGCCGCGCGGCTACCAGCGAGTCAGCGGGGCTGAAGTCGTTTCCTCCTGAGACCGGCGGACCGAAGGGGGGCGATCCTCCCTCGGTCCCCCTCGCGCTTCGTCAGTCACTTCTTACTGATAATGGCGGGCCCGCTTCTGGGTGGTCATGTCCTGACGGGCAAAGCGTTTGCGGCGGCGATAGGGGAATGTGTCCGCCACAAACCCTTCCTGAACCTGGTGCTGGATCTGCTGCCAATAGCGATAGTCGTACAGGTCCGAGTGCCGGCTTTCAAACGCCTTGCGAGCCTTCTCGTTGCCTGCGAAGAACAGGCGGAACTCTTCCGGGAAAATGTCATTCTCCCGCACCGTATAGAACGGTGTGCTCGACAGCTCTTCCATGTCGTTCTGCGGCTCGGGGATCTTGCGGAAACGACATTCGGTAATGGCCGCGATCTCGTCGTAGTCGTAGAAGACCACCCGCCCATGACGAGTGACGCCGAAGTTTTTCAGAAGCATGTCGCCGGTGAAGATGTTCGCCACGGCCAACTCCTTGATGGCGTTGCCGTATTCGTCCATGACGTCCTCGATCTGTTCGTCGGTCGCGTCGTTGAGGTAAAGGTTTAGCGGCGTCATGCGACGTTCGATGTAGACGTGCTTTACGATCAGGAGCTTGTCGGTCATGGTGATCTTGGATGGCGCAACCTCGAGCAACTCCTCGATCAATTCATCGCTGAACCGATTGCGGTAAAAGATGAAGTTCCGGTATTCCTGAGTGTCCGCCATGCGGCCTGCCCGGTCGGATCGCGAAACGAGCTTGTACTTCTCCTTCACCGTTGCCTCGGTAACATTCTTCGGCGAACCGAACTTGTCCTTGATGATCTTGAACACCACATCGTAGGACGGCAGGGTGAACACCGTCATCACCATGCCCTTGATGCCCGGGGCAATCACGAATTTGTCTTCGCTGTTCTTGAGGTGCCGGATGATGTGGCGGTAAAACTCTGTCTTGCCGTGCTTGTTGAAACCAATCGCGTTGTAAATCTCCATGACATCCTTCTGGGGGATGAGGGAGCGGATGAAGCGAACGAAACGCGACGGAATGGGCGCGTCCACCATAAAATAGGAGCGGGTGAAACTGAAAATAATGCTGACGTCATCGGGCTCGAAGATCACCGAGTCCACGTAGATTCCGTTGCGCTCATTGTGGAGCAGCGGCAGGATCAGAGGAATGATGCCCCCTTCGTGAATGACCCGGCCGACCAGGTAAGCGCCCTTGTTGCGGTAAAAGACCGATTCGAGAATATGCACCCGGACCTTGGAAAAATCGCCCTGGAGATGGGGCATGACATATTCCTGAATCGCGTGCACGATGTTGGCGGTGTCCCGCTTTTTGTTCTCCCAGGGTACGGAGAACGCAAAATCGTCCAGTATCCGGGAGACCAGATGAACCAGGCCCTTTTCGATGCTGTAAGGCACGTAGATGGAGTAGCCTTTCAGGGGCTTGTCGTCCGGTGAGCGGGATGGCTTCACGAACAGGTATCGGTCGTGAATGTGTTCGTGCTCGAAGTGACCGCAAAAAATCGAATTGAAAAAAGTCTCGGCGATCTCGTAATTGCTGTGGTTTTCCACTAACTGGGCGTAGGCGTTGCGGGCCTGCCGCCACAACTCCAGATCGTTGACGTCCTTGCTGGTCACCTCGCGGGTCAGTTGGCGGATCTGATCCACCTTGCGCTTGTACAGCTCGATGCGCTCCCGATGGGCGCTCTGCACGCCTTGCCAGTCCGCCTTCTCGAATCGGGCTTTTGCCCCCAGGGTGAAGTTCTGAAAATCGGCAAAGTAGGCTTCAAAACCGTTGAGAATGGTCTTGGCAATCCGTCGCGCCGTGGGTGAAGGGCTGTCGAGTTCCGTTATGCTCATGGTCATCCGATAGCAGGGGCCGTGGGAGCTGCTATAGTGGCTGATTGGAGGGTGAAAGTCATCCCGGGTCGGCCCCTTTCCCGGGCGGGCGATAGTTGATGTAGAGGTAAGTATGTCTGTTGCAATGTATCTGCGAGCGGCCAGCATGGCGGCAGTAGTCCTGATGCTTTTTGCTTCCGCCCGCACGGTCGAAGCCGCCGTGGTTCTTCAGTATCACCATGTCAGCGACTCCACCCCCCGCGCCACATCCATATCTCCCGCGCTGTTCCGCGAGCACATGAAATACATCGAGGCCGCGGGCTTCGCCGTGCGGCCACTGGAGGATCTGACCCGGGCGCTGGCCGCCGGGGACACCCTGCCGGACAAAACCGTGGCCATCACCTTTGATGACGGCTATGAATCGGTTTATACCGAGGCATTTCCAGTGCTGCGGCAATATGGCTGGCCGTTTACCGTGTTCGTGAACAGCCGCCCCCTGGATCAGCGATTGACACAATTTGTGAGCTGGGAGCAATTGCGCGAGATGGCCCAGGCCGGCGCGACCATCGCGAACCATTCCTGGACCCATCCTCACATGGTGCGCCGCGCACCGGGTGAATCCGCGGCCCAGTGGCGCAAGCGGATGAGCGCCGAGATCCTCAAGGCCGAAGAGCGGATTACGGAAGCCACCGGGCAGGCTCATCAAATCTTTGCCTACCCTTATGGCGAATACGACACGGCCACCCAGGCGCTGCTGGCGGAGTTGGGTTTTGTGGCCTTTGCACAGCAATCCGGTCCCCTGGCCCCCATCGATGATCCGCAGGCGCTGCCGCGCTTTCCATTTGGCGGTCCGTACGGAACACTGAGTGACTTCAAGGTAAAGGTGGGCACCCTGCCCATGCCCCTGGAAAAAGTGGAGGTCCTGGGAGACGGCCGCAGCATCGCCGACACTCTGCTCCCTCAGTCCGTGAACCGTCCGGAACTGCGTCTGACCTTCGGGGATGCGGGCACAGCCCGGCGTGTGCAATGTTTTGCCAGCGGTCAGGGGGCGATTCCCCTGAAAGTGGACGGGCGGACCGTGATCGCACGGGCGGCGGAAAGTCTCCCGGTGGGGCGCTCCCGCTACAACTGCACGGCGGCGAGTGGCGAGGCGGGGCGTTACCACTGGTATTCCCGAGCCTTCATCCGCAAGAAGGCAGACGGCCAATGGTACGAGGAGCAGTAAGGCGGGCTGTCAGTCGGCCGAACTCAACTCCACCCCGTTGGTGAAGTCCAGCGCGGTGAGTTCGTTGCCGCGAATGATCTGCCGCAACTCCTGCACGTAGTCCTGGCCGCGTTCCGAGTAGTTTCCCAGCCCCTGAATCAGGTTCAGCCCCTGCAAGTCCCGGCCCTCCCCACGCAAGCCCTCGCGAATGGCCCGCAGGCGCCGATAGGCCCGGTGGGTGTTGATGTTGCGAAAATAAGAGCTTATGGATTCCCGGGCCGAGCTGAAGGCCGCAACCTCGTGGGCTGCCCCGGAATTTCGATCCAGGGGCACCAGGCCGCAGCCCTCGCGGAAACACCACTGGCCGAAAAAATTGTTCCCTTCCCGCGCAAAGCGTGAGGTCCCCCAGGCGGACTCGGTGGCCGCCTGCGCCAGAACCATAGATGCGGGAATACGGTCCACCCGACGCAGGAGCCGGATGATCTGCTCGTCAGTACTCACGGACAGGTCGTCCAGGCCATAGTCCCCAAGTGTTTCATCGAGAAATGCGCGCGAGCCACGACCCAGTTTGCCGCGGCTGTGAAATTCCCGCTGCACGGCGAGAATCCGTTGACGCTTCTCCGCGATTGCCTCGTTCTGTTCCCGGACCATCGGCAGCATAAAGTCGAAGAAGGCTTTTTTCCGGTCTGCAATAACCTCTATAGCGGCAAAGTCGGGAGGGAGGCGTTCGCTCTCGGTGTGGGAGGACGCGGGGCGGGCATTCACAACCTTTTCGCCCAAGGTCCACCGCGGCAGCGAGAACACTGCTGCGAGGCAGGCAAAAGCGTAGACAAGAAAGGCGATCGCGATGAGTGCCCACTTGACGGTGGGGCGGCCCCGGCTATCCAGGTAAAGAGTGGAGTACATCTAAATCTTCAGTTCCTTGCGCAGGCTCTTCAAACGGTCCCGGTTTTCCTCCTTGCTCAGGGGAGTGGCCGTTTCGGCTTCGATCATTTTTACCTGGATTTCCGGCAGCGCCTCCCCGGCCATCACCTTCTCGCACCAGCGCTGATACTGTTGCTTGAACAGCGGGAACGCCACGTACTCGGGGCTGCTGCCGAGAAAAAACCAGTCCGTGTCCCGCCCGGCGAAATACACCGCCGGATGGCTCCAGGCGTAAGCCGCCTTGGGGCTGGGGGCGTGGCAGGCTTCAAGGTAGGCCCGGTGGGCGTCCGGAAGGCCGTGGCTGGCCGGATCGCCCTGGCAGTAGGTGATCATCTTGTGCAGCGTGGGCAGGTATTCGGAACGTTCGATGGCCTGCTTGGCGGCGTGCAGGATGGTTGCGGAGGAAAACCGGGACAGACTGTCGAGCCAGAGCTTCTTGGTCTGGTTCAATAGTTGGGTATCGCTGAACGCCGCGTAATACTGGTTGTGATAATTGACCCGGAATAGCGCAAAGATCTGGTTGATGGCATCCACCAGATCAGCCCGGCCCTCGTTGCCGCGGTCCGAGTCAGTACGCCCAGCTGCGGTCGGTGAGGTCGTCGACGAGGGAGCGTTCTCGCGTCTTGGAGTGGGAGACTTTTCCGGCATTGTGCTGACTCTGTGACTCTGTGCTGAGGGCGTGGCTGCGGGCCCAATGGAATTTCACGTGTTGCAGGAACTTGGTGTTCCAGGACGATTGTACCTGTTTATTGTCGCGCCAAAAAATGACGAACTCCTTCAGCAGCCCCTGGGCGAAGGAAATATCGATATTCGCCAGGCGCAGTACATCGTAAACATCCTCACTGGGCTGCCAGTCGGCGGGAATCGGTTTGGGCACCGTGTCGTTCTCGACGGTGGCCGTGTAGCGGTTCCACTGGCGGCGCACGTGTTGGATGAACTTGCTGTTCCAGGTGCGGGAACTCTCACCGCGCTCCTGCCAATAAAGTACGAACTCCGCGACGGCATCCTCCACGAACTGCTGGTTGATGCCCGCGTGCTTGACCAGCACCTCCATCGCGTCGTGACTGGGGCGCCAACCGCTGTCCATGGGGCTGGCGGTCTCGCGACGCCGGAAATCCGTTTCGTGATTCCGCCAGGCATGCAGCACGGAGCGCAGGAATTTCGCGCCCCAGGCGTGGGCCGGCTCGTCCCGCTCCCGCCAGTAGGTAATGAACTCCGGCAATTGCTCCTGAGCGAATGACTGGGGAATGTTGCGCTGGGCGAGCTGCTGCCAGACGTCGTCGCTGGGTTGCCAGTTGGGCGGGATGCGGTTCGCGCCGCGCACGGGAGTGTTGTGGGCCCGCGGCCGCGGCGCTTCCGCGGGAGCGCGCCCCGGCCGTTCGTTGAAGGCAAATCGCAGGCGGCCGCTCTGGGTGAACGGCGCGGAATTGAGCAGGATGATGCCTTTGTCCCGCAGGCTCTTGCTGACTCGCTGGACATCCAGTGGGGTCCAGAAGGGCATGTAGCGGCCCACCACCTGCTCGTCCAGTTCCAGCCAGTTGTAGCCGTCCTGCGCTTCACCCGGTCGATGCTCCGCCAGCTCGTTCAGGACAGCGAGCATGGCGGCCTCTTCCAGGCCAATGGTGGCAGCCAGCGAAGGGGAGACCAGGAGGGGTTTTTCGGGAATGAGAGATGAAGACATGGAGCTAGTCTAGCGCCGCGCGGAGCGCCCCGCCAGAAATACTCGAACTTCAGGCGTGGCTTGCGACGTTGACCAGGGCCTCGGCGAGAAGTGGTTTGGCCAGGGATTTCAGCACAGGAAGCAGGCGTCCGGGTTTGTCGCTGCGCACCATGCCAAAAACGCAACCGGCTCCGAACGAGAACAGCAGGCCCGCCGGGCTGCCAATAAAGTGTACCGCTCGGGTTTTTCCGAGCCCGAGGATGGTACCGAGCAGTTCCCGGTTATGACCCAGGTCGAAGCGAAGCGCTTCGGCCCGGGCGATGTCCCGTTTCAGGAGCAGTGTCAACATGATGTCCCTATTCCGCTCTGGCCCCCTGCCCGAACAGGTCGGCCACGGCGCGTCTGCTGTTGGGAAAAAATGCATACCGGGCCAGCGCCCGCATCTGCTGGGCGAGCACGGCAAAGGCCAGCGCGTGCAGGACGAGCACCCCTAGAACGATCCCCCAGCCGGGAACTCCCGCTTCCACGGCCCCATAGACGCACAGCGCCACCAGTACCACCCAGCTCCCGGCAATCAGGCCGGCCAGGCACAGGGTAAGCGCCGCGATAAGCAGAAGGCTGCGCAAAGCCAGCCGCCCGTCCGTCTCCAGCAACTCCACACCGTCCGCCAGCATTTGTTTGAGAAGCCAGGGTAAATCGGCGAGCAGGTCGGCCAGTTCCGGTGGCGGCGGGCTACCGGGTTCAGAAGGCTGGGGCGCTTCCTCGGCGACAGCCATTGGCCTCAACGGCGCCCGCTGAACAGCGCCGCCATCAGCGCACCAGCAGCGAAGGCGGCTCCGGCGGCGGTGATTGGGTGCTCCCGGACATAATCGCGCGCGCGATCAAGATTGTCGCTGACCCGGGTACGCACAAGCTCCTGGGTCTCGGTGTACTTCCCGGCGGAGGAGGTAGCGGCTTCGCGCAGCGCCTGTTCGGAGCGCGAAGCGCGTTCTGCCAGAGCGTCGATGGAGCGGTGCGCCGCCGCTACGGTTTTCTCGGTTACCGGCGCGCCAGCGGGTGTTTCGGAATAGGGGGATGTCATCGAAAGTTACTCCTTCCTTAGGTATCGATCGGGGGCACTCGTTGCCGTACTTGTGGAGGGCGATCCGGCACTCCGCGCATGCTGCCTAGTCGTTGTCCGCCTGCGCCACCAGGCCCGCGACCAGTGAAATCAGCAACAGGGCGAGGAACACCACGAACAGAACCTGCGCGAAGGCCGCGATGCTGGAGCCGACCCCGCCGAAGCCCAGAAGCCCGGCCAGCACCGCCAGCAGCAGGAAAATAAAAGCCCATCGCAGCATGCGAGAAACCTCCCTTGAAAAATTCTTTTCGGGCCCATGCAGATGCGGGATGCAGTTGGGCCTGTGATAGTGCATTAAAGTGCAGTTTCAGCAACGCAATGGCTGTGCCAGAACGACTGCTGTGCAGCCGTCCCGGCCCCCTGCTCCCCCGCATTGGCGCGTGAAGCCCGCAGCGGCAGCTGGCGTCTTTTTTCGTGTGTGATATCGGTATAGCGAAACAGATCTCGCAGTCCGGCAGGGGGCCGCTTCCAGATCAGTGCCGGTCGAGCGCGCGGCGGATGCAAAAGGTGTAATAGTTACAAGCTCTTGCCCGGGAATTTCAAAGCTGGGTCGCAGCTTCCTGCTTGACGCCTCCAGAACGATCCCACAAGCTTCCCCCGAAAATTCTCGGGAGGATCGGCGTGGCCAAACAGAAAACCGCATATGTGTGCCAGGACTGTGGTGCAGACTTCGCCAAGTGGCAGGGGCAGTGCGCCGAGTGCGGAGCCTGGAACAGCTTGTCGGAAGTGCGCCTTGGAGGGGCTCCGGGCAGAACCCAGGACCAGCGCCTCAGCGGTTATGCGGGGGCGGGCGGGCCACCTCAGGTCCAGGTTCTTGCGGAGATCGATCTCGAAAATGTGCCGCGCCTCAGTTCCGGTGCCGGGGAGTTCGATCGGGTCCTTGGGGGCGGCTTCGTCCCGGGTTCCGTGGTACTGATCGGCGGGCATCCGGGCGCCGGGAAATCCACCCTTCTTCTCCAGACGCTTTGCAGTCTCGCGGGGCAGATGGACGCGCTTTATGTTACCGGCGAGGAGTCCCTGCAACAGGTGGCCATGCGCGCCCGGCGCCTGAAACTGCCCACGGACAAGCTGAAGATGCTGGCGGAAACCAGTGCCGAGCAGATTGTGCAACAGGCTCAACTGCACAAGCCAAGGGTGCTGGTGGTGGACTCGATCCAGGTTGTGCATCTGGCCGATATCCAGTCGGCGCCCGGGAGCGTCTCCCAGGTTCGGGAATGCGCCGCCTTCCTGACCCGTTTTGCCAAGCAGAGCGGTACGGTGCTCATTCTCGTGGGGCACGTTACCAAGGATGGCAGTCTCGCCGGCCCCAAGGTCCTGGAGCACATGATCGACTCGTCAATCATGCTTGAGGGTTCACACGACTCCCGTTTCCGCACCCTGCGGGGCATCAAGAACCGGTTCGGCGCCGTAAATGAACTGGGTGTCTTCGCGATGACCGAGCAGGGCCTGCGCGAGGTCAGCAATCCTTCGGCAATCTTTCTGCAGCGGCCGGAGGAAGTGGCTTCCGGGTCGGTGGTCATGGTGGTCTGGGAGGGCACCCGGCCCCTGCTGGTGGAGATTCAGGCCCTGGTGGACGAAAGCCACCTGGGCAATCCCCGTCGCGTTTCCGTGGGCCTGGACAGCAACCGCATGGCCATGCTGCTGGCGGTGCTCCACCGCCACGGCGGGATCATGGTGGGGGATCAGGACGTTTTTGTGAACGTGGTGGGCGGCGTAAAGGTACTGGAAACCAGCGCCGACCTCGCTTTGCTGGTGGCGGTGGTGTCCAGCCTCCGTGACCGGGCGCTGGCGCCGGATCTGATGGTGTTCGGCGAGGTGGGGCTGTCGGGAGAGATCCGGCCCGTCCCCAGTGGCCAGGAACGGTTGCGGGAGGCCGCCAAGCACGGCTTCAAGCGCGCCATTGTGCCGGCCGGCAACGCACCCCGCGACGGGGTGCCCGGGATGGAGGTGGTGCCCGTCAAGAAGCTGTCGGATGTGCTGGAAGTTCTGTAAACCTTACCCGCATGACTGGCCGCCGGGCGAAGCATAGCTGCGGTGCGCGTCGGCTTCCGGGCAGGTCTGGTCACGGTCTGGTGGCATCTCAAGCTGCCTGGAGGCGTCGGGGAGGACCTTCCCGCAAGCGGCCCTTCATCTGTGTACATTTCGTGTGCGTTGGCTAACAGGAGCCCTGCCTCCTGAGTCTCAGCCATTGAACCGCGCCTTGGGTACGCTGTAAGTATCCAAATCCCACCTTGCGGACTTCACAATGCACAGCCCACTGATTTCCTCCGTCCCGACCAGTGAACATCACGAGGTCAGTGTCCTCGACCCCTCCATTTTACGCCGCCACCGGTCCTGGCATTCCAGAAAACACTGGTCCGGCAGATTCTCCATTTCCGTCTGGCTCCGTTTCCCCGAGGGCCTGACCGAGATGGTCCAATTAATGCTTGGATTCCGCGACCAAGAACGGCGCAAGTCCTACCTCGTTGATCGCTGTCTCCCCAATCGCCAGACGCTGATCCTCCTGAACGGCATCCTGGACCTGGACGTCGCGGGTGAAGTGTCGGAGCTGACGCTCTACCTCAGGGGTCTTTCGGAGAACGCGGCCTGGATGCTGGATGAGTGCCAAATCGAGCCGAATGAACCGGTCCTGCTGGAAGGAAAGATGAGTTCCAGCGTGGGCAGCTAGGAGTACTGATGAGCCTGAGTTCCCCAAACTTCGGGCATTTGAGCCAATCCGCCGGCGTGGTGGGGGTCTCGCATGCCATACAGGATGCGCCTGGAGATCGGCAGCTGGTCGCGCCCGTCAGCGGCAATGTAGCGCAACGCCACCTTCGCGAGACACGGGTTCAGCAACTGATGTCACCAGAGGTGATCTGTGTGGCCGGCATTGCTTCCGTGCGGGAAGCGGCGCGGGCGCTGCAGGCCGGTCATGGCTCCTGTCTGGTCGTGGTGGAGCAAGGCCTCCCGGTCGGGGTGGTGACCAGTCGCGACATGATCAAGATCCTCGCGGATGTGCTGGGCCGTCACCATTTTCGCGAACCCCGCATCCGTCAGTTCATGTCATCGCCCGCGATCTGCGTCAATGGAGAGGCCAGTCTCACGGAAGCGGTGGACCTCCTGCGCCGTCATGGCTTTGCCCAGCTTCCGGTGGTGGACTCCGTGGGCCGGGTGGTGGGTATGCTCAGTCGGGAGATCCTGAACGAGGCGCAGTTGCGCGCTTTGGAGGAGGAGCGCAAGGCTGTGGAGAGACAGATCTCCAACCGTAGCCGCGAGCTCAGTGAAGCCAACCGCGAATTACAGGCTCTGGCCCTGCAGGACAGCTTGCTGAAGATCGGCAACCGCCGGGCGTTGGAAATGGATGTTCAGACCACCCATCTGAATGCAACGCGGTACCGGCATTCCTATGCCCTGGCGTTGATCGACGTGGATTACTTCAAACCCTACAACGACCGATACGGGCACTGCGCCGGTGACCAGGCCCTGGTGACCGTGGCCAACTGCGTCAAGGATTCCATCCGTCGCGGCGACCGGGTCTATCGCTACGGAGGCGAGGAGATTCTTCTACTGATGCCGGAGACTTCCCTGCACGAAGCCATGGAAGCGGTCTGGCGTCTGACTCGCAATCTGTACCAACTGAACGTGGAACATCGGGAGAGTCCCTACGGCCGACTCACCATCAGTGCCGGCGTAAGCGCGTTCACCCGTAAGAGTGCGCGCAGCAAAAAGACCTGGCAGGCCGTTCTGGAGGAGGCTGACCAGTACCTTTATCAGGCCAAGGCCCTGGGGCGGAACCGGGTTTACGGCCTCACGGAAGAAGCCCCGCTGCCCACCAGCAATCATTCCTGACCATATCCCGCTCTCAGCCGACAGGCCCGTGGGTGCTTTCTCGTCCACGCCCGCCTGGGTGCCGCTGACGGAGTCGCCGGCGAGCAGGTATACTCGACCGGCAGCCCGTTTCCCGTTTCGTTCAAGGAGGCAAGATGAACTTCCTGGTCCGCAGTTCCGTCGGCAGGGTCATGGTCCTGCTGCTTCTGACATTCTCCGGCCCACTGCTCGCTGCGAAAGAGAGCGCTGAAGACGCCCGGTGCGACCGACATCAACCTCTTTTTGTATTCAGCTGGCAACTGACCGATCCTTGCGCCATGAGCCCCCGTGGCGGTACCAGCGCCGGCGCTCCTCTCACCCTTGATCCCGACCCCTCTCCTGGCTGGCTCTCACTGCAGGAGGAGGGCCTCAGCAATTTCGAGCGTGACCGACGTGCAATCCTCGCCATGGCTGGCCCCTACCAGACCACATTTGATTTCATCGAGGTCTACGGCCTCACCCCGGAATTTGAACCGGATCCACCCTACCAAAGCTGGGGCACGGAATACGTTTACGTGGTGGAAGACCGCGGCGACTTTATCAGCCTGCAACACATCATGGTCATGGTCTATGAGGATGAGTCGGGCAAAATTTCCGAGCCGGTGGTCATGAAGCACTGGCGACAGGATTGGGCCTACGAAAAACGCGATATCCTTGTATACGCTGGCGAGGGCAAATTCGAACACCGCAAGTATTCGCGTCGGGATGTGAAAGGTCACTGGGCCCAGGCGGTTTATCAGGTGGATGATTCGCCGCGCTATGAAGCCATCGGGCAGTGGGAGCACCGCCCGAATTTTTCCACCTGGTTGAGTGACGAAACCTGGCGTCCCCTGCCCCGCCGCGAGTCCAGCGTGCGCGATGACTACGACGTACTGGTCGGCACCAACCGTCACACCATCGTGCCCCGGGGCTGGATTCAGGAAGAAGCAAACTACAAGACTGTTCTGGAGCGGGCCGGTGAACCGGGCGGCGACCAGCCCTATCTGTCGAAGGAGTTGGGTGTGAACCGCTACCTGCGAGTCAAGGATTTCGACTTTGGTCCAGGAGACCGCTACTGGGAGCGCACTCAGGCTTTCTGGGACGATGTGCGGGATGTCTGGTCGGAAATCATCGCCGACAACAAGGATTTTATGCTGAAAAAAACCGTGGACGGAGTTCCTCTGTTTTCGCCGTTCTTCTCCTACGCGGAAGACGTATATAAATCGGAAAGCTACGATGCCGAAGAGGGTCGCGCTTTCATCGAATCGACTCTCGACAACTATGTCGAACGTTGATCCCGCATTTATCTGACCTCCAGTCCGGGGCCACTCGGCCCCGCACCTCGCCTGGCGCGTCCGCGCTCGCACCCGCCTCTCCTTTGCACATCTTTGCCTTCAGAGGCCCGACCAGGGTGTAGTATCAACAGCGACTTTTCAGGGCAAAAATTCAAAGAGGTTAAATATGAATAACAGAACATCATTCAGGCACAAGGTGCTGAGCGCTTGCGCGGTGATGCTGCTGAGCGTCGCGCCGTTCGCGTCCGCCGACATTGATCAGGCGCGCCTTGAGGCCGTATCCGCAGCCACCAAAGCGGCCGTCGACGAGGGTAAATTGGCGGGCATTGTGACGCTGGTGGCGCAGGACGGTGAGGTGGAGCTGTTCGAGGCGCATGGGTATCAGGATCTGGAAAACAGGAAGCCCATGAACAAGGATAGTATTTTCCGCATCTTTTCCATGACCAAGCCGGTCACTGGCACGGCATTGATGATGTTGTGGGATGAGGGCAAGTTCAAGTTGGACGACCCGGTGGCCAAGTACATTCCCGAGTTCAAGGATTTGCAGGTTGCCAGCGGTGTGGACGACGAGGGCAAGTTCAAAACTGTGCCTGCCGATCATCCGATGACCGTTCGGGAGTTGATGAGCCATACGGGAGGGCTGGTTTATACACCGCTGCTTTCTCGCGGGCCCGTTGCGGAAGCCTATGGCAAGGCGGGCGTTCTGGATCGCAACATGACTCTGAAGGAAATGACAAAAAAGCTTGGCGGGATTCCGCTTAATCACCAGCCGGGTACCCAGTGGGTGTATAGCGTTTCCGTGGATGTGCAAAGTTATCTGGTGGAGGTTCTGTCTGGGCAGACGTTTGATGTTTTCCTGCAGGAGCGTCTTTTCAAGCCTCTGGGCATGAAGGATACGGCCTTCCATGTAACCGAGGACAAAGCGGATCGCTTGTCCCGGGCCTATGCGCCGGATGAGGGCGGCCGTCTTGTCAGTGAGCCGAACGGTCCGTTTCTGGAGAAGCCTGCCTTGTTTTCTGGTGGCGGCGGTCTGACGTCCACAGCCGGTGATTACTTGCGGTTTGCCCAGATGCATCTGAACAAGGGTGAGTTGGACGGGGTGCGTATTCTGTCGGAGCAGGCGGCGGAGTTGATGCGGCAGAATCATTTGCCGGAGGGTGTTGAGAATATTGGGCCATTCTATCCGGGTAATGTGTTCGGTCTGGACTTTGCGGTTGTTACGGATTCCGCTGCGAACAATGGTGTTCCGGAAGGTTCGTTCTGGTGGTGGGGCATCGCCGGAACCTGGTTCTGGATCGATCCGGTGGAAGATATCGTGTTTATCGGGATGATCCAGAATCAGGATCTGATGTATGCGCGGCAGTTGCAGGCTCAGGTTAAATCGCTGATGTATCAGCCGCTATAAGTTTTTGGGATCGTGCCGTGACGCGGAGCCACCCGGCTCTGTCGCGACACCACGTCTGAGCTCTTCGTGCCGAATCATGACTTGTTAAAGAGCGATTCTTTTCCCTGCGAAATAACGGTCGCGCACGCACTCCGATGCCGGGAGGTCGGTGCCAGGACGCGGAGCCACCCGGCTCTGCCGCGACACGCCGTGAACCCATCCCTGGGGGCTCTTCACCAGCATCCCTGCTGGTGAAGGTCGCGGCAGAGCCGGGCGGCCCCACGTCTGAAACCTTCGTGCCGTATCTTGACTCAAGAGCGGTTCTTTTCCCTCTCCGGAGTATGCAATCGCGAACGCGTCTCTCCGACGCTTTTTATTCCGGAGCTAACCCACTGATTCGAGCCGTACAGGTTCTGTCGATGCGGTTCCGAAGCATTCGCGCGAGAAACGAATGCGATCGGCCAGGGCCATGCGTTCGGGGCGGGGGATGGACTCGATGCGACGCAGGCGGGGTAGAAGGCCGCAGCCGTTGGCGACCTGGATGCTCAAGCCGGGTCGTGCGTTCAATTCCAGCAGCATTGGGCCGCGGCTTTTGTCGACCACGAGATCCACGCCGAGATAACCGAGGCCGGTCATGTCGTAACAGGTGCAGGCCAGTTCCAACAGTTCGTGCCAGTGGGGTATTTGCAGTTCCAGAAGATTCTGGTTGGTGTCCGGATGGATTTCGATGGGACGGTCCTTCTGTACGGCTCGCACGGCCCGGCCGCTGCCAATGTCGATTCCAACCCCCACGGCGCCCTGATGCAGATTCGCTTTTCCTTTTGAGGTGGCGCAGGACAGGCGCATCATCGCCATCACGGGAAAGCCGCGAAATACGATGACCCGCAGATCCGGCACGCCTTCGAAACTGAAGCGCCGGAAAATCGGGTCCACCTGAATGAGCGATTCCATTACCGCCACGTCCGGTGCGCCGCCCAGGGAAAAGAGTCCGGCAAGTATGTTGGACACGTGCCGCTGAATGTCCGCGGTGGTGAGGGGCTGGCCATTGGAGCGTTGCAGCTCGCCCTCAGGGGATCGCGTCACGACCAGGATGCCTTTGCCGCCTGAACCTTTTGCGGGCTTGAGGCAGAAGGAATCCAGGTCCGGCAGTCGCTCGCCCAGGGCATTGGCGTCGTGCTGGTTGTCGATGACGGCCAGCAACTCGGGGGTGCGCACGCCGTGTTCCATGGCCAGGCGTTTGGTGCGCAGTTTGTTGTCCACCAGCGGATAAAGGGCGCGGTCGTTGTACCGGCTGATGTAGTCGATGTTGCGTCGGTTCATGCCCAGAACGCCGCGCGCGGACAGCCGACGGAAGGGCCAGTAGTTTTCGATCAGCGACAGCATTTCAGGGTTCGCCGGCCTGGACCAGGGGGCGGAAGCGGCGCACTTCCAGCAGACGGTAACCGGTGTAGCTGCCGAGCAGCAGCACGGCGGCCATGAATACCAGCTGCAAGCCGAGGAAGTTGAAGGTCAGGTGGCGGACGATGTCATTGGTCATCACCGCATAGGCGAGCACTGCCACCAGCAGCGAGCCGCCGCCCTGGACCACGACTTCCCGCGGCCCCTCTTCTTCCCACAGGATGGACATGCGCTCGATGGTCCAGGACAGGATGATGACGGGGAAGAAGGTGATCTTCAGTCCTTCGGCAAGCCCCAGCTGGAACGCCAGTACGGAGAAGAGCGCAATGATGATGATCACTGAGATGATTACTGCCGAGATCCGGGCCACTAGCAGCAGGTTAAGATGGGACAGATAGGAGCGGATCATCAGGCCGGCGGAGACAATCAGGATGAAGCCGATGAGGCCGGTCAGCAGGCTGGTCTGGATGAATGCCATGGCGATCAGGGCGGGCATGAAGGTGCCTGAGGTGCGGATGCCCACCAGAATACGCAGCAGACACACCACTAGTACGCCAACGGGAATCAGGACGATGCTTTTGAACAGGGTCTGTTCAGCCACCGGCAAACTGTGGAGGGAGAAATCGAGCATGCCCGGGGCATTGAGGTTTCGCACTTCGAGTACCCGGCCTACCGGTACTTCCTGGTCGATGATGGAGAAGCTGACGGTGGAGTTGCGTCCGCCCACGACTTCCAGCAGTGGGCCGGAGTGATACTCCCAGAGCAACTGGTTGGGCTGCAGGCCCTGCCGGCCGTTGTTCGGATTGAAGAGCTGGTAGGTGTCCCCTTCGAATACCTGCAGGTAGGTTTGCAGCGGCTGGCGGCGGCGGCCGTCCTGAAGCTCGAGTACCTGCACTTCGCGAGCGGGGGTGCCCGCCATGTGCAGCAGGTCTACCAGCCAGGCGGAGCGCCGGCGGTGCTGGGTGAGGAGCTGCGCGCTTTGGGCCTGGGTATTGAATTCTTCGATCAGTTCGCGCGTCAGGGTAAAGGCGTCCGCTGAACGGCGGCGTGCGTTCTCCAGCAATTCCATGGCCGCTGTGGCGGTGGGGCCCGTGTGAGGGCGGGGGTCCAGGGGTGGAGGTGTTGCGGTGTTGGGGGCGTCCCGCTCGGGATCCACCAGCATTTCCACCTGATAGTAGAGTGTCTGCTGGCCCGTGGCGTTGCGGATTGACCATTCCGCGCTGCGGCCGCCGGTGGGGCGGGTCACGAACGCGAGACCATAGCCGGGGCTGGCGGTGTGCTCGCGCACCCGCTCAAAGCCCGGTTGGCTATCAGGCACTGACAGGTTGACCTTGACCGGGTCGCCAAATGCCGTGAAATCGATCTTCGCCTCGACGGACCAGACTTGCCGGTTTTCGCCCGGAAGCCAGGGTACTTCGTAGTTTACATGTCGATGCCAGCTCAGCCACAGACCCGCAGCTACAAGGAAGAGGATCAGCAGGTAGAAAGGAGTTCGTCTGGAGTTCATCAGCGGTTTGCCACCGGCTTGCCGGGTTTATATTTTTTGCGGGTGAACTTCCGGGCGACATCCACGAGCATGATGTCCCGCAGGAAGTTCCGGCCCAGCAGCAGGGGATACAGCATATTCTCCCGATTGGTGAGGTTGAATTCCGCTACGTCCACATAGTCGCCCATGCGGACCTGCAGCCGAACCACGGGCCGGCGGTCCAGACCTTCGGCGGCGGCCTGGCGGATGCGGACGTGACGAATCAGGGGCGCCTCGTACACGTCGCCACCTTCGGGGTGCTCCTCGTCCGGCACTCTGAAGCGCACCCAGTCGCGACCGTCCCGCTCGAACGGCTGGATGTCCACCGCATTCAGGGACGATGTGAGAGCGCCGGTGTCCACCCGCGCCTTGAGATTACGACCCAGCAGTTCCAGCCAGACCCACTCATTGCGTCCAATCACCATTTTGCTGGGTGCTTCGGTGGTGACGACCCGCTCCGGTTCCGGGCGCGCGGCGGCTTCTTCCGCCGGGCCTTTGGTGGTGTCCAGGCGGGTGAGGGCCGTATCGATGTCCCGGGTCTGCTGAGCGATGGTCTGCAGCGACCTTTCCATCTCCAGTTGGTATTCGGCCAGTTGGGAGAGGTATTCCTCATGCATCGCCAGGCGGATCGCCTGTTGCTGGAGCAGGCGTGCGTGTTCGTGCTGCCCTCGCTCTACGGCTTCGAGACTTTCGAAGGTGGAGCAGCCGCTCAGAACGGCGATGGCAAGCAGCAGAGGTGCAAAAGATTTCATGAATGCTTCGTTCAGCTTGGCGGTGGGGGCCACATTCTAGCAGCCCATGACTCATTTACGAATGTGGTGCTCGGAGCCCCGGACGACGGGAAAAGTTCAGTCGGCGTTCAAGCCCCGGCGGGCGCGCCCGGGCGCGCTTTCGCACCATGGAGCCTCTTTAACCTCTAACTCTGGCTTCGCTGCAATCCGCGCAGGGGAAGGAGTATGCGATCGCGGCGCAACCACAGGAGCCCGACAGCGACCAGCAGATAGAGTCCCGGCTGCACGACTCCGCTCTTCACCGCCCACAAATAATGGACGGGCGCGAGGATCGCGACCACATAGATCCAGCTGTGGAGCGTTTTCCAGCGCTGTTTCATGGCGCGCATCAGTCGCGGAATGGAGGTCACCGCCAGCGCCAGCAATATCAGCCAGGCGGCGAAACCCACCAGAAGATAATTGCGCTCCACGATCTCCTGCCCGATCAGGCCCCAGTAGAACTGCAGATCCAGGACCAGCCAGACCGCGAAGTGAAGACTGGCCCAGGCGAAGCACCACAGACCCAATGGCCGGCGCAGCCTCAGCAGGCGGCCGAGCTTGAGCGCGCGAGCCAGCGGAGTCACAGCGAGAGTCAAGTATAGGAGGTGGATGGCGCCCTTGCCGAGGAAGTGGGTGAGTTCCTGAACTGGATCACCCCCGAGCCGCCCGCCCGGAAGCCCCGCCAGCAGGAGCCACAGCAGCGGAGCGAGCGAGCCAAGGTGAACCAGGATGTGCAGAGTTCGTGGCAGTGTGGTCTTCCAGTTCACCCGACAACCACCGCTGGAAGTTTCAGTACCACTTGCGCAGGTCCATTCCCGAGTAAAGGCTGGCGACTTCGTCCCCGTAGCCGTTGAACATCAGGGTTGGCTGGCGCCGGGCAATGGCGCCGGGCCCGATGTGCCGCTCGCTGGCCTGAGACCAGCGCGGGTGGTCCACTTCCGGGTTCACATTGGCGTAGAAGCCGTATTCCTGGGGCGCCAGCAGGTTCCAGGTGGTGGGCGGCATTTCTTCCACCAGGTCGATCTTGACGATCGACTTGATCGACTTGAAGCCGTACTTCCAGGGCACCATGAGCCGCAGCGGAGCGCCATTCTGAGGAGGCAGCGTTTTACCGTACATTCCGACCACCATGAGGGTGAGCGGGTGCATGGCCTCGTCGATGCGCAATCCTTCCACGTAGGGGAAGTCGATGCCGCCCCCGGCCCAGCGGGAACGCTGTCCGGGCATCTGCTCCGGGTCGTGAATGGTCTGGAACGCTACGTATTTACCCTTGCTGGTGGGCCTCGCCTGCTTGAGCAGCTTGCCCAGCTCGATTCCGAGCCAGGGAATGATCATGGACCAGGCCTCCACGCAGCGAAGCCGGTAGATGCGTTCCTCGATGGCACTGGAGTTGATCAGGTCCCAAACGTCTACCGTCATGGGGTTTTCGACCTCACCGCCGATTTCGAGCGTCCAGGGCTTTGTCTCGAAATTCTTGCTGTACATGGCCGGGTCGGTTTTGCCGGTGCCGAATTCGTAGAAGTTGTTGTGGGTGATGGCTTTGGCTTCCGGTGTCCACTCCCAGTCCGGCTTGGGTTGCTGAAGGTTTTGATAGTCCAGTTTCTGGTCGCCTGTCCGCACGGTCATCTCGGGCTCGTCGCGGCCGAACAGGCTGTCAAGAATTCCCTGGGCGGTGACGGGCCCCGCGGCACCCGCCAGGCCGGCGCCCATGGCACCGAGCCCCATGGATTTGAGAATTGCGCGTCGATTTTTGAAAACCGCTTCGGGTGTTACCTGGCTTTCGCTCAGGTGGTGAGCGGATCTGGATTTTATAAGGAGAAAGCGCTTGCTCATGGTGACTCCACTCCGAGGAGTTTTTGATCATCAGGAAGAGGTTGCAGGCGTTTGCCTGTTTTGAAAACCACCGGGTTCTGACAATAGTGAAATGCGCCCCAGCGCGCAAGCGGCGCTGGCCAGCCCGAGCAAATTGTCGACGCGGTTGGAGCGAAAGTGCGACGTCCCGGGTATACTGCCGCGCTTGCGATTGACGCGATCACTGCGGATTGTTTTTGCATTCGCCACTGGAGTTCGCCTGTCCGCCCGATTCGAATAAATGCGGCGGAACGGTGGCAACAGTGGGCCGACACCTGGAACTTTTAGCGCGCGACTCGGCATTCATCTTGCGTGGGCTTGCTCGTTGCCCTGGCAGACTGGACGAGGAGTCAGCCACGAAGAATAAGGTGTGCGGCTTGCAAGGCAGTGCGTCTGCGATCGTGTGTCGTAGGGATTTGCATGACCTCAACGAGGCCATGCAGCAGTAATCAGAGCTAGAAGTAAATGGAGGATCACACGTGATGAACAAGAACTGGACGGTGCTGATGAGCGCAGGCGTTTGTCTGGCTGCACTGAATTACCCGCAAGCCGGCAACGCGGCGGGCTTTGCGATTCTGGAGCAGAGCGCCAGCCGGCTTGGCACCGCCTATGCGGGCAGTGGCGCCATGGCTGAGGACGCGAGTGAAGTGTGGTACAACCCGGCGGCCGCAGCCCACATTGGCACTGGTATGAACCTGGGCCTGCACTACATTGACGCAAGTTTTGAGTTCGGCGATGCGCAGGTTAGCCCGGAAGCCGGTGCTTTGCTTGCGTCGTCGCGCGTGAAGGACGACGGCGGAACCACAGCGGTGCTGCCCAATCTGGCGTATACGGCGGAAATCGGCGGTGGCTGGTTTGGCGGTTTCACGATCAACGCGCCTTTTGGTCTGGCGACCGAGTACAAGGACGACTGGATCGGCCGTTATCAGACTTTGGACTCGGACATTGCGAGTATCAATCTTAATCCCTTCGTGGCGTTTCGGCTGAATGACGAGTGGTCTTTCGGTGCGGGTGTGAGCATCAACCAGACGGAGGTGACTTTGTCCCGCGCGATGGATTATGCGGCGATTTGCGCCCAGGCTGTGGGCGGGCTTTGCCCCAACGGTGCCCGACCGGGTGCAGGTGAGTTTGACGGTGAGGTTGAAGCGGAAGGCGATGACATCGGTTATGGCTACAATCTGGGAGTGATCTGGTCCCCCGCGGAAGATACTCGAGTGAGTCTCTCTTATCGTTCGGAAATTGATTTCGAGCTGGAGGGCGACGGTACGTTCAGTGCACCTGTTGCTCGTGGTGGTTTCGAGGCTCTCGGTCCGCTCCTCGGCGGAGGTTTGGCGGCAACGTTTTCCAGCAGCGACAACACTGCGGATCTGACTCTGCCGGACACTTTGGCTCTGTCTTACTACCAGGGTATCGGAGATCGTTTGTCCTTGCTGGCGGATGTGACCTGGACGGGTTGGTCCACTCTCGACGCGATTGTGATCGAGTTTGACAACCCTTTGACTCCGACGGCGGTGGAGCCCCTGGGGTGGGATGACACTATGCGCTACAGTCTGGGGCTGAGTTTCGATGCGAACGAAGCGTGGACTCTGCGCGCTGGTGTTGCCTACGACGAGACGCCGGTACCGAATGCGCGGCTGCGTACTCCGCGTTTGCCGGACAATGATCGAACCTGGCTTGCGCTCGGGGCGAGCACTGAGGTTGCCGACAATGCGGTACTGGATATCAGCTATACCCATATTCTGCTGGATGACACGGATATCATTTGGGAGGAGATGGCTGGCGGTACTGTTGCCGGTGAATACGAGTCAGAAGGGAATGCTCTCAGCGTTGGTTTGAGTCTGCGTTTCTAAGGACGGTGAATTCCGCGTTCGGGAGGGATTGTGCCGGACGCGGAGCCGCCCGACCCTGCCGCGACACGCCGTGAACCCATCCATGGGGGCTCTTCACCAGCATCCCTGCTGGTGAAGGTCGCGACAGGGCCGGGCGGCCCCACGTCAGAACTCTTTGTGCCAACTTAAGGCGTTTAGAAGGTCAGTGGCCGTGTAGCTTCTCTGCTCTTGCGGTTAGCGGAATACCCAGCTTTCGGTAGACGAAACTCAGCAACCAGGCGGGGCCGATCAGAAGGAATTGGAGATCCTTGAAGAAACTCGGCTTTTTGCCTTCCACCTTGTGGCCGACAAACTGCCCGATCCAGGCCAGCACAAAGAGCGCAAGCGCAAATTGCCACAGCGGCCAGGGCGCGGCGGAGCTTTCATAGGCGCGGATCAGCAACAGGCAGGCCGCCGAGATTACCGCCATGCCAAGGGCAAGGGTTGCGGATAATCGCAGATAGAACAGTACGCTGAGCACTGTCGCGAGGACGGCGGCATTCAGCCAGGGGTTGTTCCCGACCTGCACTTCCCACAGTAGCGCGAGCACACACCAGAATATTACCGGAACACAGATCCAGTGGATCAGTTTGTTGGTTGGGTTCTGATGGCTTTCGCCATACTCAAGCAACCACTCGTTGACGGTCTTGTTCAACATAGTCTTTCTCCCGTAAAGCGCGGCGCCGATCAGTGACCGGTCACGCTACTGGCAAGGTTCGCCTTGCAGGTGCCATCCAGATTCTGAATCCATTCGCGTATGAGTGCGAGCCCTTCTTCATGGACCAGGCTGCGGCCCAGCTCCGGCATCATGGCGCCCGGGTCAAGGCTCGCCATTCGGTAGACAAGTATGGAGTTGTCCGGGTCCCCGGGAGCGATGGCCCAGCGTCGCCCGCCCGTGCCCTGCCCCGCGGCGATAGGTGCCTTGCACAGGCCCAGATGCTGGTCGGGCACGGGTTCACGGTTGAGCCACAGGGCGCTGGTGTCCGCTGCGCCGCTGGCGCTGTGGCAGTGGGCGCAGTTGATGTCCAGGTACGCGCGGGCGCGGGCATCCAGGTCTTCGCTCTCATCCTGCCAGTCGGGTGCGCGCGCCCAGTGTTCCGGGGAGTCCGTCAACCAGCCGCGCTCCATCCAGTCTTCCAGTTGGTTCTTGCCGCTAATGGGTGAACTGCGGTTGATGAAATCCGGTCGTGCCGGTCCGATGGGGTGTGCCTGTCGGGTGTTGAACGCGGTGGCATGACAGCCGAGACACTGGTTCGCGTCCGGTACCACATAAGTAAAGTTCTGCGCCCCGCCCTCTGCGCCCGTAAGCTGCAACGGCACCAGGGCGCCGGTAATCTTGCGTTCGGCGCGGGTCTGGTCCTGGTTCCAGACGTAGACGAAGGCTTTCCAGCCGCTTTCGTAGTGAACCAGCAGGCGTGTTTCGAGCAAACGGAACTTGTCGAGCTTCAGCCCCCCCTGAAGATCAGAAGCGGTGAAAGATGCCTTGCGGACCTGCGATGCAGTGTTGCCGCGGGGGTAGTAGAACGTTTTACTGAAAATGGTCCCGACCGGGTACTGCAGACGTCCTCCCTCGTCACGGCTGAATGTGAGCCCTCGCGGAACGAAGACCGTCCGGAGTTTGTGGGCGTAGTCTGTGAACAGTGGCGTGCTCAGGTCATAGACTTCCACGTCCTGCGACCAATGGAGTTCGGCCCCGTCGCGGTAGACGAGGCCCCAGTCGGCCAGTTGCGGCGGTATGGCATCCTCCGGGTGGAGTTGCGGCGTGGTTGGGGGTGAGCCGCAGGCGGCGAGCAGCAGGACGGCAGTGAGGAGCAGCAGGCGCATTTCAGGCGGCCTCGTCCGGTTCGCCGAGCTCGATAGCGGGCAGCGCTTCCAGTTTGCAGTCGTGGGGGGCGAGGTCGGTGGAGATATTGCTGTAGCCGTTGGGAGCGTCCACGTTCAGAATGCCCGCGTCGCCGTTCTGAACGCAGATCCGGAGCGCCATGGGTGTCTGGCCGTTCTGTTGTTTGGCCGCGTCGAAATAGCCGTCCCAGAGGATGTCCGGCAGAGAGTCGCCGAGTCCGAATTCTTTCAGCTTGAGTGCTTTCAGCTCCAGTGTGTCGGGGCTGCTTCCGCCGCCGGAAAACTCGTTGTCGTGGATGAAGATGGCCTCGGGATACGGGTCGAAGTTGTCTGCAACCGCGTCCGGGTCGTAGTAGCCAGCGGAGAACGCAGAGGAGATGATGATGTTGGCCGTATCGTTGTCGCCGATGCGGTTGCCGAAGATCTCCACGGCGTCGTTGGAGTTGATCACAATGCCCGAGCCGGCCGGCACGCTGGCGACGGCCGTTCCCGCATGTGCAAAGTTGTCCGTGTTGTTGGCGACCACTTCATTGTCAAATACGCGGGTACCGCGCCCGGGCACGGGCAGGTTGGGCATGTTGAACACCAGAATGCCGCCGGTGTTGTTGGTGGCGATATTGCCATAGACATCGGCGCCTTCGGTGTTTTCAATCTCGATGCCCGCCACATTGAATTCCGCACGACTGTTGCGTACCACTACGTTGCGACTCTGGCCCACGTAAATGCCGGCATCCGAGGCGCCAATGGCGACGGAGTCTTCAATCAGGGTGTTCTCCGTTTGGACCGGATAGATGCCGTAGGCGCCATTCTCGGTGGCCGGTCCTCCGGTCCATTCCACCCGCACCCGGCGTACCACGATGTTGCGCCCATCGTTGATCTTGAGGCCGTCACCGCGGGTGTCTTCAATGGCCAGGTCTTCGATGGTGAAATCATTGGCGCCTACGAACAAGCCCTCGGCGCCCTGCAGCTGATGACGGAACGAGAGAACCGTTTTGTCCATCCCCTGGCCGCGCAGCGTCACACCATCGGTGTTCAGGGTCAGTCCACGATTGAATTGAAAGGTGCCCGCAGGGATTTCAATAACGTCTCCGGGCTCGGCCTCGATGAGCAGTCCCAGCAGTTCTTCCTGGTACTCGGAGGTTTCCATTGGCTCGGCAGGTTTTTCGCTGCAGGCGGACAGCAGAATTGCTGCGAGGATGCTTCCTGTGATTATTCTTTTCGTTAGCATGACAAGCTCCCTTCAGCTGGTGGCCGGGGCGATCCGCCGACCTGTGGGTTCCGGGTGGTTCTCGATCTTATGCAGACAGTGGGTCGGTGAGCTCTCCTTCCGCAGCCACGGTGCGATTGCGGCCCCGTTCCTTGGCCTGATACAGCGCTTCGTCGGCACGGCTGACCAGTGTAGCCGGAACAAGGTCCGGGTGCGGATACACGGCCGCTGCGCCAATGCTCACGGTTACCGTTTTCTGTCCGGGCGACGCGCTAAAAGGGATCGCCTCCGTGGCCAGTCGGTCATGAATACGCGCTGCAACACTGAGGGCGCCCTCCAGATCGCATTCCGGAAGCAGCACCACCAACTCTTCGCCGCCGTAGCGGGCCAGCAGATCGTCCGGGCGCAGCAGCGCCGCTTCCAGCGCGGTGGCCACGTCTCTCAGGCAGTCGTCACCCCGCGAGTGGCCGTAGCTGTCGTTGTAATACTTAAAGTGATCCACGTCCACCATCAGCAAGGCCAGGGGCCGGCGCTTGCGCGAACCCCGGCGCCACTCCTTCTCCAGTTCCTGGTCGAAAGCCCGCCGGTTCGCGGTTCCGAGCAACGCGTCCGTGAGGGTCATTTCCTCGAGCTCCAGGTTGCGTTTTTCCAGCTCGCGTTGGATATTCTTCAGGTCGCTGATGTCCTGGGTGAGCAGCAGCACGCGATCAACCCGGGCGTTTTCATCCTTCAGCGGAACGGCGGTTACCTTGTAGGTCTGGCCGTCCGCGTGCAGTTCACCTTCCGATTCGATGCCTTTGCAGGCTCCGCGAACCAGAGAGTCCAACACCCGTGCCACGCTCGGTGGGTGCACCTCGCGGATGGACTTGCCTTCGATCCGCTCGGGCGCCAGCAGCTCGTACTTGCTGAGTCCTTTGCCGTCCACAAACAGGTAGCGTCGTTTCCGGTCGAGGACCGCAACGCGGCCATTGGGCAGGTGGCTGGTAATGGCCCGCGCAAGTTGATCGGAACGGCGTTGTCTGCGCGCCAGGCGGTGTTCGCGTTGACGGGCAATGTAGGCCTGACGAATGGACCGGCGCAGAAACGCGGTGGCCAGGGCGATGCCGGTTGCGAACAGGAGGAACACGCTGCTGACACGGATCCAGAGGGGGTAGAAAGTCTGCAGAAACGCCGTGTAGTCGTAACCCACTGACACCGCCACCGGATACCCTTCGATGAACCGATAGGCAATGATGCGCTTTTCCCCATCCAGTGGGGATTCACCCGTCCAGCTGCGCTCCGCGACCTCGGTGAAGAGGTCGGCGACATGAGCAAGAGAGTAAGAGGAAAGCGCCTGGTTCGCTGGGTAAAGAGCCAGAACGGTGCCGTCGCCGAGGTGCATGCCGATTCGCCGATCCAGGCGGGAGGGCAGGTTTTCGAAGAAGCTCTGGAAGTAGGCACGGTCGAGAGCTGCGACGATCACCCCCTGGAACTCACCAAAGGGGCTCTCGAGGCGGAGGCTCAGGGGGATCAACTCACGCCCTGAGCTGCGCCCGACCAGGGGTCGCCCGACGCGGGTGTGCTCTCCCAGGCGGTGCGCCTCGAAATACGCTCGATCGCTGACATCGAACGATGGCACAGCAGGGAATTGAGTGCTTGTGATCCGCACCTTGCCCGTCGCATCTGCAACAATCAGCGAGCCCACCTGCGGTGTGTGCACCAGTACGGACCGAAGGGCCTCCCATGCGGTTCGGTCCTGGCTCCGTTGTTCCAGGCTGGAACGTCGTATGTCGGTGGCGACCGCCTCCATCAGTAGAGCCGCTGCGTGAATGGAGAGTTTGGCATGTTCTGCAAGCAGCCGAGTCTCCGCGTGAAGGGCTTCTTCGACGGCTTCCATTTCCCGCTCATATTCCTCGCGTACGTCCATCGCAAGCAGCGCTCCAACCGCGACGATGGCGGCGAGCATTACGAGACTGAGCAAGGTTTCGGGTTTTCTGAGAGCCATTCCACGCTTCCCTGGATTCAGCATCTGAAGATCGGGACGATTATCTGCATCCCGCCTTGTTGTTCTTGTTCGCGATCATCGTAATCGTCGTTGCTGAGCATGCTCCTGTGCCGATAGCGGGGTCCGGTTCCCGGCAGAACCTGATGTACAGCGGCTGGAAACGGCGTCACTGAGGCGCGTAGGGATAATCGCTACGCATGCGAGGGAGCCCATTATAGGTCAGGACACGTTTTGCTAAAGAATCGAATAATTATTGCTACGCACGTTTTTATGCTGTGCCCGCGAAAATCGCCGCTGTGGATGACCAGTCCGAGCCACTGCGCGACTCGCGTGTGAGTGGCTCATGGAAGGGTCTGCCGGTCATGTTTTCAGCAAAACGGTTCGGGGCGATGAATTGCGAAGCCCTGTCCGAAGTCAACCCCAAGCCGGGCGAGAAGGCTGCAGATTTCTTCGTTCTCAACGTATTCAGCGACCGTGCGAATCCCCATGACTTTTGCGATTCGCGCTATTGCTTCCACCATGGCCGAATCTATCCGGTCCTCCAAAATGCGCTGTACGAAGACCCCATCGATCTTCAGATAATCCACGGGGAGCTGTTTCAGATAGGCGAAGGAGGACATGCCGCTGCCGAAGTCGTCCAGGGCAAACTGAAAGCCGAAAGTTTTCAGCTGCCCGACGAGGTCCGCCGTTCGGGTCAGGTTGGCTACGGCCGCCGTTTCCGTTAACTCGAAACAGACCCGGGAGGTATCAATGGGGTAGGCGGCCATCAGGTCGGCAATGAACAAGGCAAACGTTTCGTCGTTCAGTGTCGCTCCCGAGAGATTGACGGAAAGCGAGCAAGGCGACTTTGTGCGATCTGCTAAATAAACGAAGACCCTCCGAACCACATGACGATCGATGGCCGGCATCAGGCCGTAACGTTCCGCAGCCGGAATGAAATCCTGCGGGGGCGCCAACTCGCCATCCGGACGGCGTAAACGAAGCAATACCTCGTAATGGGCCGGGACCAGCGCACGTTCGCCGAGCGGCAGAATTTTCTGCCAGTACAGCTCGAACCGATCCTCCTTCAATGCCCGTCGCAGGGGACCAATGGCGTCCATTTCCTGTCGACGATTGATCAGCTCGTCATCTTCCACCCGGTAAATCTGAACACGGTTCCGGCCTTTTTCCTTGGCGAGAAAGCAGGACGAGTCCGCCGCGCTGAGGGCGCCGCTCAGGCCCATGTCCCGGTCCGTAATGGCCACCAGGCCTATGCTGACGCTCCCCCCGAATACCCGCTTTTGCCAGATGAACTCCAGGTCGCTGATACTCTCCCGCAGCTCTTCTGCGATTCGGGTGGCGGTATGCTCGGGGCAGCCTTCCAGGAGCAGGCCAAACTCGTCACCGCCCAAGCGGGCCAGGGTGTCGGCTGGACGAACCCGGGACGTGAGTACGAGGCTCACCAGTCGCAGAAACTCGTCGCCGGCATGATGGCCGCAGGTGTCGTTGACCAGTTTGAACTGGTCCAGGTCCAGGTACAGCACGGAATGTACGCCGCCGGGAGGGAGTGCCCGCAGCGCCATGTGCAGGCGCCGCTCGAACTCACGTCGGTTGTAAAGGCCGGTGAGGGAATCGTGAGCGGCCTGGTGGGATAATTGCCGGGAAAGTTCATGGGCATCGGTTACATCGTGCCCCTGCAGGAAGATGCCTGTTACCTCGTGGTCCGCTTCGAGAATGGGTTGAAAAACAATATCAATGTAGCGCTCCAGCAGCGGACCGTTTTCAGTGCGGCGGAACCGGATGTTTAGGGCGCGGCCCACGAAGGCCTCGCCGGTGCGGTACACCTGTTCCATGAGCTCGACCACTCCCTGCCCTTCCAGCTCAGGCAGCGCCTCCCGCACCGGCTTCCCGAGAATGTCCCGGTGCCCGATCAGTTGATAGAAGGCTTTGTTGGCAAGCTCGAAGGCAAAGTCCGCCCCGCGGCTCACCGCCACAAAGCCCGGCGCCTGCTCCATCAGTGTGTGCAGTTTGCGCTCTTCGCTGCGCGTTGGCGTAAAAGATCCGGGCGAATGACCCCACACGTCCGTGAGTTCGGTGATGTGGTTGAGAACATGGGTAATTTGATTCGAATGGTTGAATATGGGCCGATTGGTGACGCTCAGGCAGTGAGCCTGCCCGCCTTGTCGGCCCTCGCGAACGGGATAGCGCAGAATCCGAAGCCGATCTTCGCAGCCGGTGGTGAGCACTTTGCGATAGGACTGCAGTAGCTGCTGTTCGAGGGCTTCATCGTCCACCGGAAAGGCATCGAAGACGAATCGGCCCACAATGTCCTCCTTCTCCTGCCCGGTCAACGCCAGGTGACTCGCGTTAACATCGGCCACGGTCAGATCGCGGTGCAAAAGAACATAGGGACTTGGCGAATTGTGAAAAGCCGCCTCGTAACGATTCGAGAATTTCGCCACCGGGACTCCATTAACTGCTGGGTGGTGAGCTGCTGACGCGGGCCGCGAGGCGCGCTGCGGGTCAGAGCCCGCATTGCTCCTGACTATAGCAAAGGGCCCGCAAATCGCTGCCCAAGCGCGTCAATTGTGGCCTGTGACTTTGGAATGTGGCGTAGAAAACAACAAACTGTGGTGGGAGGGGGGATCCAGGTGGGCGCGAGAGTGGATCGAGGACGCGGGCCGCTCCGGCGGCCCGCGTGACCCGGTTACGCAATTCGCTTGTACTTGATGCGCTGAGGCTCGGCCGCAGTTCCTTTGCGCTTGACCAGGTCGTCGTGATACTCGCTGTAGTTGCCTTCGAAGAACACCACTTCGCTGTCCCCTTCGTAGGCCAGGATGTGAGTGGCCACCCGGTCCAGGAACCAGCGGTCGTGGGAGATCACGAGGGCGCTGCCCGGGAAGGTCAGCAAGGCTTCCTCCAGAGCCCGCAAGGTCTCCACGTCCAGGTCGTTGGAGGGCTCGTCCAGCAGCAGGACGTTGGCGCCCTGCTTAAGGATGTTGGCCAGGTGAAGTCGGCCGCGCTCACCGCCGGACAGGTCTCCGACGCGTTTTTGCTGGTCGGAACCTCTGAAGTTGAAGCGCCCGATGTAGGCGCGGGAACTCACTTCATAGCTGCCAATCCTGAGCGTGTCGTGCCCGTCGGAAATGGCTTCCCACACGGATTTGTCGTCGGCCAGCTGTTCCCGGCCCTGCTCCACGTGAGCGAGCTGAACGCTTTCGCCGATGGTAATGGTGCCTTTATCGGGCTCTTCCACACCCGTGATCATGCGGAAAAGGGTGGATTTGCCCGCCCCGTTGCCCCCCACAATCCCCACGATGGCGCCCTTGGGGACGGAGAAGGACAGGTTGTCGATCAGCAGCCGGTCGTCGTAGCCCTTGCAGACGCCGTCGAAGGTAATCACCTGATCCCCCAGGCGTGGGCCCGGCGGGATATAGATTTCGTTGGTTTCGTTGCGGGCCTGGAATTCCTGGGACTGCAACTCTTCAAAGCGGGCCAGGCGCGCCTTGCTCTTGGCCTGGCGGCCTTTGGGGTTCTGCCGCACCCACTCCAGTTCCCGCTCGATGGCCTTCTGGCGGCTCGCTTCGGCACGCTCCTCCTGAGCCAGGCGCTTCTCCTTCTGCTCCAGCCATTCCGAGTAGTTGCCCTCGTAGGGAATGCCGTGCCCGCGGTCCAGTTCCAGAATCCAGCCGGCGGCATTATCCAGGAAGTAGCGGTCGTGGGTGATGGCGACCACGGTGCCGTTGAATTCCTTGAGGAAGCGCTCCAGCCAGAGCACGCTTTCCGCATCCAGGTGGTTGGTGGGCTCGTCCAGCAGCAGCATGTCCGGGCGGGACAGCAGCAGGCGGCACAGAGCCACCCGGCGCTTTTCACCGCCGGAGAGGGTGTTCACGTCCGCATCCCAGGGAGGCAGGCGCAGGGCCTCGGCGGCCTTTTCCAGTTGATTGTCCAGGTTGTGTGCATCCCAGGCCTGGATGATATTTTCCATTTCGCCCTGGCGCTTGGCGAGGGCGTCGAAGTCCGCGTCCGGTTCGGCGTAGGCGGCATAGATTCGGTCCAGCTCTTCCAGTGCATCCTTGGCTTCGCGCACGCCATCTTCCACGTTGCCGCGCACGTCTTTCTCCGGGTCCAGCTGTGGTTCCTGGGAAAGATAGCCGACCTTGATGTCGGGCATGGGTCGCGCTTCGCCCACATAGTCCTGGTCCACCCCGGCCATGATTCGCAGGAGGGTGGACTTGCCGGCGCCGTTCAGCCCGAGTACGCCGATTTTTGCGCCAGGGAAGAAGGACAGGGAAATGTCCTTGAGGATTTCACGTTTGGGGGGGACGATCTTGCCCACACCCTGCATGGTGTATACGTATTGAGCCATAGGGTTTGTAGTCGGTCCGGGTAAGTGATTGGGTAGTCTTGCGGATCAGCATCCTGCGCTGTCCGCGCCCTGTATCCGGGCAGCGTACCATGTGGGACATGGCAGGCCACCGCTAACCGTGTTTGCCTGGCCGCGAGTTCAGGGTTCGCTCGGCCCGGGGTGAAAAGCGGCAGCGACGTTAGCGAATGTGGGGGCAAAATTCAATGAGGCAAGAGGGCCGGGTCTTGGGCTGCGTCCACCGGAGCTTGTTATTCTCCATTGCTCCAGGCTCCACCCGTATCGGCCCGCGTATATAGAGACTAAGTGCCGACCATCCTGTACAATCCGCGCTCTCATTTATTCCCCTTTGCAAGCGACGAGGCAGCGATGTTTGACCAGTCCCAAACTCTCGATTCTTTTGATCCGGATATCTGGCAGGCGATTCAGGACGAGGACCGCCGTCAGGAAGAGCACATCGAGCTGATTGCCTCGGAGAACTACACCAGCCCGCTGGTCATGGCAGCCCAGGGCAGCAAGCTCACCAACAAGTACGCCGAGGGCTATCCTCACAAGCGCTACTACGGCGGCTGCGAATACGTGGACCAGGTGGAAATTCTGGCCATCGAGCGAGCCAAGGCCCTGTTCGGCGCGGATTACGCCAACGTCCAGCCCCATTCCGGCAGCCAGGCCAACTCTGCGGTCTACCAGGCGCTGCTCGCGCCGGGCGATACCGTGCTGGGCATGAGCCTGGACCACGGCGGGCACCTGACCCACGGTGCCAAGGTCAACTTTTCCGGCAAGATTTATAACTCCGTCCAGTACGGGCTCAACACCGACACTGGCGAGGTGGATTACGATCAGGTCGAGCAATTGGCTCGCGAGCACAAGCCGAAAATGATCATCGCCGGCTTTTCCGCCTATTCCCAGGTCATGGACTGGGAGCGCTTCGCCGCTATTGCGAAAAGCGTCGGCGCCTACCTGATGGTGGACATGGCCCACGTGGCCGGACTGGTCGCGGCAGGCGTTTATCCAAATCCGGTGCCCTTCGCCGACGTGGTGACCTCCACGACCCACAAGACCCTGCGCGGCCCGCGGGGCGGTCTGATCATCGCGCGCGCCAACGAAGAGATTGAGAAAAAGCTGAACTCGGCGGTGTTCCCCGGCGGTCAGGGTGGCCCCCTGATGCACGTTATCGCCGGCAAGGCCGTGTGCTTCAAGGAAGCCATGGGCGACGACTTCAAAACCTATCAGCGCCAGGTGGTGAAGAATGCCCAGGCCATGGCGGCCACCTTCATGGAGCGAGGCCTGAAGATCGTCTCCGGCGGCACCGAAAACCACCTCATGCTGGTGGACCTGATCGGCAAGGAATACACCGGCAAAGACGCAGATGCGGCGCTGGGGCGAGCCAATATCACGGTCAACAAGAATGCCGTGCCCAACGACCCGCGCTCACCATTTGTGACCAGTGGTCTGCGGGTCGGTACCCCGGCCATCACCACCCGTGGTTTCAAGGAAGCGGAAACCCGTCAGCTCACCCATTGGATGTGCGACGTGCTGGACGCCCTCGAAGGCGATAACGCCGAGGCGATGATCGCCGAGGTGAAGGGCAAGGTGCTGGACATCTGCAAGCAGTTCCCGGTGTACGCCTCCTGACAATCTGACGCAGCCGAGCAGGGACGCCCGGTCACGCCAAAACCGAACACCTCGGCCGACCCGTGCTACGGTCGCCCCCGACCGAGGGCCTGAAGCAGGGCTTTGAGTGGGAGGGAAGGGGGTGACTGCCTGTGCTAGAATCGCACCCACATTCTGGGTCGCTCACTTCTGGAAAACCCCATGCATTGTCCCTTCTGTGGCGCAGACGACACCAAGGTCATCGATTCCCGCCTGGTTTCCGACGGCGATCAGGTCCGCCGGCGTCGGGAGTGCCTGTCCTGCCACGAGCGCTTCACCACCTACGAGGTGGCCGAACTGCTCATGCCCCGGGTCATCAAGACCGACGGCACTCGCGAGCCCTTCGACGATGCCAAACTGCGGGCCGGTCTGCAGCGGGCCCTGGAGAAGCGCCCGGTAAGCATCGAAAGCATCGAATCCGCCATCAGCCGCATCAAACACAACCTGCAGGCCACTGGCGAGCGGGAACTGCCGTCGCGAACCATCGGCGAGAAGGTGATGGAAGAATTGCGTCAGCTGGATCAGGTGGCCTATGTGCGATTCGCCTCGGTCTATCGGAGTTTTCAGGACGTCGAAGAATTCCGCCGTGAAATCGACAGCCTGTCCCGGCAGGCAGATTAACCTCCAGGCGCCTATGTCCAACCCAGACGATCTTCGCCATATGGCGGCCGCCATCGGCCTCGCCCGACGCGGTCTTTACACCACCCAGCCCAATCCCATGGTGGGCTGTGTGCTGGTGCGGGATGGTCAGGTGATCGGGCAGGGTTGGCACCAGCGCGCCGGCCAGGCCCACGCTGAAATCAAGGCCCTGGAGGACGCCCGCGAACGCGGCCACAGCACAGCGGGCGCCCGGGCCTACGTCTCTCTGGAGCCCTGCTCCTTCCATGGCAAAACCGGCCCCTGCACTCAGGCACTCATCAGTGCGGGGCTGCGGACTGTGGTGTATGGGATGGAGGACCCCAACCCGAAAGTGTCGGGCGATGGACTCCAACAACTGCGCGACGCGGGCATCGAAGTTATCGGCCCCGTCCTCGAACAGGAAGCCCGGCAGATCAACCCGGGGTTCAACAAGCGCATGGCCGAAGGGCTTCCCTTCGTGCGGGTAAAAATGGCCATGAGTCTCGATGGCCGTACCGCCATGGCCAGCGGGGAGAGCAAATGGATTACCGGCCCAGCGGCCCGCGGCGACGTGCAGCGACTGCGGGCACGCAGCTCGGCCGTGATCAGCGGCATCGAAACCGTGCTGCGGGACGACCCCACATTGAACGTGCGAGCCGCAGAGCTGGGCCTGCCCAATGCCGCGGCCATTGCCGGGCTTCAGCCTCTGCGGGTGATTCTGGATTCAAATGGGCGCCTGCCCGCTTCGGCGCGCACACTCAATGCCCCCGGCCGGGTCCTGCTGGTAAACGCGGAAGGGGAAAGTACCCTGCCGGCAAGCCCGGCGGCCACCATCGACCGCATCAACATGAACGATGGCAAGGGCCGGATCGACCTGCGCCAACTGTTGAAGGTGCTGGCCGACCAGCAGTGCAACGAGGTGCTGGTGGAAACCGGCGCGACCCTTGCCGGAGAGTTCATTACCCAGGGTCTGGTGGATGAAATCATCATCTACATGGCCCCCAAGCTGCTGGGAAGCAGCGCGCGGCCCCTGTTCAACATGCCCCTGGAAACCATGGCCGCACAACTGGGCCTGAAAATCGCCGACGTCCGCCCCATCGGACAGGACTGGCGCATCACCGCCACCATCGACCCGGAGGCCTGAATGTTCACCGGCATCATCGAAGCCATCGGCCAGATCGCGGCCGTTGAGCCTTGTAAAGGCGACCTGCGGCTCCACATCAAAACCGGTACGCTGGATCTGTCCGATGTGCACCTAGGAGACTCCATCGCCTGCAACGGTGTATGCCTCACCGCGACTCAACTGCCCGGCGACGGATTCTGGGCCGACGTGTCCCAGGAATCCCTGGAACACACCACCATCGCGGACTGGACAGTGGGAGACCGGATCAACCTGGAAAAAGCCCTCACCGCCAACGCGCGTCTGGGCGGCCACATCGTCAGCGGCCACGTGGATGGGGTCGGCACCATACGGCAACGCAGCACCGACGCACGCTCCGAGCGCTTCGTCGTCGCCGCACCCGGGCACCTGGCCCGCTACATTGCCCAGAAAGGCTCGATTACCGTCGACGGCACCAGCCTCACGGTCAACAAAGTGCAAGGCGCGGAATTCGAGCTCAACATTGTGCCCCACACTCTGGAGCACACCGTCATTGGGCAGTACCAGCCCGGCCACAGAGTGAACCTGGAAGTGGACCTGCTGGCCCGATATCTGGAACGACTGCTCCTGGCGCGCGATGCCGGGAGCGAGGGCGGAGAATCCATCAGCCTGGATTTTCTCGCCCGGCACGGATTTGCCGATCCCGCGCGGGGGAACTGAGCACCCCTCGCGCCCTGCTAGGCCCCAAAATCACGCTCGCACGACAGCCCGGTAATATCAGCTATGGCACTCAACACAATCGAAGAAATCATCGACGACATCCGTCAGGGCAAAATGGTCATCCTGATGGACGACGAGGATCGCGAGAACGAAGGCGACCTCATCATGGCCGCCGAACAGGTGCGCCCCGACGACATCAACTTCATGGCCACCCATGCGCGGGGCCTCGTCTGCCTCACCTTGACGGAAGACCGCTGCAAACAACTCGACCTGCCGCTCATGGTCCTGGACAACGGCGCCCGCCACTCCACCAACTTCACCGTCTCCATCGAAGCGGCCGAAGGGGTGACCACCGGCATCTCCGCCGCCGACCGAGCGCGCACCGTGCGCACCGCAATCGCACGGGACGCCCGACCCAAGGACATCGTCCAGCCCGGCCACGTCTTCCCGATCGTCGCCCAGGCCGGCGGAGTACTCAGCCGCGCCGGCCACACGGAAGCCGGCTGCGACCTGGCTCGTCTTGCGGGTTACGAGCCAGCCGCGGTCATCGTCGAAATCATGAATGAAGACGGCACCATGGCCCGCCGCCCGGACCTCGAGAAATTCGCCGAAAAGCACAACCTGAAAATCGGCACCATAGCGGACCTGATCCACTACCGCTCGGTGAAGGAAAAGACCGTCGAGTGCATCAACGAGCGGGAAATCAACACCGACTTCGGTGACTTCCGGCTGCTCACCTACCGGGACATCCCCCGCCAGGAAATTCACTTCGCACTGATCAAAGGCTCGATTCAGCCCGACGACCCGACGCTGGTGCGGGTGCACGTGCTGGACGCAGCAAGGGACATCTTCACCATCCGCCGCGCCGACGACAACGACTACCGCTCCTGGAGCTTCCATGACTCCCTGCGCTACGTCTCCGAACAGGGAGCCGGGGTCGTCGTACTCATCTGCCACAGCGATCCGGCCTCCACCATCGAAGAGAGCGTTGACTGGATGCTCTCCGGCAAACAGGCGCGCCCGAGTCAGGACATGGTATACCGGCAAATCGGCACCGGCGCCCAGATACTCCAGGACCTGGGGGTGAAGAAAATGCGCCTCATGTCCGCGCCCCTGCGGTTTACAGCGATTTCCGGCTTCGATCTGGAGGTAGTCGAACAGATCCCGTGCGAGACCTGAGGTAAACGTTTATCAGGAAAACCATCTCCCCGGATACTCGGAAGGGAGTTTGCTGGCGGGGTGAGCTGTTTCAAAACCCTCGCCGCAGGACGCGGCGCGGGAGCTACAGGGAAGTATTCATGCGTTTTTGAAACAGCTCACCCCGTCAGCAAACGGGCTAAGCGGCACCAGCAAACGGGCTAAGTGGCACCAACAAAAGGGCTAACTGGCACCAGCAAACAAGCCAATTAGCGCCAACAAACAAGATAAGCAGCACCCGCAAACGGGATATGCAGCATTCAATTTCAGACGCGCAAAACGCGCACGATAACGACCAACAAAATGCAAAGGTGAGAACAACATGGGCAAAGTAATCGAAGGAGACATGGTTTCCGGGCAAGGACGTTACGCAGTGCTGGTCACACGATGGAACTCCTTCGTGGTGGACCACCTGAAAGAAGGCGCGCTCGACACACTGCGACGGCACGGCGTGAATGAAGACAGCGTGACCCTCTGCTACGTACCCGGCGCCTACGAAATGCCCCTCGTGGCCCAGAAACTCGCCAACTCCGGCAACTACGACGCCATCATCGCACTCGGTGCCGTCATCCGTGGCGGAACACCCCACTTCGACTACGTCGCCGGCGAATGCAGCAAAGGCCTCGCCCAAGCCTCCATGAACAGCGGAGTACCCGTCGCCTTCGGCGTCCTCACCGTCGACAGCATCGAACAGGCCATCGAACGCGCAGGAACCAAAGCGGGCAACAAAGGCGCCGAAGCCGCCGCCACCGCCCTCGAAATGGTCTCCCTGCTCAAACAAATCTAAACATCCCGCATTGCGGGTAACCCTGAAGTCTCAGAGAAGCAACAATGACAGCCTCCACCCCGGCCGCGCGCCACAAAGCTCGTCACTACGCAATGCAGGGCCTCTACCAATGGCAGATGAGCAAACTGGACCCCGGAAAAATCGCCCGGCAGTTCCGCGAAGAATACGACATGACCCATGTGGACGTGGACTATTTTGAAGAGCTGTTAACCACAATTCCAAACCGGACCGACGACCTCGACCAGAGCTTTGCGCCACTCCTTCAGGACCGCAGTCTCGAAGAGCTCGACCCCATCACCCTGGCTCTTCTGCGCATTGCCAGCTACGAACTCGTCAGTCGCATCGACGTCCCCTACCGGGTCGTCATCAATGAAGCCGTTGGCCTCGCCAAAAAATTCGGCGCGGCCGATAGCCACAAGTTCATCAATGGAGTAATGGACAAAGCGGCGGTCAAGCACCGCCCGCTCGAAATCAAAGGACGATAATGGCCCTCGATGAATTCGAACTGATTGAAAAATACTTTCATCGCCAGCTTGGTGGATACGGTGTCCTGCTGGGCATCGGCGACGATTGCGCCCTCCTGCAGATACCGGAGGGAAAGGCACTGGCCACCAGCATGGACACCCTGGTGGCCGACCGACACTTCCCCGGGAATGGCGATCCGGAACTGATCGCCCAGCGGGCTCTGCGCGTGAACCTCAGTGACCTGGCCGCCATGGGCGCCGAGCCCCTGTGGTTCACACTCGGACTGACGCTCCCTTCGGCCGACCCATACTGGCTGGAAGGGTTCAGCCGTGGGCTCCAGGGTGCGGCTGACCAGTTCCGGTGTACCCTGGTCGGTGGCGACACCACCCGCGGGCCGCTGACCATCACAATCCAGGTGATGGGCGCAGTCGAACCAAAACGAGCACTGACCCGCGGCAACGCGCGCCCGGGAGACATAATCTACGTGACGGGCACCGTCGGGGATGGAGCCGCGGCCCTTGCCGTTCTCCAGCGCGAATTCCAGGTGGGCAAAGCGGCCTTCGACTATTTCATGGCCCACTACTATCGGCCCCTTCCCCGATTGCGGGAAGCCCAGGCACTGGCTGGAATCGCATCAGCCGCAATCGATGTCTCGGACGGACTGCTGCAGGATCTGGGGCATATCTGCGAGGCCAGCGGCGTGGGCGCCGTACTGCAAGTCGAGCGCCTGCCCCTCTCCGAAGCCCTCGCCAAACTCGCAGGATTTGAGCAAAGCATCGAATGGGCGCTTGCGGGCGGTGACGATTACCAGCTCTGCTTCACAGTATCCCAGCAGCAGCGCTATAAAGTGGAGAAACTGATCGCCGACCGCAAACTGACTGCGCGGGCCATCGGCATGATCGACAAAGGACGCGGCGTAAAGTGCGTCCACAAAGGCCAGCCTTACTCCGTCAAAAATACAGGGTACCGACACTTTGACACAGCTACCGACACCTAGCTTCAGCGAGTTGCTGCGCAATCCTGCGCAATGGCTGGCCTTCGGCTTCGGCAGCGGCCTCGCTCCCAAAGCCCCCGGAACTTTCGGAACGGTTGCAGCCATTCCGTTCTACTTCCTGATGCGCGACCTGTCACTGCCGGTCTACCTGGCCGTTGTGGTCGTCACCTTCGCGTTGGGTATCTGGCTTTGCGAAGTTGCCGCGCGCGCCCAACAGGTCCATGACCATCCGGGAATCGTCTGGGACGAGATGGTCGGCTATTGGCTCACCATGGTACTCGCCCCTTCGGGCTGGATGTGGCCGCTGCTGGGGTTCATCCTGTTTCGCTTTTTCGACATTCTCAAACCGTGGCCAATCGGCTGGGTGGACCGGCGTGTGCGCGGTGGGCTCGGCATCATGTTGGACGACATCATCGCCGCGGTTTATGCTCTTGCGTGCCTGCAACTGATCGCCTACTTGAGCATGGGGTAAACCACTGTGCGACACTCACTGCTAATCTGCGCCATTCTCCTCGCCATTTCCCCCGCCGGCTGGGCGTTGGAGGTCACGGTCAAGGGGCTGTTTCAGGGCGGCGCGATCCTCGAAGTGGACGGAAAGCGGCGCATGCTCCGCACCGGGCAGCGCAGCCCTGAAGGCGTGTTGCTGGTCTCGGCGGATATGAAACAGGCAGTGCTCGAGATCGACGGAAAGCAGGAGAAGCTGGGGATCTCCCGCAGTATCTCCAATCGCTATCAGGAGCGGAGCAAACCCGAGGTAAGGATCGCTTCCGGTGAGGGTGGGCATTATTTTACCCCTGGTCGTATCAACGGCCAGGCCGTGGACTTTCTGGTGGACACCGGCGCGACGGCCGTTGCCATGAACCTCCCCACGGCCCAGCGCCTGGGTTTGAACTACCGCGCCGGCCAGCGCGTATCGGTCAGCACCGCCAGCGGCGTGGATTCCGCCTACCGCGTGGTGCTCGACAGCGTCCGGGTGGGGACAATCGAGGTGAGGAATGTGGAAGCCGTGGTGTCCATGGGGGATTTTCCCCGCGAAATACTCCTGGGAAACAGCTATCTGAATCGCGTGGGTCTGCGACGTGAGGCCGGCGTTCTGATTCTGGAAGCCCAATACTGAATTATTGATGAGAATGAGCAGTTACAGTGACTATGCGTTTTGTTGAATCATCCAAGTTGCCGACCCCCTGGGGCATGTTCCAGATGTACGGTTTCGAAGACACCGCGACGGAGAAGGAACACATCGCATTGACCATGGGGGACGTGGGCAACGGGGAGCCAGTGCTTGCGCGTATTCACTCGGAATGTCTGACCGGCGACGCCTTGTTCAGTCTGCGTTGCGACTGCGGCGCGCAGCTCCAGGCGGCAATGCACCGCATCTCGGTGGAGGGCCGCGGAGTCATCTTTTACCTGCGCCAGGAAGGCCGTGGGATCGGTCTGCTCAATAAGATCAAGGCCTACCATCTGCAGGATAAGGGAGCGGATACAGTTGAAGCCAATGAACAACTGGGCTTCGGGGCCGACATGAGAGATTACTCCATCCTGCGCGATATGCTCGAGTACCTCCACATCGAGCAGGTCCGGCTCATGACCAACAATCCCAAAAAAGTAGACGCGTTGAAGTCGCTGGGGATTCAGGTGGTGGAGCGCATCCCCCACCAGACCGGGCGCAACCCGCACAACATCAAATACCTCGAAACCAAAAAGGGAAAACTGGGCCACCTTTTCGACGAGACGGAAGACCCCGATCAAACCGGGTCCTGAGCGACCTGCTGTTTTGGCCAGCCGCTGTAGTCCCAGAATGCGGAGCGTCCGCTGTTCAGGTGATCGCGCTGAGAGCCTGCTCAAGTTCGGAAAGGCCAAGCGGTTTGGTCAGGTGGCGGGAAATCCCTGCTTTCTGTTCCCGCTCCACATCGCCCGAATACCCGCTCAGCGTGATGAAACGGGTCGCGGAGTGCCCCTCGCGGCGCAGTTCTTCGACCAATTGATAGCCACTCATGTCGGGCAGACTCAAATCCACCAGAGCAAGAAAAGGTGTTTGTCCTTCTGCGACCCTCAGGGCCTGGGCCGCGCAATCAGCTTCCAGCACTTCCCACCCCAGAAGATCGAGGATCTCCCGGGTGGCGCGACGCACGTCCGCGTTGTCCTCCACCAGCAGCACCAGATTTTTGCGTGTGGTGCCCGGCTCCGGCTCGTCTTCCTCAGGGGGCACCCGGGCCGCCAGCAAGGTGCGTGCGGCGCTCAGAAGCGCTGACTCCTCAACCGGTTTGCTCAGGTAGTCGTCGCAGCCGGCGGTGATACAACGCTCCTTTTCACCCTGCATGGTAGCGGCGGTCAGAGCCAGGATCGGGCACTGGCAGCCATCCCTGCGAAGCTGAGTGCTCGCCGCCAGACCGTCCATCCCCGGCATCTGCATGTCCATGATAATCAGATCGAACGGTTCCCCCCGGGTGCAAGCGTGGTGATAGTGGTCCACCGCTTCATCCCCGTCGCTGGCGCAGGTGACATCTGCGCCCGCGTTGAAAATCATTTCCCCAACCAAGCGGCGGATATCCGGGAGGTCGTCAACCACCAGTACCCGACCGGAAATGCGAATCTGCTCTGGTTTCAGGTCGGTGCCGGCTTTCCTGTACATGGCGAGCGGCGCGAAGGACACATCGGACAAAGGGCCAGCGTCCACCGACAGGGTAAAAGTACTGCCCTGCCCGGCCTCGCTGCTCACCTGGATATCGCCGCCCAATCTCGCTGCCAGCTGCTTGCTGATGGTCAGACCGAGGCCGCTCCCTTCGTTGGCCAGGAGTCGCCCTTCATCGCCCTGGGAAAAGGGCTGGAATAGCTTGCCCAGGTATTCGGGATCGATCCCTACGCCGGTGTCCCGCACTTCGAAACGGATCTGGGACAGGTCGCGATGGGGCGCGAGCACCTTGATATGTACGGAGCCGTGCTCGGTGAACTTGATCCCGTTGCCGATCAGATTGATGAGAATCTGTCGAAGCCGGATCGGATCCGTCTCGATGTGAGTGGGTAGTGGACGGTCCGCGCTGAATCGCAGCGACAGGTTCTTCTCCCGGGCTGCAACCTCCATGAGCGAGCGAAGGTCGGTCAGGAAACTGTTCAGGTCGACTCGCTGCCTGTTAATCTCCAGCTTTCCAGCCGCAATCTTCGAAAGATCGAGAACATCGTTGAGCAGGCTCAGCAAGTGCTGGCCATTGCGCTTGATAGTCAAAAGGTCCGCCTGGTCCTTCCCTTCGTTCTGGCGGTGCAGCAGAATATCGGTATAGCCGAGGATGGCAGTCAGCGGTGTTCGCAGTTCGTGACTCAAATGCGCAAGGAACTCACTTTTCGAGCGACTTTCCGCTTCGGCGCGAAGCCGTTCGAGGCGTTCCGTTTCAACCTCACGGCGGGCTACGGCGTATCGAATGGCGCGCGCCAGCCGGGCGCCATTGAGTTGCGATTTCACCAGGTAATCGACGGCCCCTGCGCGAAGTGCATTGAGATCCAGCGCGGTATCATCCTGACCGGTGAGCATGATGATCGGCGCTGAAAACCCCAACCGGGGGGCCTCCTCCAGCAAAATCAGACCGTCATCCTGACCTAAGCGATAGTCGAGGAGGCAAACGTCGTGCTCGTTTCGCTGGAGCGCATCCCGTGCGAGTGCGGCGTTGGGCGCCCACTCCAGGCTGTACTGACCTTTTGCAATCTCGTCGAGCAGATCGCGAGTGAGCACGTAATCGTCCTCATCGTCCTCAATAAGCAGCAGCTTGATATTCATCATGTTGCTCGACAGAAACATAGGCCGTCCGCCTCGTGAGAACGCCGGTCGGCCGCACGGCGACCTATCGTGAGACGATCCGCGGCACTCATGGCGTCAATTCCGGCGCGGCTTTCATTTCGACTTGCTGCTGTAGCGGCAACTCGATCGTGAACCGGGTTCCCTGTCCGGGGGAGCTCGAAACCGCAATGGAGCCGCCGTGCCGCTCGACCACCCGCCGGCAAACCGCCAAACCGATACCGGACCCGGAGTACTCGCCACGTCCGTGCAGGCGCTGAAAAGGGGTGAAAATGCGTTCAGCATAGCGTTGGTCGAACCCGATTCCGTTGTCGGATACGGTAATTCGACACCATTGTCGGCTGTCAGAGTCAGTTCCGTTTACAAAAGTTTCTGCGTTCACCCGAATGTGGGGTCGCTCTCCTTCAGCGGTAAATTTAAGCGAGTTGGAAAGAAGATTCTGCAACAGTTGTCGCATTTGTGTGGGATCCGCATCGATATTCGGCAGCGGCCCGCGTTCGATACAAGCGCCCTTGGTGTCCGCGGATTCACTCAAGTTATCCAGCACATCGTCCAGCGCTGATTGCAGAGAGATGGTTTCGAAGTCACCGGGGCGGGTACTGACGCGGGAAAATTCCAGCAGGTCATTGATCAACAACGACATTCGCTCTGCCGCAGCCTGCATGCGACCGATATAGTCCAGACCGTCCGCCCCGATTTGTTCACCGGAAAATTTGTCCTTCAGGCGATCACCAAAAGCACGAATCTTTCGCAGAGGTTCCTGAAGGTCATGGGAAGCGACGAAAGCAAAATCCTGTAGCTCACGGTTGCTGCGCCGCAGTTCTTCGGAGTAGCGCTCAATTTCCAGCGTCCGCTCACTGACGATGGCTTCCAGTTCTTCGTTGGTGAGCGCCAGCTTCTCTGCGTCTTCCTGCTGCTTTCGGATCGCACGTTGGATGAGGATGTAGACAGCGCCAATTAACAAGAGGCTGGTGAAGGTCGCCACAGCGATGGTGAATGTAACCTGCTGACGACTTTGCGAGGCCGCATTTCGCTGCTGGCTCATGCGAGTGTACTCGCGCTGCTCCATTTCCGCGACAAGCTCCCGGATCTCCCTCATCAGGGCGTACCCTGTGTCTGATCGCTCCAGACTGAACGCCGCCTGGTTGAGATCGCTTCTGCTGAGGGCGACTACCCGTTCCATTTCGCCGGTTTTCCGGCCAATCAGATCAATCAGTTGTTCAATACTGTTTTGCTGGCGGGGCAACTCCGATCGGAGCGTCGTTAAAATGGTGAGATGGCCCTGCATGTTTGCGAGGGCGTTTTCATAGGGTTCCAGATGCTTTTCTTCGCCGGACAGCAGATACCCCCGCTGTCCGGTTTCGGCATCCTGAAGGGCTGAGAATGTATCCTTGAGCGCAACCAGAAAATTCAGCGTCCTCTGGACGTTGTTCTCTTTCCGAACCAGGTCGCCGATCGCGAGATAGGAAACGGAAGCATTAAGAACCAGCAGAGCCACCAGCAGCCCAAAACCAATCGCTTGCTGGCCAGAGGTGTTCTGAACGAAAGCTTTGACAGTCTGATATCGCACTTTGAACTAGCCCGACGTAGTCACTGCAGCCATGCGGCGGAATGGGGGGCGTTCACGTACTCTTCGAGAAAACACGGGAAAACGCCCGCCCGGCGATTCATATGCGGGACACACATCAGCGCTGGCAGCTTGTGCGGGTAGCTAATCCTCTTTGGACTTTGTGGAGGACTCCAGAACCGTGCCGCAGTTCTTGCACTCCTGCAGAATCCGGTCGATGTAGGTCACCACATCTTCGGGGTCGCCGGCACGCTGAAGCTTCAACTTGATCAGCTCCGCGTTCATGGAGATGCTGTTGAGCGGGTTACGCAGATCGTGAGCGACCTTGGACAAAGTTTTCGCGACTGAGTCGGCATCCGAATTTGATTGAATCATAGAATGGACTTAGCCAACCTCTTGCTTTTCATAGGCGTTAAGTCGGTTGTACAGCGTCTTTAAGCTGATACCCAACATTTTCGCAGCATTCTGTTTGTCTCCCCCCACTTGTTGCAGGGTGAGCTTGATCAACTCCTTTTCCATCTCACTGATGGTTTTACCGGCCCGCAGCCCTGGCTGGGCCGTACGTTCCTTGGCAAACGGTGACGCCAGCTCGCCGGGCAGATTGAGGTGACGGTTGCTTGGCGAGGTCATGATGAAGGCGCGGTGCACCGCATGGCGAAGTTCGCGAATGTTTCCTGGCCAGTCGTATGCCTGCAACCGCTCGATAGCTCCGTCGTCCAACTCCAGGTTCGTGTCGTTTTGGGCATTCAGGTCGGCAAGGAACGATCGCGCCAGCAACGGAATATCCTCCTTGTGAGTGCGCAGCGGTGGCACAGAGATCGGGAACACGGCCAGGCGGAAGTAGAGATCCTCGCGCAGGCATTCCTCCTCTGCCAGTTGCTCCAGCGGCCGGTTCGTGGCCGATATAATGCGACAATCAACGGGAATCTTCTGGGTGGAGCCGAGACGGGTGATCTGATGGGTTTCCAACACTCGCAGCAAGGTGGGCTGCAAGTCGATGGGCATCTCGGTTACCTCATCCAGAAACAGAGTTCCGCCATTGGCCTGCTCAAAGAACCCAACGCGACGACTGACAGCTCCGGTGAACGCACCCTTCTCGTGGCCGAACAGCTCGCTGCTGATCAGCTCCCGGGAAATGGCACCGCAGTTCGCAGCAATAAACGGGCCAGAGGTGCCACTGGCGCGATGAATCGCCTGGGCCACCAACTCCTTACCCACACCACTTTCGCCCTGGATCAGAACATTGGCTCGCGTGGCGGCCACCCGCTCGATCATCTGATAGAGCTCCTGCATCTGTGGCGATTCGCCAATCAGCGCACCGAAGTGTCGGCTGCCTAATTCTTCCGTATTGTCCGCCGATGTGGCTCGATCAATCAGAGAGCGGAGATCGTCCAGATTGATGGGCTTGATCAGATAACTGATGTTGGGACCAAGGACAGTCTTGACCAGCGATTTCACTGCTGTGTTGCCGGTAATGATAGCCACATGGGGCTGAACGCTCTTCTTCGGCAACCCCTCGAGCACCTCGAAACCGCTGCCGTCGGGAAGCATCAAATCGAGCAAAACAATATCGAACGACTGAGACCGGATGGCCTCCAGGCCATCACGAATATTGCCGGCAGTGGTCACCTTGTGACCGAGCATCGTCAAGAGTTCACTTGTGCTGTGTACGAAACTATCGTCGTCATCAACCAATAAAATTGATGCCACCGTCAGATCTCCTCGAAAAATCTTTAATCCGCGACTATAGCAATCTGCCGGTCACGTTACCAACAGGAATTGCCGCACAATGAACGAGTTACAGATATAACCGCTTGCGCAATTTGTAAAACTTACAAAACCTCAGACGCCATACCTCAGGCGTCAAAATGAAGTCTGGCTGCCCCGGGGATCCTGCGCCGTCTCTGCTTAATGGGGAGACGCTCACGAGCGGAAGCGCCGCAACTGATTCTACTCAACCGTGCGGGCGCACCACGTGAGGGATCACTTGGGTTCTCGCTTCGGTCCGCTGTAAACCCTCTGGAACGTGGTTGCGAGTTCGAGATCCGCCTAGAGAATCTGCGCTTTGACCCGATCGGCAGCACCAACTTTTCGCCTTCACCTGACGCAGCATCCTATTATCCGTTTCGCAGCATCGAAAGTGCGTAAGGCCGTGCCTTGCTCCGTAAGCATTGACCATCGCTGCCATCATAAGATCCAGTCGCGCCAATCGGACCCTCGGGAATGTGGGGTAGGCAAAGCGGAGCTCGGCCATTGCGAAAGCCGTGCCAGGCACAGGTCGCGTCCTGCCCAACCTCATGGGGCGGAGGTGCCGAACTATTGCAAACAATACAGTCCCTGCAGTAAACGTCACACTCAGTCCGGTCCCTTTGCAAACTTCCGCTCTAAAGGGCCTGCACGCACAGGGAATGATCAGGCCGGATGGCACGGAAGTTGAGAGTCGGAAATGGAGAGTTGAATGCTGAGTATGCTGTAACAGCTTCACCAACAGTCGACGTCGGTACGTCGACCAACGGGAGGATGGATTTGTGCTGTATTATTCAATCGTGTTTTTCATAATCGCATTGGTTGCCGCCGTGCTGGGGTTTGGGGGGTTGGCCGGTACCATGGCCGGGATTGCCCAGGTCCTGTTCTGGATCTTTATCGTACTGTTTGTTATCTCCCTCATCTTCGGCCGGCGCGGGAGACCATAGCCCGGTTGATCGCTAGTGCCGGCCCTCTCGTGGAATGTTGGGTGACGATTGGGTTGCTCAACACCCGAGACCGGCGGGACACCGTTCAATGAGAGGCTCGGCTGGTTTCCGCCTGTTTCCGTTCAGGGGCGCCAGGCCGAAGCGTCCGCTCAATGCGGTAGTAACCCGGAACGAGAGTAAGGGCTCGCGCGACCACATAGACGATAAACGCTGCCCAGAGCCCGTGATTGCCAAACCTTCCCAGCGCCCACGAAGCGATCATGAAGATGGTGATGGACAGGAGGGCAGCGTTGCGCATGTCCCGCGTGCGCGTGACCCCGATAAAGACCCCGTCCAGCTGAAAGGCCGCAACCGAAAGGAAGACGTAAACCGCCGACCAGGGCAGAAACTCGGAAGCATTCCCGCGGACCTGAGGGAGATCGGTCAATGTGTCGATGGCGTACTGACCGAAAAAATAGATACCCGTCGCGAGCAAGAGGGCAGTTATCACTGCGAGTTGGCTGGACAGAAACATGGAGCGGCGGAATTCGTAAAGCTTCCTGGCCCCGAGGAATCGCCCTGCCAGTGACTCTAGGACGAAGGCGTATCCGTCCAGGAAGAACGCACTGAACGAAACCAGTTGCAGCAGAATGTGATTGCTTGCGAGTACAGCGTCCCCGTATCGTGCGCTTTGGTTTGCAAACCAGGCAAACCCGAAGACCAGGGTGAGGGTTCGCACGAGAATATCGACGTTAGCGGTCATGGTGCGCTTAAGCTTCCTGGGGTCGGCCACACGCCGCCAGGCCCAGAATCCTTCGGTGTCTCGGTGTCTCGGTGTCGCCTTCGCAGGATTGCCAACAGAATTGCGAGCGCCAGGATACAGCTGATCCACTCGGCAATGACTGTTCCTAATGCAATCCCTTGCGCGCCCATCCCGAGCACGCCAGCAAAATAGATATCGAGAACAATGTTGAGGCCATTCAGAATCAACTGGACGGATAACAATGTTCTGCTTTTCCCCAGACCGATCAGTGTACCCACGATTGCGAATGTCGCGAGTGTGGCGGGCGCTCCCCAGATCCTGATCCGGAAATAATCCGCTGCTACACTTTCCACTTCGGCGCTTGCATCTAGGAGCAAAAAAGCGACTTCTGCCAGCGGCCACTGCAGGCTTGTCAGCACAGAACCAATTGCCAGCGCAACGAGCAGGGCACGGCCCAGAGTGGCTCGGACTTCCGGCTCCTGCCTTGCTCCGGCTGCCTGAGCGACAAAACCGGTTGTCCCCATTCTCAGGAAGCCGAAACTCCAATATACAAAGCTGAAGATCACGGCGCCGAGGGCGATGGCGCCCAGTTGCGCCGCACTGCCGAAGTTGCCGATCACGGCAGTATCCACGAGACCCAGTGTCGGAACCGCCGCGTTAGCAAGGATGATTGGCCATGCCTTGGCAAGAATACCGCGCCGGGTCAGGGTGCTTCGAGCCATCAAGAAATCCTGCTTGTGTGCTGTGATTGGTGCCGCAAACTCCGGGCGCTGCGCAACGGGAGCGGGTGAGGTTGGTTCGGCTTGTATGGACTACCTGTTGTGAAGGCGCAAAATCGGCAACCGAAAGAAAGTGAGACCTCGCCAGAGCCACTCGAGGGGTCCATAGCGAAAATGGCTGAGCCACAACAGGGAAAAGCCAATCTGAATAATCCAGATGGCCACCACGACCCCCATCAACTGCAACCGGTCAAGTTGGCCGAAAAGGGCAAGGCCGTAACCGTAAAAAATTCCCGTGCAAATCACCGATTGGCCGATGTAATTGGTGAACGCCATGCGCCCGACGGAGCGAAGCCCGTGCCCGAGGCCACTGACCCCGTTTTGCCACAGGACCACCATGCCGCAGAGATAGCCGATCACCAGCGGCGGTGTGGCCAGGTGATTGTAGGCGAGCCCCGCAAAGAGTCCATAACGGATGTCCCAATCGTGGGCGTAGTTGCGCCACAAACCGAAACCGGCAAGGAAGACCCCCACACCCAAGCCCCAAATGGCCGCGCGGCGATAAAAGATTTTGCTTCGTTGCCCGGTGACGATCCCCCACGAGTAGAAAGCCATTCCAACCAGCATTAAACCGAACGCGCGGGCCAGCCCCTGGGCCACATAGACCCTTGAGACGAGATTCATGGCGGGGTCGGTCAGGTGTTCGGGAAACGCAGTGCGAAAACTCAGTTGCTCCGCGTAGCCGCTCAGGCGCACAGTGGTTTCGAAGGCAACGTCCTGCTCGCTCGGGGCCCAGGTGGGCTCCAGGTTGGCGAGGGAGAAATCCGCCATTTCGTCCAGGGCGCGCTGGCCGCTGAGATCGAGGGCAATCGCGGACAGGAAGATGAGGAGCCCAGCTGCGCATTGGAGCGTGGGTGGTAGCCTCCACAGCGGATAGAGGAGGAAGCTGCAGAGGGCGTAATACAGCAGAATGTCCCCCTCCCAGAGGAAATACCCGTGGAGGAACCCGAACACCAGCAGCCACCAGTTTCGGAGGTAAGAGAAAGGCAGGCTTGGAACGCCGCGTGCGCGCAGTTTGTGGATGAACAGCATTACGCTGCTGCCGAACAACAGTGAGAACAGCCCCATGAATTTCTGATCGGCAAAAATGTGGGTAAAGCCATAGATCAGATGGCTGGAGAGACGATCGCCCATGTAGGCCTGGGGGTTCAGGTAGGCTGCCGCGGGCATTCCGAAGGCCACGATATTCATCACCAGAATGCCGCAGACCGCCACCCCGCGGATCAGGTCCACCACGTCGAACCGTGTCGTGGCGGGGGGAAACTCCGGTAAGCCAGGTGGCCGACCGGCCGGGCTCGGGGTGTCCATGGTCATGGAATGGCTGCTTCCTTGGCGGCCCCGGGACGGTCTCCCCTTCGGTCAGAGAGCGGCCGTGCTTCCGGAGTCGAGGCTTTTCAGGCGACCCCTGATGCTTGCCAGCAGTTTTTCCGGAGTCAGTCCCACCAGCTCCTGCAGTTGATCGCGTGTACCGTGCTCGATGAGCCCATCGGGCAGCCCCAGGTTCATGATTGGCACCACCATCCCGACCTGGGCCAGATATTCGTTAACCGCCGAACCGGCGCCGCCCATGACCGTATTCTCTTCGAGCGTGACGAGCAGATCAAAGCGGCTTGCCAAATCTTCCACTGCCTGATGATCCAGTGGTTTCACAAACCGCATATCCCAGACCTCGGCATCCAGCTGATCGCCAACGCGCAGGGCGGTCGGGAGCAAGGTGCCAAAGTTGAGAATTGCCACCCGCCGGCCTTCCCGGCGACATACAGCCTTGCCAATGGCAAGCTCCTGCATGTCCGTGTCTATTTCCACGCCGACGCCCGCACCGCGGGGGTACCGTACCGCGGCCGGGCCGGGGTGCAGGTAGGCGCTGTACAGGAGATGGCGGCACTCATTCTCGTCGCTTGGGGCCGCGATAATCATGTTCGGCACGCAACGCAGATAGGACAGATCATAGTTTCCCGAATGCGTGGGGCCGTCCTCTCCGACGATGCCGGCCCGGTCAATGGCGAAGGTCACGTTCAAATTCTGAATCGCCACGTCGTGAATCAGCTGGTCATACGCGCGCTGAAGAAAGGTGGAATAAATGGCTACCACTGGTTTGTAGTCCTCGCAGGCCAGCCCGGCCGCCAGCGTGACTGCGTGCTGTTCAGCGATGGCCACATCGTGAAAGCGTTCGGGATACCGGCTCGCGAACTCCACCATACCCGAGCCCTCGCACATGGCGGGGGTTATCCCGACCAGGCGCTGATCCGCCGCTGCCATATCGCAGAGCCACTGGCCGAACACATCCTGGTACTTGGGCGCCTTGGGTTTGCGTGGTTCGGCCGGCTTAACCTTGGGCGCAGGCTCCAGCTTGTTGAGGGCGTGGTAACCCACCGGGTCCTCTTCCGCTGGCACGAAGCCCTTGCCTTTGCGGGTAATGATATGCAGCAGCTTGGGCCCGCCCACCTGGCGCAGATTCCGCAGGTAACTGACGAGGCTCTGCAGATCGTGGCCATCGATGGGGCCGACGTAGTTGAAGCCGATTTCCTCGAACAGGGTGCCCGGGGACACGAAGCCCTTCATGTGTTCTTCAGTGCGGCGGGCAAATTCCCACGCGGGTGGGATCTTTTCGAGCACCCGCTTGCTGCCTTCGCGCATGGAGTTGTAAAAACGGCTGGCCCAGATCTTGGAAAAATACGTGGCCAGACCGCCCACGTTTTTGGATATCGACATGCTGTTGTCGTTGAGAACCACCAGCAAATCGTTCCCCGTGTGGGCAGCGTGGTGCAGCGCTTCGAAGGCCATTCCCGCAGTCATGGCGCCGTCGCCGATTACAGCAACGTTCTTTCGCTCGCTTCCCGCCAGATCGCTCGCCAGAGCCATACCCAGTGCGGCACTGATGGATGTACTGGAATGACCCACTCCGAAAGTGTCGTAATCGCTCTCAGTCCGCTTGGGGAAGCCGCTGATGCCGCCGAACTGGCGCACACTCAGGAGGGCTTCCCGCCTGCCCGTGAGAATCTTGTGGGGGTAGGTCTGATGGCCGACGTCCCAGACCAGCCGGTCATCGGGTGTGTTGTAAATGTAGTGCAGCGCAATGGTCAGCTCCACCACGCCGAGCCCCGCACCGAAATGGCCGCCCGTCTGTCCCACGCAGTACAGCAGGTATTCGCGCAACTGATGGGCCAGCTCCGGGAGTTGCTTTTCGTCAAACGCGCGCAGGTCCGCGGGACTGTCGATGCGGTCCAGCAGTGGTGTGTCGGGACGTTGTGTCGGAATCTCTTTAAACATCAGCCTTCAACTGTCGTGGCATTTGCCCGTGGGCCAGGGAGCGGGGCCAGGAATTGTATTGCGGGTGCTTGGCTATTGATAGTCTCGGCTGCCTGCGAAGCGTCACCCAGCGACCGACCCGCGGGAGCCTCAACTCGCCCGCGCCACAATGAACCCGGAGAGCGCCCGGAGAGGCTCTGCCTGATCATCGAAGTCCGAGAGCGCCCGAAGGGCGCTCTCGTGGAGCTGCCGCGCCTTGCTCCGGGCCTCCTCCAGCCCGAGCAGGGATACATAAGTGGGCTTCTGGCGCAGGGCATCCGCTCCTTGCTGTTTCCCCGTAACCTCCGTGCTCCCGGTCACGTCCAGAATGTCATCCTGAACCTGAAAGGCAAGCCCGACACAGGCGGCGTATTCGGTCAGCGCGGTCAGTTGCGCCGGGCTGGCCGTTTCGGTGGCCAGTGCTCCCAGCACCACACTGGCCTGAATGAGCGCTCCAGTTTTGTACCGATGGATCGTTTCCAGCTCGGGTAGGGCGAGGCGCCGGCCCACGGCCGACAGGTCCAGAGCCTGACCGCCCACCATCCCGCTGCTGCCAGAGGCGGCGGCGAGATGTCTCACCATGGACAACACCGTGGCTGGTTGCAGCCCGTCGATACCGGCAAGCACTTCGAAGGCAAGCGTAAGCAGCGCATCGCCCGCCAGAATGGCAGTGGCCTCACCGAAGGCGATGTGGCATGTTGGCCGACCGCGCCGCATGTCGTCATCGTCCATTGCGGGCAGGTCGTCATGAATCAGGCTGTAGGCGTGAATGCACTCCAGCGCGCAAGCGGCCGCATCCACCGCGGGAGACAACGCCCCGACCGCCTCAGCGCTCGCGTAAGCCAAAACCGGTCGAATGCGCTTTCCGCGTCCCGCCAGGCTGTATTGCACGGCCTGAGACAGGGAGGACGAAGGGCTGTCGGCCTTCAGCTTTTCCAGTTGTTGCTCAAGGATGCGAGTGCTGCGTTCCTGATAATGTTTCAGGAACTCGTCAATGCTTGTCATTCCGCTCCGTCTTCCTGGAAGTCCACCGTGGTCACGCGACCATTCTCTTCCATCAGCTTCTTGACGCGCTGTTCGGCCTGAGCCAGTTGCGTCTGACACTCCCGAGTGAGCTTGACGCCCTCCTCGAATGCTTCCAGGGACTGCTCGAGGCTGAGGTCGCCGGCTTCCATCTTGCCGACCAGCGCCTCCAGCTTGCTCAGGGCCTGTTCAAAATCGACGGATGTTGGCTGGGTCTTGGCGGGCATGGGCTCCTCGCTGCAGGGGGTTCAGGCACTTTGCCGCGCTCGTGAGGCGCGTCAAAGTGCCGACATTTTACCGCAAGTGACTCCGCTTGTATTCCGGGGCGTGCCTCCTCCTTGAAGACATATCGCACACATATGGTCGCGTTTTTCCTACAGAGATTGAGGACTGTGACCAGTTCCACGACCGCTGCGCGGGCCGCAGAATGCCAACTGCACGGACGAAAAAGGAGGCCCCAGGACGGCGGCTTTGATAAGGATCATCCTGTGCTTGTGCACCGCCAGGACGGCGGTGCTTTTTTTCTCCAGGCACCCTGATGGAAACCTCGGCCCCCGCGTGTGAGATATTTCCTACACGATAAAGCGACATTTGCCACTAGGCCGCTGAACGGCGGCTGACCATAATGGCCACACGTTCAAGGAAGCAACTGCAAGGACGCCGGGCAACGGAACTGAAGGGAATGAGCCAACTGCTCATAGGGACTTGAGCCCCCGAATCTGCAAAATCCGGCACTGAACGCCCCGCCAAGGATCTGGTGGGGTCGTTTTTTTATGCCTGCCACCACTCTCCTGGTCGACTGAACACCTCCCTCTTGTGCGAAAACTCTCGCTCCGCATGCCCAGCGGACCGGATCGAGCGTTGACTAATTGACCGCTTTGCTTAAATATAAACCGACTCCAGCGCCCACATTTCCCGGAAGGTGATCTGAGGGGCGGTGATTGGCCTGGCTAAAGTCCTGTTGTTAAAGGGCTCCGGGTCAGGTGAGATGCAAGTGCTGCCTCATGCGCTGGGTGTGCGAGCCGATTATCTCGACCATTGGCGGATTCAAACAAGGGTTCCCGACTGGAGTGCAAGGGGTGGAAGCGCAAATTCTGCGACTGAACATCGCCGGGCAGCCGGTGGAATGGCTGCACTGGAAAGAGGCGGTCTGTCTGCACGCCCGGCAAATGGTGGCCTGGTCCCTCGGTGGGGTGGCTCGTGAAGTGCGCGGCGGTTACTGCCGCCACACCGGGCTGCAATCATCCATTCAGCTTCCCGCCATCATTGCCTGCGGCGGGCGCCGGATCCCCAGACTTCGTACCAACCCTCTGCTCACCAATGAAGCCCTTTTTGCGCGGGACGACTACCAGTGCCTGTACTGTGGAAAGGCCTTTCCGTTTGCGGCGCTGTCCCGGGATCATGTAGTACCCAAAAGCCGGGGCGGGCAGGACCGCTGGGAAAATGTGGTCACGGCCTGCCGGCGGTGCAACCAGTCCAAGGGCGACCGCCTGCCCAGCGAAATACCCATGGAGCTCATTGCCTTACCCTACCGCCCGAACTATGCGGAGTACCTGGCGCTGATCAACAGTAAGCGGATCCGCTACGATCAGATGGAGTTTCTTCGCCCCCAGTTTTCGAAGAACAGCCGTTTCGCACAGTAGCGATTGGGTGATCTTGCCTTTCTTATCCCTTGGTCGTGATTGTGATCTGGAGCTTCCCTGCAGGACAAACCTGTACTGCGCTCCAGGTCGATATGCTATTGTTTTCTTCCGGTTTTCGAACAGTTCAGCACGCGCGGGTGTGAACCCTCCGCGCTGATGAAGAAGGTTTGTGGTTGATCTATGGTGGCATTTGCAAACAAACGAGTACTCGTAACAGGCCCGGCAAACGGGCTCGTTGCCGCCATTGCCGAGGAGCTCGAAGCGGGAAACACAACAGTCGATTTTGTGCAGGAGAACGAAATCAACTGGGATGAACCATCGGCGGTTGACGCGCTGTTTGCCAGCCACCCTCCAGCGGTCCTGCTCACAGGCGTTGATGTGGAAGACCCCGTTCTGCGCGGTGGCGATCTGGCCCGGCAGGACCTGCTTCTGCAACGCCATCACATGCTGGCCTTTCGCTGCGCTCAGTACGGATGCATTCCCTTCTACCTCTCCGACTACCACGTTTTTGGTGGCGATACCAAGAATGCTTACGACGAGGCCGACCCTGCAGCGCCGCTGGATTCCTACGGTGAATTTCTCGCCGAGCTTGAACAGAAGTATGCACGCGCGGTGGAGAAGCACCTGATATTGCGATTCAGCTGGCTGATCGACGCCGATGGTGACAATCTGTTCACGCGCATTTTGACCGGACTGTGCAGCGATGACCCAGTTACTCTGAGTCCCTACCGACGCGGAGCACCGACCTGGCACAGCGATGCCCGGCGTGTGGTTTGCGGTGTGCTTCGGCAGGTGTTATCCGGGGCGGAAAATTGGGGTTATTTCCATTACAGCAGTGCTGACAGCTGCAACGAATGGGAATTCGGACAGGAGGTGGCCGCTACACTGTCCGAGCTGCAAGACGTGCCTGGCAGTGTGCAAGCCGAGGATGACAAGGATCGGGAAACCATCCCCCAGGAGCCTGCCAGCGCGAGCCTGAACAGTCGTCGCATCCGCAACAATTTCGGCGTACACGGCCGCAGCTGGCGGCAAGGCTTGAAAGCGCAGGTCAGCCGCTGGCTCGACCGCCAGGCCGAAGCGGACCAAGCTCGTTCGGCCTGAGAGGGCCGGAAGGTTGGCGAGGTGAGTCGGAGTCGGTGAGCGGCTGGCCGGTGGTGCCGGCCAGCCAGCCGCCGGTCAATCCCGGTAGCGTTCGAATACCAGGCAGGCGTTGGTGCCGCCGAAGCCGAAGCTGTTCGACAGGATTGCATTCAGCCCCGCGTTGTCGACCCGTTCGCGCAGAATCGGCAGGCCGTCCGCCGCGTCGTCCAGGTTTTCGATGTTGGCCGAGGCCGCCATGAAGTCATTTTCCATCATGACCAGGCTGTAGATGGCCTCCTGCACACCGGCAGCTCCCAGTGAGTGGCCGGTAAGGGATTTGGTGGAGCTGATGTGTGGTACCTGCTCTGTAAACACCTCCCGGATCGCCTGGAGCTCCTTCGTGTCACCGACCGGGGTGCTGGTGCCATGGGTGTTAATGTAATCGATGTTCGAGCGGGCCGTGCTCATGGCCTGCTTCATACACCGCACGGCGCCTTCCCCTGAGGGTGCCACCATGTCGTAGCCATCGGAAGTGGCACCGTAGCCGGTAAGCTCTGCGTAGATTTTCGCGCCGCGTGCCTTGGCGTGTTCCAGCTCTTCGAGGACCACACAGCCGCCGCCACCGGCGATCACAAACCCATCCCGGTCCCGGTCGTAGGCGCGCGATGCTTTCTCCGGTGTTTCGTTGTACTTGGTGGACAGTGCGCCCATGGCGTCGAACAGGCAGCTGGAGGTCCAGTGTTCTTCTTCGGCGCCGCCGGCAAACACCACGTCCTGTTTGCCCATCTGGATCAGCTCCATGGCATTGCCGATGCAGTGCGCACTGGTGGAACAGGCGGAGGAGATGGAGTAGTTCACGCCCTTGATCTTGAAGGGCGTGGCCAGGCAGGCGGAGGTGGTGCTGCCCATGGTTTGGGTAACCCGATACGGACCGATTCGCTTGATGCCGCGCTCGCGAAGGATGTCCGTGGCTTCGACATTGCTCAGCGCCGATGCCCCGCCGGACCCCATGATGATGCCTGTTCGCTCATTGCTTACTTCGGTGTCGCCGAGGCCCGCATCTGCAATGGCCTGCGCCATGGAGATATAGGCAAATCCGGCGGCGTCGGCCATAAAGCGCAGGGTCTTGCGGTCGATATGTTCCTGGAGGTCGATCTCCACGCTGCCGGCGACCTGGCTTCGGAAACCAAAGTCCTGGTATTCCTGTTTGAATCGGATGCCGGAAGCTCCACGTTTCAAGGCATCCAGAACAGCAAGCTTGTCATTGCCCAGGCAGGAGACGATGCCCAGGCCGGTGACTACTACGCGTCTCATAGCGTTCCTCGTGACTGCGAGAGTTGGGAGTTGAAGATCGGCCGGAACCCGGCCGGGCCACCGATCGTTCGCTCAATGCTGATGGGACTCATACTGGATCAGAATAATTCAGCATTCTGGAAGAGGCCAACCCGAAGGTCCTTGGCAAAATATATTTCCTTCCCGTCGACGGAAACGCGGCCATCGGCGATACCCATAACAAGCTTTCGCTCGATCACCCGCTTCAGGTGGATATGGTAAGTGACTTTTTTGGCGCTGGGTAGAATCTGCCCGGTGAACTTCACTTCACCGGCGCCCAGAGCGCGGCCGCGGCCAAGATTGCCCTTCCAGGCCAGGAAGAAGCCCACCAGTTGCCACATGGCATCCAGGCCAAGGCATCCGGGCATGACGGGATCGGAAGGGAAGTGGCACTGAAAGAACCAGAGTTCCGGGTGGATGTCGAGCTCAGCAATGATCTCTCCCTTGCCGTACTCGCCCCCCTTGTCACTGATGTGAGTAACCCGGTCCAGCATCAGCATGTTGGGAATGGGAAGTTGTGCGTTGCCGGGACCAAACATACGCCCGTAACCACACTCGATAAGCTCCTCGAAGCCGTAGCTGCTCTTTCGTTCGAATTCTGACATAAAACCTGACTGTATATGACTTGCCGGTCATTGTTCTCCGGCGCACGAAGCAGGCCATTCTACCGGCTCACCGCCGCTTGTCTAGCACCCGCGCGTCGAACTGTGGACTGGTGGGCGGGGTTCCGGAGAATTATGGTATGGTAAGTGCTTTCTGCTGGAAGCGGATGAAAGCAATGCCTTGAAGAAGATGAACCAGAACGTTGTTTTTAATGGCGTGCTTTCCCCGTCGTCCATCTCGGCGGGCGGCTCCGCTTTCCGCGCCCGGCCCACTCCGCACCATCTGCCCTCCGCACGGGATCCCAGCCCAGCGCCTTTTGGTCGCTGGGCGGTCTTTTATTGGCAGCTGAACGAAGCGGCTATGGAAAAGTCTCAGCCGTTTGTGGAGATTCCCGGGCGCGGGCGCCTGCGTCAAAGAAACCCTCGTTGGATTGAACAGACTCAAGGACATAAGCAATGATCAAAAAATGTTTGTTTCCAGTGGCCGGTTACGGCACGCGATTTTTGCCCGCCACCAAAGCCATGCCCAAGGAGATGCTGCCGATTGTCAACAAGCCGCTGGTTCAGTACGGGGTTGAAGAGGCCATTGAAGCCGGACTGACAGAGATCGGACTGGTGACCGGGCGGGGGAAGCGCGCCATCGCCGACCACTTCGACGTCAGCTACGAACTGGAGCATCAGATCGCAGGCACTGACAAAGAGCGCTACCTTGAAAGCATTCGCAACGTGATGGATACGGCCTCGTTTTCCATGACCCGGCAGAAGGAAATGAAGGGCCTGGGTGATGCGATTCTGAACGGCAAGCGCTTGATAGGAGACGAACCCTTCGGTGTGATCCTGTCCGATGACCTCTGCGTGACCGAAGGTGAGGGTGTTCTGGCCCAAATGGTCAAGCTCTACAAGCAATTTCGCTGCAGCATTGTTGCTATTCAGGAAATCCCCATGGAGCAGATTCACAAATTCGGGGTGATTGCCGGCGAGAAAATAAAGGATGATCTTTATCAGGTGAAGGACATGGTGGAAAAGCCGTCCGCTGAAGACGCACCTTCCAATCTTGCAATCATTGGCCGGTATATTCTTACCCCGGATATCTTTGACGTGATTGAAGATACCCCGCCCGGAAAAAATGGCGAACTGCAGCTTACCGACGCTCTGCTCAAGCAGGCAGAAACCGGGTGCGTCATGGCTTACAAATTCAAGGGTCGACGTTTCGACTGCGGCAGCGTGTCAGGCTTCGTTGAAGCGACCAACTTCGTTTACGAAAACCTTTATCAAGAGTAGAGACAAGGAACCGTCATGCCTCAAACCCTGAGCTGTTTCAAAGCATACGATATTCGCGGCCGCGTGCCCGACGAATTGAATCAGGACATCGCGTATCGGATCGGCCGTGCTTTTGCGGAGTATCTGCAAGCGAAAACCGTGGTGGTTGGCCACGACATTCGGCTCAGCAGTCCGGAGCTGACGGACGCGCTGGTGGATGGCATTACCGACGCCGGTGCCGACGTGATGCACATCGGTCAATGCGGCACGGAGGAAATCTACTTTGCCACCTTTGACCGGGGTGTGGATGGTGGCATCTGCGTGACCGCAAGCCACAATCCTATCGATTACAATGGCATGAAGCTGGTGCGGGAAGGTTCCCGGCCCATCAGCGGCGATACCGGCCTGCTCGATATCAAGAAGATGGCGGAAGCCGCGGACTTTGCCGAGCCTGGCGAAAAAGGCACGGTCACACAGGTCGACAATCGATCGCGATACGTCGAGCATCTGTTGAGTTACGTTGAGAAGGGTGAGCTCCGTCCCCTGAAGATCGTTGTCAATGCCGGCAATGGCGGCGCCGGGGCAACCATCGACGCGCTGGCTCCGCACCTGCCGTTCGAATTCATACGCGTCCACCACGAACCGGACGGGACTTTTCCCAACGGAATTCCCAATCCGCTGCTGCCCGAAAACCGCGCCTCCACAATCGAAGCGGTCAAGGAACACGGCGCGGATTTTGGTGTGGCGTGGGACGGCGATTTCGACCGGTGTTTCTTCTTCGACGAAAACGGCAGCTTCATCGAGGGCTACTATCTTGTTGGTCTTCTGGCAGAGGCCTTTTTGCTCAAGGCGCCGGGCTCCAAGATCGTTCACGATCCCCGTCTGATCTGGAACACCCAGGCCATCGCCCGGCAGTTTGGCGGTGAGGCGATCCAGAGTAAAACCGGACATGCCTTCATCAAGGAGCGCATGCGCAAGGAGGATGCCATTTACGGCGGCGAGATGAGCGCCCATCATTATTTCCGGGATTTCGCCTACTGCGACAGCGGCATGATTCCCTGGCTGCTGGTCAGTGAGCTCATCAGCCGGAAGGGCAAGGGGCTATCGACTCTGGTGAGCGAATGCATCGCAGCATTTCCCTGCAGTGGTGAGATCAATCGCACCATCGAAGAGCCGGATCTGGCCCTGAAGAAAGCCGAAGAGCATTACGGCCCGAACGCTATTGCCATCGAACATGTGGACGGGCTCAGCGTGGCTTTCGACGATTGGCGCTTCAATCTGCGCAAGTCCAATACGGAACCGGTCGTGCGCCTTAACGTGGAATCGCGGGGAGACATTGGTTTGATGGAGCAAAAGCGGGATGAGCTGATCGGATTTCTCGATAGCCTCTGACGACTGCCCCGCCCCCGAGCTGTGCCCGGCATGGCGGCCGCCTGAAACGGTTATCTGCCGCGAAACAGGTCGATGAGTTGCTGGGTGGAACTGTCGAAGCTCTCGCGGTGGTTCGGATCGGTCAAGGCCTCGTAGATTGGGGCGCTGAGCTGTTTACCGAGTTCCACGCCCCATTGGTCGAAGGCGTTGATGTTCAGCAACACGCTCAGAACGAAGACTTTGTGTTCGTACAATGCGATCAGGGCGCCGAGCGTCTGGGGGTTGAGCTCCTCCATGAAGAGGGTGTTGCTGGGCCGATTCCCAGGGATCGCTTTGTGGTGCGCGAGTCGGGCGGCTTCCGGCTCGGGTGAGCCGGCCGCGATCAGCTCTGCGCGAGCCTGTTCGTAACTCTTCCCGGCCATCAGAGCCTGGCTCTGACTGAGACAACTGGCGACCAGGTGCTCCTGGTGATGCTTCAGCGGGTGGCTCGCGCGGCGAGCGACGATAAAGTCCGCGGGGATCAACCGGGTGCCCTGGTGCAACAGCTGATGAAACGAGTGTTGTCCATTGGTGCCTTCGCTGCCCCAGATCACCAGCCCCGTCGGGTAACCGACGGGCCTGCCCTCCCGGTCCACACCCTTGCCGAGACTCTCCATGTCCAGCTGCTGGAGGAAGCCTGGAAACAAACGCAGCAACGCGTTATAGGGCAGGACCACCTGGCTGTGGGCATCCCAGAACTGGTTGTACCAAAAGGCGGTGAGCGCCTGGATGACCGGCATATTGCGCAACAACTCTGCCGAGCGAAAATGCTCGTCCATGCTGTGGGCGCCGGCGAGTAGCTCCTTGAATCGCTCCGCGCCGATGGCAAGCGCAATGGGCAGACCGATGGCGGACCAGAGTGAATACCGACCACCGACCCAGTCCCACATGGGGAAAAGATTTTCCTCATCGATCCCGAACGCAACCGCTTTGTCCACCTTCGAGGTGATGGCGACGAAATGGCAGCGAATCTCATGGTCACTGCATCCGCCGTCCAGCACCCACTGGCGGGCGCTTCTGGCGTTCTCCAGTGTTTCCAGCGTAGAAAAGGATTTGGAGGCGACGATAAAGAGCGTGGTTTCCGGTTTCAGTTGCGCCAGGGTCCCACTGAGGTCCGCCCCGTCTACATTCGAAACAAAGTGCACTTCGATGTTGGGCTGGTGATAGGGCTGCAGTGCTTCGGTGACCATGCGCGGCCCCAGGTCCGAGCCGCCGATACCGATGTTGACCACATCGGTAATGGCATGGCCCGTGAAACCGAGCCATTTGCCCCTGTGGACCTTGTCCACGAATCGGGTGACTTTGGTGAGAGTCTGATGAACCGCTCGCTCTTCTTCGCTCTCCGCATTGGGCGAGCGCAATGCAACGTGCAGGGCGCTTCGGTCCTCCGTGGTGTTGATGCGTTCCCCGCTGAACATGGCCTCGATCGCCGCCGGAAGGGCTGCCTCCCGGGCCGTGCGCAGCAGAAGGTCCAAGGTCCTGGTGTTCAGGTGGTTCTTCGAGTAGTCCAGGGTCAGGCCGCACGCCGACAGAGTGAAGTTCTGCGCGCGGTCCGGGTCCTGAGCGAAAAGGTGGTTGAGCGTTTGCGCTAGAAGAATCGCTTGCTCGCCCTGAAGATCAGACCAATGGGAATAGCGGTCGACCAGACTGGCGGGGCTGCCGGGATAAGTCATACTGAGGCCTTCCATTTTCCATTGCTGATGACGAATCTGGAACGGTTCGGGTGGTCCTTACCCGCCTGACGCCTGCCCGCGATCAGAAGCTGCGATCGATCGCAAACTCCGCGAGATCCCGCATGGCCTTCAAATGGACCGAGTCTGTCATGACATCCAGTTCGAGGCTCGCGTTCCCCACGTGTTGGCGCGCGCGGTCGCTGGTGTAATCAAGGCCACCGTTGTCCCTCACGATGCGAACGATGGCATCCAGTTGTTCGGCAGAGCCATCGCGCAGAGCATCGGCGACAATTTTCGCCTCCGCCTCAGGAGCGTTCTGCATCGCGACGATCAGCGGCAGAGTGGGCTTGCCTTCGGCCAGATCATCGCCCACGTTCTTGCCCAGGCTCTTGCTGTCGCCGCTGTAATCGAGCAGGTCGTCCATCAACTGAAACGCCATACCCAGGTGGTAACCGTAGTTCCGGAGGGCCTTGCGCTGGCCTGGGGTTCCCCCGGCGAGGACGGCGGCGGTTTCTGCCGCCGAGGCAAACAGGATGGCCGTCTTTTTATAGATGACGTCGAAGTACGCCGCTTCGCCCAGGTCGGGATTCCTGGCATTGACCAGTTGCTGGACTTCGCCCTCGGAAATGATGTTGGTGGTATCGGCCAGGATGTTCATGACCTCCATATTGCCGATGCCTACCATCAACTGAAAAGCGCGCGAATAAAGGAAGTCGCCGACCAGCACGCTGGGGGCGTTGCCCCATTTCGCATTGGCGGTCAGGCGGCCCCGCCGCAGCTCGGACACGTCGACCACGTCGTCATGGAGCAGGGTGGCCGTGTGGATGAACTCGATGATTGCCGCCAGCTTGAGATGGTCCGTTCCCTCGTATTCCAGTGCTCCGCTGGCGAGTAGCGCCAGCAGTGGACGCAGCCGTTTGCCTCCTGCTTCCACCAGATAATGACCGATATTCTCCACCAGACCTACGTCCGAGTGCAGTTGTTCAATGATGAGCTGATCGACTGCGTTGAAGTCGCTCTGCACGGGTTCGTAGAATGACAGCATGGAGGGAGATTCTAAGGCGGATGAAAGCCTGAATGCTAAGGAGGGGGCCCCGGGCTGTCAAGGCAGAGCCCGCGGCGCCTGGGGCGTGCCCCGGCCTGACCAGGGCGGCCCGCATGAAGTGCACAGTGAGTCAGCGCTCCCGGGCTCTCGGCGGCGGCCACGGTCCGTTGCGGCGCGGCGCTTGCGGCACCTGGTGGTTTCCCGTACAATCGCCGCCCCTGAATCAGCCGATCCGGTTGACCTGAATTAACCCCAAGCGCCGCGAGCCCCCAAGAGCCGCGCCAGCGGGCAAGAGCCCGGGGCCGAGCCGCTCAGTGGCGTCCGATTCACATTGGAGCACAGCATGTACGCAATTATTGAAGCCGGTGGCAAACAGCACCGGGTCAGCGAAGGCGAAACCCTGAAACTGGAAAAGATCAAGAATGTAGAAGCCGGTGGCGCCGTCGAATTCGACCGCGTGCTGCTGGTGGCCAACGGGGACGACGTCAAGATCGGCGCCCCGGTTGTGGACGGCGCCAAGGTGACTGCGGAAGTCATCGGAAACGGTCGTCACGACAAGGTGAAAATCATCAAATTCCGTCGGCGCAAGCACTCCATGAAGCGCCAGGGCCACCGTCAGTGGTACACGGAAGTGAAAATCACCGGCATCAAAGCCTAAAACCCCGAATTCAGTTAGAGAACAGATCAGGAGCAACTCATGGCTCACAAGAAAGCAGGCGGTAGTACCCGCAACGGTCGCGACTCGGAAAGCAAACGCCTGGGCGTCAAGCGCTTCGGCGGCGAGCAGGTAGCGGCTGGCAATATCATTGTTCGTCAGCGGGGCACTCGTTTCCACCCTGGCGTGAACGTTGGCATCGGCAAGGATCACACCCTCTTTGCGAAAGCAGGCGGTGCGGTGAAGTTCGAAGTCAAAGGCCCGAACAACCGCAAGTTTGTGAGCATCGTTCCCGCCTGAGAGAGGTTTGGCGGCGGCCGCGACCTTTGCGGTGGCACAAACCTGTAATATGAGAAAGCCCCGTCTCGCGAGATGGGGCTTTCTGCGTTCTGGCCCGGCCAAAAGCCGGGCCCCAGACCTGGGTAGCCCATGAAATTCGTCGACGAAGCGACAATCTCGGTACACGCGGGCCGTGGCGGCAATGGCTGCCTGAGCTTTCGCCGGGAGAAATACATCCCCAAGGGCGGGCCCGACGGCGGCGACGGCGGCGACGGTGGCAGCGTCTACCTGGAGGCAGACGACAGCATCAATACGCTGGTGGATTTCCGCTTCCAGCCCAACTACCGGGCGGAAAGTGGAAAATCGGGTGAGGGTGGCCAGCGCACCGGCGCCAAGGGGGCGGATCTGGTGCTGAAAGTACCTGTCGGTACCACCGCCATCGATATCGACTCGGAGGACATCCTCGGTGACCTGACCGAGCCCGGGCAGCGCCTCCTGGTGGCCCAGGGCGGGTTCCATGGGCTCGGCAACACGCGATTCAAATCCAGCGTGAACCGTGCGCCCCGCCAGACTTCTCCCGGTTCCGACGGTGAGAGTCGCAATCTGAAGCTGGAACTGAAGGTATTGGCGGATGTAGGCTTGCTGGGCCTGCCCAATGCGGGGAAGTCCACCTTTATCCGCGCCGTGTCCGCTGCACGGCCCAAGGTGGCCGATTACCCTTTCACCACACTGGTCCCCAACCTCGGGGTGGTGCAGGTGCAGAAGCATCGGAGTTTTGTGGTGGCCGACATCCCCGGCCTGATCAGCGGTGCGGCGGAAGGCGCCGGTCTGGGCATTCGCTTTCTCAAGCACCTGACCCGCTGCCGTCTGCTGTTGCACCTGGTGGACACGGCCCCATTCGACGGCTCCGACCCGGTGGAGAACGTGCGTTCCATTCAGCACGAGTTGGAAAACTTCAGCCCCACCCTGGCCGCTCGCCAGCAGTGGTTGCTACTCAACAAAATTGATCTGCTCCCGGAGGACGAGGTGGACGCCCGGTGTGAGGACATCGTCCGCCGCCTGGATTGGCAGGGGCCGGTTTTCCGTCTCGCGGCCATTAACAAGACCGGTACCGCTGCGCTCAGCGGTACAATCCTGGACTGGCTGGAGGAGCGCTGGCAAAACGAGGCCGAAGACCCGGACGTGGCTGCCGCCGAAGAGCAAAGCCAGACGCGCATGCAGCAGGAGGCCCGCGATCGAATCGAGGCCCTGCAGGAGAAGCGCCGCCAGGAGCGCAGGGCCCGGCGGGAGCAGGACGACGATGACGATGACGATGACGTGGAGGTCGTCTATCACCCCTAGTCCCCTATTGAAGAACTAGCAGCCTGTTGAGAAAGCCCTCCTGGCAGGCCGTCAAAGAAGCGCCTGTTGGCTGCCTACCGAGCCCTTCGAAACGCTCTATGGGCGCCGTCGCTGGAGGCAGGCGCCAGGTTTGGAACACGAGAAGAGTGGATACAACATCAGTTAACAACCCGAAGCGGCGCTGGGTCATCAAGATCGGCAGCGCGCTGCTCACCAACAATGGCCAGCGCCTGGACGCGGATGCCATCACCGCCTGGGTGGACCAGATGGCGCAACTGGACACATTGGGGGTGGAGTTTGTGCTGGTCTCCTCCGGTGCGGTCGCCGCCGGCATGAGCCGGCTGGGCTGGTCCCGGCGCCCCAACGCAATTCACGAGTTGCAGGCGGCCGCCGCGGTGGGTCAGATGGGGCTGGTGCAGACTTACGAACAGGCCTTTGCCCGCTACGGCCGCCATACTGCCCAGGTGCTGGTGGACCACGATGATCTTTCCAACCGCCAGCGCTACCTGAACGCCCGCTCGACCCTGCTGACCCTGCTGAACCTCGGCGTTGTAGCGGTAGTGAATGAAAACGACACGGTGGTGACCGATGAAATCCGCTTCGGCGATAACGACACCCTGGCGGCGCTGATTGCCAATCTGGTGGATGCGGAAACGCTTGTCATTCTTACGGACCAGGATGGGATGTACGACCGGGATCCCCGCGGCAACCCGGACGCGCAGCTCATCCGGGAGGCGGCGGTGGACGACCCGCGCCTGACCGAGATGGCTTCCGGCGGCGGCGAGCTGGGCCGCGGCGGCATGATCACCAAGGTGCGGGCGGCGCGTCTGGCGGCGCGTTCGGGGGCCGATACGGTCATCGTCGGCGGCCGCATCGATTCCGTCCTCACCCGTCTTGCCCGACGGGAATCCCTCGGCACCCATCTGACCACGGACCAGCAACCCCAGGCCGCCCGCAAGCGCTGGCTGGCAGGCCAGTTGCAGGCCCGGGGGCGCATTCGACTGGACGCGGGGGCCGTGCGCGTTCTGCAGCAACAGGGGCGCAGTTTGCTACCGGTTGGGGTCAAGGCGGTCACTGGCAACTTTACCCGCGGCGACATGGTGATCTGTGAAGACCCGAGCGGGCGCGAGATCGCCCGGGGCCTGGTCAATTACAACAGTGAGGAAGCGCGCAGGATCATCGGCCACTCCAGCGAGCTCATCGAATCGCTCCTCGGCTATCGCGATGACGAAGAGCTCATCCACCGGGACAATCTGGTCCTTACCTGAGCGCAACGGGGTTCCGCACCCAGAGTCTGTTGACTCCTGTGTGGAAACCGGCATAATGTCGCGCCTCAATTTATCCTAGACCCCAATTCGTATCAGGAGCACTCAGTGGCTAACTTTCCCCAATCCCGTAAGCGCGCTCGCCAGAACCTGAAGGCCCGCAAGCATAACGCCAGCCTGCGCTCCATGGTTCGTACCTACATCAAGAAGGTGGTTGCCGCCATTGATGCCAAGGACCTGGAAGCAGCGAAAACCGCTTACGCGCAGGCCGTGCCGGTCATTGATCGCATGGCGGACAAGGGCATCATCCACAAGAACAAGGCCGCTCGTCACAAGAGCCGCCTGAACAGTCAGATCAAGGGTCTGGCTGCTTAACAGCCCGTCGTTCAGAACATCCCGAAAAGCCCTGCTGGAGTGCTCCGGCAGGGCTTTTTGCGTTCGCCGCCGGAAACCTGGCTAAGCGGGAAGAGTTACCGTGAAGCACACCCCTCGATGATCGGTCAGGTTGCGCGCTGACACGGTGCCACCGTGGAACTCCGCGATCAGCCGTACGATATAGAGCCCCAGGCCCAGGTGGTTTCCCCCATCGCCGCGTTGCGTGGCTTTGCGTACCGAGACCAGACTGTCAAAGAGCTGATCCTGCATGTGGTCGGGCAGGGGCGGACCGGTGTTACTGACGCTCAACTGAACCTTGTTCCTCTCGCGGCCGAGCGAGACGGTAATCCGCCCGTCGGGCGGGCAGAAGTCCACGGCGTTGTCCACCAGTTTGTCCAGCATCTGCACGATCAGGTCCGGCGCGCCCAGTAGTGAGTAGCCCTGCTCGCTGGCGGCGATCTCAAGGTCCAGTTGCGCGTTGGGGTAACTGCCCCGATAAGCATTGATCAGCTCGCGCAACAGTTCGTCGAGCGGAAACGGCTCCCGCTGGGCCTGCTGAATACTCTCCTCCATCCTGCTGGCGGAACTCATGGCGTTGAGAATGCCCGCGAGGCGCTGGGAGGCATCCCGCGCGCGCTGAACGTAGGTTCTGGCGCCCGGCTCCAGGTCTTCATGGTTGAGATTCTCCAGCGAGGAGCTCATCACCGCCAGCGGCGTGCGCAACTCGTGGGAGAGTTTGCTGGAAAGGGTTCGCAGGTAATCGGTGTAGTCCCGCAGGCGCCCGAGCAGGCGCCCATAGCTGCGGGTCAGGTCGCCGATTTCGTCGCCGGCCTTCGAACGCAGCAGTTCCGGGTGAATGTGCCCATCATCGCCCACCGCGGAATCGGCTGCCCGCTTCAGCCGCCGAATCCGGAATGACAACCAGCTCGCGTAGGCCAGCAGGCCGAAACCGGTTATTCCCGTGGCCATGAAGGTGTAGAAGAACAGATTGCCGAAGGCGGCGTTGGTTTCCGCCAGCAGCGAGTCCGTGCTCTGCTCCACCGTCACGGCGCCGATGACGCGCTCCTCGGAGTGGATCGGCACGGCGACCCGGCCGACCCGCTGGCGGCCGTTCTGGTACCAGGCCAGGCCAGTGTCGCCCCGCAGCGCCCGGGTTATTTCCGCGGTCCGCATGCGGCCGCTGGCGCGGGCGTCCGGCAGGACCGGAAACTCCCCGGGCCCGATGGCCGCCCGGTACAGCCAGGCCATCAGGGGGTTGGCTGCCCGGCCGCTGCTGCCTTCGTCCGTTCCGGTCAGTGAACCGGCCCGGGCGAGCAACCACTGGCGCTCGTCGATCACTGAGATGCGGCTGCCTTCTTCGGCGTAGGCGGCAAGAATCAGCGCCAGAGTCTCCGAAGGTCGGACCCAGGGAGCGGGGTATTCCATTGGGTTTGAATTGCCGAGGCGCTCATCTTGCTCGTCCTCAGCGGAGGCATCCACGAAGTAATAGTCAAAACCTTCCGCTGCCAGGCGGAGCGGCACCCGCAGTTCTATCTGGTAGCCCTCGGTTGTTTCCCGCCATTCACCCCGGATCCTGTGTTCCTGACGGATGTGCCCCGTTTCATTCAGGTAGCGGGCGGTCACCGTACCATTGCCGCCGGAGCGAAATACGAATTCACGGGCTACATAATCGCCGGGGAAGGTGCGCAGCACCAGGTGATCGCCGCTGGCCATCGCCGGTTGCTGGGGGTTGTGGTGGTCGTGGCTCGGGTCCATCACCCGGAAGAACAGATAAATGTCCTCCCCGTACCAGCCCGAGTAAGTCCTCAGGCTGAAGTCAGGGTTGCGGGGGCCGGTAAATGTGCGGGGCTCGACCCCCAGTGATTCCCACTCCGCGTCGTAGCCGTCCACCGCCGCCGCACTGCGCAAGGGGTGCAGATAACTTTGTTGCGCCCAACCGAAAACCGCAGGATGCTCGGGTGCTGTAATCAGAGCGGCTTCGCTCTCCATGCGCGCGGCCACCGCGCGGGCGGTTGCCTGAAGAGCCTTGGCCTGCCCGTCGCGCAGCGCCTTTTCCATCTGCTGCACGTACTGGCAGCCCGCCCAGGGCAGACTCAGCAGAAAGAGGCTCACGACCAGAAGTTGGCGGCGCAGGTTCATGGGGCCGTCAGGCGCTGCTCGACCAGCGATAGCCCATGCCGTAGGCGGTCTGCAGGGCGTCAAAGCCCGGGTCGATCTGCTGGAACTTCTTGCGGATCCGCTTGATGTGAGAGGTGATGGAATTGTCGTCCAGAACGACGTTGGCCGCGTCCATGAGCTGCTGCCGGTTCTTCACATGCCCCGGGCGGCGGGCCAGCGCATGCACGATCCAGAACTCGGTGACGGTCAGTTCCACAGGCTGCTCCAGCCACTGAACCAGCATGCGGTCCAGATTGATGCGCAAGGGCCCGCGCTGGATCTCCTCATCTTCCCGGCTCGGCTGCCGCAGAGCGTCTATCCGCCGAAACAGGGCCACAATGCGGGCCAGCATATGGGGCTGGCTGATGTCCTTGGTCAGATAGTCATCCGCTCCGAGGCGCAGGCCCGAGATCGCATCGAGCTCGCTGTCGCGGGCCGTTAGGAACATGATGGGCAGGTTCGGCGCCATGGAGCGAAGCTCCCGGCACAGGTCGAAGCCGCCTTCCACTTCGTCTGCCAGGCCAACGTCGATGATCGCGAGGTCCGGCAATTTGGTCTGGAAGGCGGCCAGAGCGTCCGGCCGGTTGCGGTAGAGCTTCACTTGATAACCGTGCCGGCTCAGGGCGTCCCGATAATTGGCCGCCAGTGCCTCTTCGTCTTCCACTATGGCAATTTCTCGTTTCATGGTTCGAAAAGTAGCACATCCATAATCATAAGTCCCCGGCGATGGACCGTCTGCCGGTTGTGCAAGCCGGACACAAAAAAAGCCCGGCAGGGGATGCCGGGCAAGGGCTGAGGAGACAGCAGTGAAAAGGTCAGTGGGCCTGCACCAGATTATCGGCCAGGGTCGGGCTAAGCAGCTCGATATCCACCCGGCGCTCCATGGCATAGGCTTCGTAGTCCCCCTTGGGGGCAACGGAGCGGTCGGCCCCGAAGGACTGGCGCTGGATCCGGTAGGCCTCGATTCCAAGCTCCTGCAGGGCATCTTCCACCGCGCGGGCCCGGTGCTCGGAAAGCACATTGTTGTACTCATCGGTGCCGCGCGGGTCGGCGTAGCCGGTCAGGCGCACGGTCAGGTCCGGGTGTTTCTGCAGAAAATCCGCCAAGGCGTGCACACGCCCCTCGGCTCGTTCGGTCAACCGGTCCGCCCCGGTGTGAAACAGCACCTGGAACTCCAGCTTGTCCAGGGCCAATTGGGACAGCTCGCCCACCTTCTCGTCGGCCTTCGCCAGTTGAGTGTGTAACTGCGCTACTTGCATCTTCTGCTCCGCCAGTTCCAGTTCAGTGATTTCGGCCTGCTCGGCCTTCTCGATTTGCTCTCCCACATAGGCGCCGCCCAGTGCACCCAGGAAAAGCCCCAGCGGGCCGCCGGCCACAGCACCGACAATGGTTGATGTGGTAAATGCCGCTCCCTGCTTCAAGCCGGTGGTGATTTCATTGTCGGTGGCGGGTTCGGCGGCAGCGGTACTGGCAACGGCGATACTGGTCAGGGCTACAATCTTCTTCATCTCGTGATCTCCCGGTTGGCTGTTTACGTGCCCGTGCCCTTCTTGCACAGGCGGAATGTGTGTTCTGTCGAAGCAGCTCGCCCCGACTGATTACCAGTAAACCGCAGAAGATCACGAATCTCGTGGCGGCTTCGGGTCAATTTGCCGATCAAATGTGGCGAAAAATGGCAGGCCACCATGCCGAACTCGTGAGCGTAAATTTGGTTAGCGCAGCGTAACCCAACAGGAAGAGCCCTCGATCCGATTCCAACCTGCGGACGTAGATTCAAGAAGGGCGGTGAATAGTGTTGTGATTTGAACGAGGCAGTTTGAACCACGCGACCGCGGGCGTTGATGGTGAGGTGTTGGGTTACGGCCGTTGGCCTAACCCAACCTACAGGTGTCACCCCCTATCGCCGCCGAGCGTAGGTTGGGTTAGCGCAGCGTAACCCAACAGGAAGAGCCCTCGATCCACTTCCAACCTGCGGACCCAGATGCAACAACGACGGTGGAAAGTGTTTTGATATGAACGAGGCAGTTTGAATCACGCGACCGCGGGCGTTGATGGTGAGGTGTTGGGTTACGGCCGTTGGCCTAACCCAACCTACAGGTAGGTGGCACCCCCTATCGCCGCCGAGCGTAGGTTGGGTTAGCGCAGCGTAACCCAAAAGGAAGAGCCCTCGATCCACTTCCAACCTGCGGACCCAGCTGCAACAACGACGGTGGAAAGTGTTTTGATTTGAACGAGGCAGTTTGAACCGCGCGGACCGCGGGCGTTGATGGTGAGGTGTTGGGTTACGGCCGTTGGCCTAACCCAACCTACAGGTGGCACCCCGTATCGCCACCGAGCGTAGGTTGGGTTAGCGCAGCGTAACCCAACAGGGAGAGTTATCGAATAACCTTCAGTTCGTCGAGCAGATTATCCGCTTCGTCCACGTATTCCATCACCCATAACATGTAGCGAGCATCCACTGCGATTGCGCGGTTCTTTTCCACGTCAAAATCCCAGTCGCCGATAATGCTTTCGTAAACACCGTCGAACAGCAGGCCAACCAATTGCGCTTCGCCGTTCATGATGGCCGAACCGGAATTGCCGCCGGTGATGTCCACGGTGCTCAGGAAATTCACCGGCACTGAATCGATGCTCTCCAACTCGTAGTCGCCATAGGTTTTCTCCCGAATCAGCTGGAGCTGTTTCTGTGGAGCATTGAACGGTGCGTCACCGGTCTGCTTCTCCAGAATTCCTTCCAGAGTGGTAAAGGGTGTATTGCGCAATCCGTCCCGTGGCTGATTGCCGGCAACCCGGCCGTAGGTCACGCGCAACGTGCTGTTGGCGTCCGCATAAATGGGCTCGTCCTGACTGCGTTTGAAAGCAATCAGGGCCTGCATGTAGCGCGAGCGCCATTGCTGCATGTTGCCGTCCAGTTCCTTGGACTCCTCTTCCAGGGCCATGCGCGCGTCGTGAGTGGCGACTGCGTAGCGGATCATTGGGTCCTCGCTGTTGCGGAACTTCTCGGGTGACTTGTTCATCCACTCCAGCCGCACGGACTCGTCATCGAGGTCAGTGGCGGCATAGAGCTCATTAATGCGACTTTGCAGGGCCTGCTTGTCCAGCGACTCTCCAATGTTGAAAAAGTCGTCGAGGGCGGGTACGTGCTGGTCCGCAGGCAGGCTGGCATAACGCTCCAGAATGTAGGCAAGAATGGCTTTGTCTACTTGCTCATCATAGCGTCGCGTCAGGCGTTGCACGGACTGGCGGAATTGCGTGAGGTCGCGCTCCTGGTATCCGGGCTCGCGTTCCGCGTCGGGCTTTTGCTGCTCCACCGCCAGCCGGTACAGGCGGGAAGCCATGAACGGCATGTCGGCATAGGTCATGTAACCGAGCACCAGGTCGCGGGCCTGAGTGGACTGCTCCTGATCGATCAGCTTGCCCAATTCGCGGACGGCGGGACCGTAGCGCTCAGCCATCTCTTCATTGTCTGCCAACCAGGCCATCAGCTCCCTTTCCATGTTCTCCCGGCGCTGTTGGAAATCACTTTTTTCGTAACTTTCCACCATGGAGCGGTAGTTCTTCGCATAGTTGGCGAGACTGGCGATTGTATTCTCGTAACTCAGGCGCGCCTTGCTGCCCGGGTCCGAGTTATTCTCGATCACCTCGATAATGTCTTCCCGCAGTTGCCGCGCGTTGGGGTAGACCCACGTGAACTGGTTCTGTACTTCGTCAGCAGTGCGGTAACGGTTGGTGCTGCCGGGGTAACCCGCCGCCATCACGTAATCTCCGGCTTCCAGATCCCGAGCGTTGATGGTCAGAAAACTTTCGGGCTCGTAGGGCACGTTGTCTTCGGCATAGTCCGCGGGCTTGCCATCCTTGCCCACGTAGGCGCGATAGAAACCGAAATCGCCAGTGTGGCGCGGCCACTGCCAGTTATCGATGTCGCCGCCGAATTTGCCGATGCTCGTGGCCGGGGCATAAACCAAGCGCACGTCGCGAATCTCCAGGCGCTTCATCAGGAAGTACTCCATCCCATGATGGAAGGCCGGAACGCCGCAGCGGTGGATGCCGGTGGATTCGCACTCCTTGATCAGCGCTTTGATATTGTTCTCGATAGTCTGGTAGCGATCCAGACCGCTCATGGTGTCGCTTACCCCATCCAGAACCTGTTCGGTCACGTTGGTGAGTGATTCGGTCACGTAGACCCGCGATCCCGGAGCGGCGGGAACCTCCTCCTTCAGGTCACGGGCTAGAAAGCCGTTCTCCAGAAGGTTGTTCTCCGGAGTGCTGTTGTACTGCACGGAGCCATAGACGCAGTGGTGATTGGTGGCCACCAGGCCTTTGGGGGAAACAAACGAGGCGCTGCATCCCCCGAGGCTGACGATGGCATTCATGGGGAACTCGGTCAGGCTGGTGAGCTTGTCGGGGTTGATCTTCAGGCCCAGGTCCTCCAGTTCTTCCTCCAGCTGAGGAAGCTGGTGCGGTTGCCACATGCCTTCAGCGGCGTGGATCGAGACGCTGAACACCAGCAGTAGTGCCGACATCAATGTGCGCATTATTTTTCTCCAATAATTCGATATGAAAGGTGTGGGCCCTGATGGGACCAAGTGGCGGCACGAATCTCTCCTCTGTGTCGCGCAGGAAAAGCTTCCGGCATGCGCGCGTGATCTGATGCCCGGAATCAGGTTCCGGCATGGAGATTCTCCACGCCATACTTTATGATCCCGCAGGTATCTCAAAATCGACGGTTGAAGCAACAGCATCACCGTTAGGCGATTACCGGCTGCATACCGGGGTTGAACACAGAGGAAGTACCGCCAGCAGTGGCCGGATAATAACAAAACCCATGGAGAGTGATCGTGAATCCACTAACTATTTCTGACCGGTCGGGCAAGCGGCCGTTTATTTTCGTTCATCTGCGTTTGCTGGTCCTTGTGGGGGCCGCAATTTTCGGGCTACAGGGCTGTGGCGGCGACAGCGACAGCGACGACAAGATTGAATTCACGCCGGACCGCAGCGACTGGGAGCCCGGCATATTCCAGGACGCGAGCAGTTTCGTGAATATGTGCGAGAAACCCCGTTCTGGCGTGGACCCGTCCACCGGTGAGCCCTATCCGGATCGGCAGGGACTTGCTCTCGACGAGCGCAATTATCTTCGCTCCTGGAGCCACGAGACCTACCTGTGGTACGACGAAATCCAAGATCGCGACCCCTCGGACTACAACACCCTGGAGTACTTCGACCTTCTGAAAACACCCTTCACCACCGCCGCCGGAAACCCCAAGGACCGCTTTCACTACACCATCCCCACCGACGAGTACCAGAAGCTGACCCAGTCCGGCGTTTCCGTCAGCTACGGCGCCACCTGGAGCATGATCGACCCGCGGCCACCGCGAGAGGTCCGCGTTGCCTATGTGGAGGCGGGGTCTCCGGCCGCCGCTGCGGGCCTGCGCCGCGGTGACCGTGTATTGGCGGTGGACGGCGTGGACCTGTTGTACGGTGACAACGTGGACGTTCTCAATGCGGGCCTCTTTCCTTCCGAGGACGGGGAAAGTCACAGCCTCGAGATGAGCCCGCGGGATGAGCAGCCGGACTTCACCGCGCAACTTACGGCCGCCGAGGTGGAATTTTCAGCGGTGCCCACCGTGGTGGACACCCTGGCGGGTGGACAAGTGGGATACATTCTTTTCAACGACCACATCGCGACTGCGGAAGGTGAGCTGATCGATGCCGTGCAGGACCTTGTGGGTGTCTCGGACCTGGTGCTGGATCTGCGCTACAACGGCGGCGGCTATCTCGCCGTGGCCAGCCAGTTGGCCTACATGATTGCCGGTCCCTCGCGCACCGACGGCAAGGCTTTTGAAAGCCTCGTTCACAATGACAAGCTGAGTCATTGGAACGATCAGCTCGAATTCATTCCGGAAACGATTGGCTTTTCCCGCGCTGAAGGCCAGGCGCTACCCACCCTCGACCTGCCCCGGGTGTTTGTGCTTACCAGTGCGGACACCTGCTCGGCCAGCGAGTCCATTATCAATGGCCTGCGCGGTGCGGACGTGGAGGTGATTCAGATTGGCACCAACACCTGCGGCAAACCTTACGGCTTTTATCCCCAGGACAATTGCGGCACCACCTACTTCACCGTCCAGTTCAAGGGCGCCAACGCCCACGGCTTCGGCGACTATGCGGATGGCTTCGCCCCGGCCGATGCTCTGGGGAGCCCCGGCGAGAAGTTGCCGGGCTGCGATGTGGCGGATGATTTCACGCATGATCTGGGCGATCCCGCCGAGGCCCGGCTGGCGGCGGCCCTGAACTACCGCGCGACTGATGGCGATTGCGGCCCAGCGGGCAGCGCTGGGGCCCAGTTCAAAATGAGCACCACTCAGTCCTCTTCTTCGTCCCTCTCGGCCGTTGATGGGCGCGTTATTAAATCCCCGGCCCTGCAAGGTCGGATTCTGACTCGATGAGGTGCACCATGGGCAGAACTATTCTCCTGGCGGTGACCTGCCTCCTGCTTGTGGCCTGCAAGAAGGGCACGCTGCAGCACGAAGTCCCTGCTGTTCTCAGCGAGCCGGGGCCGGAAGTGCGGGCGGAACTGCGCAAGACGGTGGCGGCGGCAATGAATCGCGAATCCATACTCCTCGCGGAGGACGCCCTCGTCACCAGTAGCCAGCTGATCGTGGAACGCAAGGTTCAGCGCGATCCCCAGGGCGGGCGCATTCTCGGTCGCGACCTGGGAGAGCCGGAGCATTTCCGGCTTTCTCAACGGGACGGAGCCTGTGTCCTGGAGCAACAGAGCAGCGGGCGCAGCTGGGTTCTGAAGAGCGCGCGCTGTCGTCCGGAATAGCAGCGGGCGCTAATGCGCACCCCTCGGAGGACCCGGGTGCATTTCAGATGCCCCGGGCCTTCAGATTCCCGCCACGGAAATGGCGCCATCCACCGGCAGCACCGCACCGTTGATAAAGGACGCGGCCTCGCTGCACAACATGACGACTGGTCCCACCAGTTCGTGCAGTTGGCCCAGCCGCCGGGCCGGCATGCGCTCCACGTACTCCTTCCCCGCCGCAGACTCGAAGTAATCCGCATTGATCTCGGTTTTGAACCAGCCGGGCGCAATGGCATTCACGCGGATCCGGTTCTTCATCAAATCGAGCGCCATGGCCCGGGTGAGTTGCACGACTGCTCCTTTGGATGCGCAGTAGGATGCCTGCCCCGGCTTGGCGGTCAGGCCCAGCACCGAGGCGATGTTCACAATACTCCCCGGTCTGTCGGCCGCGATCATGCGCTGCGCCGTCTCCTGGGCCACGTTCCAGACTCCGTTGAAGTTGGTCTGCATTACGAAGTCCCGGTCCGCCTCACTGACTTTCACGAAATTGCGCGGCTTCGCAACCCCTGCGTTGTTGATCACCGTATCGACTACACCGAAGTGCGCTTCCGCATCGTCCAGGGCGTCGCTGACACTGTCCCGCTTGGATACGTCCATGGCCACCGCCATGGCTTCACCCCCGGCGGCGCGAATTCGCTCCACCAGATCGTCCAGCCGATCCTTGCGCCGGGCCGCGACCACCACCCTCGCACCGACTCCCGCCAAAGCCTCCGCCACCGCGGCGCCGATGCCGCTGGAAGCGCCGGTCACAAGGGCGGTCCTGTGATTCAGGGAAAATCGCTCAAGGGAAAATTCGTTCGTCTGCATTGCCAGATTCCGGTTGTGAATGTGCAGACGATTGTAAACCAGTGGAGAAGGGTGCCGATAACGGTCTCTGGCGGGCAGCGGGTCACATGTGATCCCTGGGAATCCGGCGGTCCCAGTTGCGCGAATAAACCCGCTTGTCGCCCTCCCAGGCATCCAACTCCGCGTGGATGAAAAAAGTGCTTTCGTCGCAGGTCAGCACTGTGCGCGTGGTTGTGCGGACGCGCCAGTCCTCCCGGGCGAAAACCCGTTCGCTGCGGGTTTCGCCGCGAAGCGAACTGAAGTCATCGTTCTGAAAGGTATACCAGTCCCAGGTCCGGTCAGTTACTTCCAGATCGATATCGTCAATCCGGAAGCGCCCATCATCCTTGATAACTTCCAGCATCGAAAGGTCCGCGGCCAGATCCCGGTGAACCAGCCAATTGTGTTCCGGCTCTTCCAACTGTGTGGAAGGCCCCGGCCAACTCGCTTCCGGCGCCGGAAAGGCAATGCGATCGTCGTCGGGCCGAGGCTCCCGAACCGGCAGTGTCAGGCTGCTTTCGCCGATCAGCACCTCAAGGCGGGTTGGGCGCGGCGGCGCCCAGGCCAGCGGCCAGTAGGAGGTGGAAATGCTCACCCGCAGGCGATGGCCCGCGGGAATGGTTTGGGCCACGTGGTTCAGCGGCACCCGCACCCGGTACTTTTGGCCCGGGATCAGTGCTTCGGGTCGGTCGTGTCCGTCCCTGTGGCAAAGGTTCAGCAACCCATAGGTAATGCGTGTGGCTTTGTCGTCCGGCGCCACATCGGACAATCGCACCGCCATCATTGCCCGGCTTTCACTGGCAGTCACCACCGCATCCAACTCCGGCGAGCCCAGGAACTCCAGATCTTCGCTCAAGGGCTCACTCTGAAAAACCAGCGCCCCGCCGTCTTCTTCCCGCTGGTCGTGCGGCAGATCCGGTGCGGCCGTATAAGAGCACCACTTGCCTGCGAACAGGCCCACGCTCAGCGGAGACTGAACACTCTTTGCCAGTCCCTCGTCGGCCGTATTCCGCCGCTCGCATAGCATGTGACCACTCGCTAACCAAAACCGGCGAGAGCGAATGCCGGGGGACGGCCACTCTGGTTCCGCCACCCAGCGACCGGGGCGCTCCTGATAGTAGGTCGTGGGCGGAACACTTTCCTGCATCCAGGCGCGCAACAGGGGCTCCCGTTCAATCCCCGTATCGCGGCCTTTCAGCCAGTGGTCCCACCATCGTAGCGCTTCCTGGAGGAAGCCGATCGCGGGTCCGGGTATGCCCAGGTGCGGGTACTTATGTCCCCAGGGTCCAATCAGGGCCTGGCGCGGTACCTCCAGGTGCTCCATCAGCCGGAAAATGGCGTTCGTGTAGCCGTCTGCCCAGCCCCCGATTGCCAGCACCGGACACTGAATGCGACTGTAATCCTCGCAGACCGAGCCGTGGCGCCAGTAGTCGTCCCGGCGTTGATGCCGCAACCAGATGTCCAGCCACAGGCCGCTGCCTTCCAGCCGCTCCATCCACATCTCACGCCACCGTTCCCCGACAAGGGCCGGGTCGGGAGGGCAGCTGTTGACCGAGAACATGGTGGTGGACTCGGACAGATTGTCGGTCAGCAGGCACCCGCCCATGTAATGCATGTTGTCCCGGTAAAGGTCCTCCGTGGAGCAGGCGCTGATCACTGCCTTCAATGCGGGCGGACGCAGCGCCGCAATCTGCAGTGCATTGAACCCGCCCCAGGAGATTCCCATCATCCCCACGGCTCCGTCGCACCAGGGTTGCTGCGCGGCCCATTCGATGGCTCGCAATCCGTCCTGTTGTTCCTGCAAACGATACTGGTCCCGCAGGACTCCGTCGGCATCGCCACTGCCGCGCATGTCCACGCGCAGGCAGGCATAGCCGTGCCCGGCCAGGTAAGGATGAATCATTTCGTCCCGGCGGCGGGTCAGATCCCGCTTGCGATAGGGCAGGTACTCAATAATGGCGGGAACGGGCTGTGTTTCGGCGTTCGAGGGAAGCCACAGCCGCGCGGCGAGCTGTTGTCCATCGGGCAACGGAATGCTCAGGTGTTCAACGGTGCGGACCGTGTTGGGGAAGCTGTCGTGATCGCGCCAATGCATAAGCAGATTCAGCATTAATTGCGGAAAAATGTGGTCGGAGACGGACTCAGTGTTGGCTGCCTGGGCCCGTCTCCGTGCTCAGGCGGCTTTGATGGGATCAAACCTGAAGGGCAGCATGTCCACGGCGCGACGGTACTTCTGCTCCATTTCCGCCACTGTGTGGCCGGCTACCAGGACTTCCGCCAGTACATAGCTGTAAGCGTCCTGATCCACCAGTCGGGACAGCCGATCGCCCCGATGGATGTTCAGGTGGACCTGGGTGTCCGGCTGTTCCCGGCGAAGGCGCTCCAGATCTTCGTCGCTGGGAACCTGAATGGCGATACCGTCAGTCAGGTCGTAGCGACGGAGCAGGAACTTGGCAGCGTGTTCGAAGCGCCCGGAGCCGTGCTCGAACAGCGGTTTGTCTCCCAGTGCCACATGCACAGCCACTTCGTGGTTGGACATTCCGTCCACCTGCTCGAACTGATAGCTATGGCTTTGCGACATGCGTGGGTTGACTTCAACCAAACTCAATCGATCCGTGTCCGGGTCCCAGAAGTATTCGATATTAAAGCACCCGTTGTCGAAGCCCACCTGTTTCATCACCCGCTTGGCGACATCGACGGCCCGCTCCTGAACCGACGCCGGTGCCCGCGACGGGTATTCGTAGCGCTGAAAGCTTTTGCCATTTTCAGCCTGTACCATGTCGAACATGCCGTGCACATGGCATTCGCCGTTTTGCACGTAACCTTCCGGCGCGAATTCGTGCCCGTAGATCAGCTCTTCCGCCATTAGATAGTTGCCATTCACACCATTCAGGTCCGGCGGCAGAGTCACCCGGTCGAGCATCGTATTGAATTCATTCCCTATGCGACCGATTCTGTCCCGAGCGATGCCGATCGCCCGTTCAAATTCTTCTGCATTGTCCACGCGGAACCCCAGCAGAGAATTGTAGCCTTTCACGGGTTTGAGCCAGAAAGGGAAGTCGAGCGTGACCTGGTCAAGCGGATTGTCAGCGAAGGGATCCACAGCGCAGAAGGCGGGCGTCACCTCCGGGGCAACTTTCTGTTGCTCAAGACGGCTCCAGTACTTGTGGGAGCATTTGAGAATGGACTCCAGTGTGGGATACCGCAGGCCGAACTCGGCGGCCAGGATCGCGGCCATGGGGTTAACCGGAAAGTCCCAGTGGCAAATGATTCCATGCACTTCCCCGGTATACCCGGCAAGCGTGGCGCCAGCCTTGTCGAGCTTCGCTTCGATATCGAAATTTTCTTGATAGACCAATTCGCTGCTGTGCAGCAAGGGGTGAAAGCGAAAGCGTTCCCGGTCCGGAAGGGCCTGCAAGTCCCGCTCGTGCTGCTCGTCGTATCCCAGAACAAAAATATTCTTAGGTTCTGTAGCCGCCATAAATGTACCTCTTAGAAATAACCAATCGTGTGCCGGGCCTCCGGGGCGGATCGGAACATCTGGCCCAGGCATTCAAAACACCGTCCTGCAAATTGCTGTCCACCCTTCGAAATGATGCGCCGGAAAATCGTCGAGCCAACGGTGGCGAGTGGTTTCCGAATGGCTGAACCTGAGCTTCATTTTTCAGTGCGGATGGATCGCGCAGGTTGTGTTGAGGAACGGTTCATTGCATAGGACTTGTAAGAATTTCAGGCGCAATCGGGTGCTGAGTCTGTCTCTGCGGGAGAGATCGCAGGAGTTCGCTTGCAATGTGACGATCAAGTCCGCCTGACGATGTGCCCTCTGTCGGATTGAAACTCCGATGGGTGGAAACCTCGGCCAGAAGCGAACCAGGTCCGTCTAGGCCCGGAAAATGCTTAAAGACCGGGGCGAATCGAGCAGGAACTCGAAGAGCAGGAAGAAATTGCCCCGGCAGAGACGGATTTCTGCAGAGAAGGAACTCATTGACTGGGACAGGGTAGAAGGAACCGGAAACGGTTTCGAAGGATCTCGACAGCCCAGGGGGCAAGCTCACCGACTTGGACGTGGCCGGTGGCGGAACGGATAGAACCGCATGGATGCGAGACCAGCGAATGGAGCAATCCATTAAGCACTGGGTACCGGCATGGAGATGGCGGAGCGCCACGGAGATGGAAGGAACCATCCCGTGGCGTGATGTTGCCGGAGGAAGAGTAGTAAACGCAGGATGCGGCTACTACGCATTTCAAGGGACTGCCAGGTAAAGGACTACATCGCCAAGGGAAAGTGGCTCAGCAAGGATAGCGCAAGGATCTGCGCTATCCTTGCTTTCTTTTGGGCGGCCGCAAATCGGCCGTCAGTTCATCTTCACTTCCCGCCATCATCGCGCAGCGGTATAGCCCGGGCGCAAGTCCGTGCCCGGACGTGACGAGGCGCTCAGCGGCGACGGAAGATGAAGGCCTGAACGAACCATGAAGCTCCGGTATTGTCCACCCTAACGACACCTTCACCCGGTCGCGCCGCACGGAATCGCCAGAGCGATCGAAAATCACCCAACAACAGGGGAAAAGACTATGCGATCCACCTCCTCTTTCACAATTTCCGGCTTTCTGGCCCTCCTTGCGCTCTCTCTGTATAGTTTGAGTGGCTATGCGCAGCCTGTGGACCAGCAAGGCCCCGGAGCCCCTGAGGATGATCCCGCAGCTATCCAGCAAAAGGCGCAACAGGTTCAATCGGAACTGATCGAAATACAGCGACAGACTCTCGAGGAAAACCCGGAGTTGCGCGACCAGGGGGAAGCCCTCGAAGAGCTGATTACACAAATCATGGAAGAGCAGGGTGCAACGCCTGAAGAAGACACCCAGCGTCTGCAGGAGCTGCAGCAGCAGGCTCAGGATCCTCAGGCCAGCGACACAGAGCGGCAGGAAATGGCAGCAGAATTCCAACAGATCCAGGAAGACCTGATTCGCGCGCGCCAGCGGGCGACTGAAGACGAACAGGTTCAGACCCAGCAGATGGAGTTCCAGACCGCCATGCTGGAGGCCATGCAGGAACAGGATCCGCGAACAGAAGAACTGCTGGCGGAGATGCGGGAAATTCAGCTTCAGGCGCAGCGCCAGATGCAACAGCAAATCCAGCAACAGCAGGGACAGCCGGAACCGGCTCAGTAAAACACCGGCTCAGTAAAACACTTAATAAAATAACAGGGCTGAGGCAACGCCCGTCAGAAACTCGGACTTTTGCTGCCGCCTCTCTGGCGGCGTATCGAGCAGGCCTGCGTGTGGTGACCTAAGGCGGCCTGGCACTACAATAGGGGGCGTAGAGACGAGTGCTTGATGTCCAACGGATTGATGAGGAGCTCTTCCTGATCCTGCGCCCCAACCGTTCATTGTCCTGGCGCGGCAACCAGTATGTTTTGCTGGTCATGTCTCTCTGGCTCGGCGGCTTCGCTCTGAGCTTTGCGCTGATGGGGGCGTGGATGATTCTGCCCTTGGTAGGCCTCGAACTGCTGGCCCTTGCTGCCGCCCTTTATTACGTGTCCTGGAAGTTGTCCCATTGCGAGGTGCTGCACATCAGCAGGGACCAGGTGCATATCGCCAAGGGTGCGAGCAGGCCGACCTACAGCCAGAGTCTGCCGCGCGCCGAAGTCATCGTGCATGTCGCGGCCGCCTCACACCCATGGGGTGCGCCCCATATCCAACTGCTCACCCGCATGGCCCCCGGTATTCGGATTGGTGAATTTCTCAACCAGGATGACTGCAAGGAGCTCCTTCGGCATCTGGGCTCGGCGCGCCTTACAACCCGGCACTCGAACGGAAGTGTCCGTGTAGCGTTCTGAGCCGCGGACCTCCCTGTCCGCTGCTCGTGCCCCAATCAGGGGCGTGAGGGTGTGTTGGGCGCCCAGGGGGATGGGGACTGCTGGCGGCTGGCGGTGCTGAACACCGTAGCCGCCGTGGCCTCGAACTGATCCTTGCAGTCGGCGAGGCTCGGAAAGCCCAGGGCTTTCAGCTCTTTCGAAACACGTTCAGACTTTTCGGTGGCAAGTTGCTCGTGGTAGGTCTCATAGACCTCTTCGTCCGAAGCGAGGGTCCGAAACAGCTCCCGCTGCTGGCCTACCTGCTCCTGTAAATTGGCGAATTCGTCCTGATAGCGTTCGGCCACGCTGGCCGGCGACGCCCCCAGAACAGGTTCAAATGCCCCTTCTTCAAGAACGGTAAACAAACGTTTCACTTCATGCGCCATGGAATTACCTCTGTGCAATTATCGGCGCAGCAAGTGTGCAGGTTCCGTTCCTGATCAGACGGTCTCGCATTACCGTGGACGCTGCCGCTATACTCGCGTTCGAGCGGCCGGAATCCACTGGTTTTGCAGGTCCATTGCATTCTAAGTCCGTTGGATCCGGTGAATGAAACTGGACAGACAAAAGGAGAGAGCATGAATACTCACAAAGGCTCCTGTCACTGTGGCGAAGTGCAGTACGAAGTGGACATGGATATCGAAGAACTCATGTCCTGCAACTGTTCCATCTGTTCCCGTCGGGGGCATCTGCTGGCCTTTACCAGCGAAGACAACTTCCGGCTGCGGCAGGGCGAAGACGTCCTGAGGGATTATCAGTTCGGGTCCGGAAACATCCATCACCTGTTCTGCAGCAACTGCGGCGTCAACTCATTCGGCCGCGGCAGCATGCCTGATGGAACCCTCATGGTGGCGATCAATGCCCGTTGCCTGGAGAACTTCGACTGGCGCGCGGTGCCGGTCAAGGAAGTGGATGGAGCGAGTTTCTAACTCGCTACGCTATCGCAAAGCCAAGGGGTGACCCGTTTCAAACGTCCTCTTTGATTTCACCGTCTTCCAACTCGACACTGTTTTCCAGTGACCGGGTAAACGCGCCCGTGAAGGCGTGGCGGAGAACGTTGACGAAGGTGCGCCAGATGCCGGCCTCGGGCTCTTCGATGGTGCCGCTGATGGGAATGCGCGTGGCGACATCTTCCTCGTCACTTTCGAAGAGGTCTGCTGTCACATCCAGCGTAGCCTCCCAGGCCTTTTGCAGGATGCCCTTGGATTCATCGTCCAGATCGAAGATCTCGATGTTCTCCGTAAACGGTTTGGCGTAGCCTTCAAAGCGACCATCCTTTGCCGCCAACTCCAAATAGAGAGCGAAAATGCCCGCATGGGCGTCGGCATTCAGGTATTCGCGCATCCAGGGATTCAGCTCGGTCACTTGCACCGGGTCGAGGGTCGCGTTGACATCAAAGGTGGGCTGCTCCGCGGTCGGTTCCGCCCGGCCGACGATCAGCAGCTTGGCCCCCATGGCCTGACTTTCGAAGTCAAAGGTCGCAAACGCCTCGTCTTCCCCTTCCACCTCCACCACGTTGGTGAGGTTCTTCAACTCTCCATTGAGCTGACTCAGAGTGATGGCGTCCTCGGTCTGAATGCCGGGGGTGCGAAAACGAACGGTTCCGTCCCGCACCTTGATGCTGTCGAAGCGGAACGGAAAAAGCTGTTCGAATTGCTCCTGCCAGTCTTCCTCTTCCCCGGTCTGAGCCTGGGTTTCGTCTTCCGCCTCCACCATGTTCAGCTCGGGCCGCCAGAAGATCACTTCCGCCACGACCGCGCCGTCCAGCAAGCGGCCCCAGTCCACCGCCAGGTCGATGGCATCGGCAACGAAGAAGGGCTCCAGGCCCTCGGCCTGTTCCTTCTCCACCACGATGCCCTCGATCTGGTAGGCGCCCCGCCACAGCGCCACATCGATATCTTCCACCTGACCGCCGTAACCATCCAGGGAGGCAAGTTGGCGATTCACATAACCCTCGATCATCCAGGGAAGCGCGACGCGCAATCCGACCAGGACGAGAACGACGATCAGGAGAATTGTTGCGGTTTTGCTCCGCGTCTTCATCGAGGCGACTCCCGGCCCCTTGCCTGGCAGTGTCGAAAGATCGGCAGGGGGTACCCACATCAGGGTGAAGCAGGAAATGAGCCATTCGACGGAGGCTGCATCGTCCCGGCTACCGTACAGCCTCGTAGGGCCGGTCCGCGCAGGCTTGTGCATGTTTCAGCGCGCTGGCCCACCATTGAAGTTGTTCCAACAGCTTGACCATGGAGCGACGGGTGCGCGCCCCATCCTTGAGTTGACCTGCGGCATCGAAGCGCTCCCAGGGAGAGGCGAATGGCAGATAGGCGTGGATGCACACTGCGTGCAGCTCCACGAACACTTGCCGCAGTTGTTGAACCGCACGGGTTCCGCCCGCAACGCCGCCGTAAGAGACAAAGGCAACCGGCTTGAGCTGCCACTCCTCGCGAAAAGCATCGATCACCAGCTTCAGTGCTGCCGGGAAGCTGTGGTTGTATTCCGGTGTAACCACCAGGATGGCATCGCTGGCTGCGATCGTGGCGGCGGCCTCGTCTACGCGCGTGGTTCCGCTCTCGGGGCTGATCAGCGCTGGCGCCAGGTCGCGCGGATCCACCACGTTCAGTTCCACAGCTCCGAACTCGTCAATCTGGCTGATGCACCATTCGGCGATGGTGTCGCAAAACCGACCTTCTCTGTTGCTTCCGTAGATCAAAGTGAGTTTCATGGATGCTCCTTTCAAGTGGGGTGGGATTGACCCGAATGAGCCCTCTTGCTCATCCGTCAAATCGAAGGCTATCCTAGAAGCTCAACTTAACTTCAGGTCAACAGGAAAATGTCAGAGGCTCCGGAATCGTTCGTTTACAAAAAAGAGCTCAGCGTTGGGGCGGTGGCTAAGCGCTGCGGTGTGGCGCCCTCGGCTTTGCATTTCTATGAGAGCAAGGGCTTGATCAGCAGCTACCGCACTGCGGGCAACCAGCGGCGCTACCGGCGTGATGTCATCCGGCGCGTGTCACTGATCAAGGTGGCGCAGCGATTGGGCGTGTCGCTGGAGGAAATCAAAACCGCCTTTGAGCAATTGCCGGCGGACAAAACGGCCAGCCAGAAGGATTGGGCGAAGCTGTCCAGGCAATGGGGCAAGCAGCTGGATGAGCGCATCGAAAAACTCAGAAACCTGCGCGCCCAACTAAGCGACTGTATTGGCTGCGGATGTCTGTCCACCGAGACCTGCCCTTTGCGCAACCCGTGGGATGAACTGGCTCGCAAGGGACCCGGCCCCCATCTCCTGTAATCATCTGAACGGCGCTTCTGTAGATCGGGTCTGCTCGTGCCTGCGGGGGGGTTCATTCTGTTGGGTTACGCTTCGCTAACCCAACCTACGCAGCGAACGGCACCCGTAGATACCATCTGCCCTAACTTCCCGCAACGGGCTATGTTGCCCAATGCGGGTCGTATGCCGTTTGGTGTTT
>NZ_JBTIYG010000010.1:0-120362 GCF_054401055.1 Gilvimarinus sp. F26214L | reverse complement strand
TAATATCGAGAAGTTGATGAATTATGGCGCTGTAGCGTGATTCACAGGCATATCCACAGTTATGTGCCCGCAACTTCGGTGATTATGTTAAGCGAAAATGCTTGAATAATGATCACTGCCGACAAGACAAACTGACTGTAGACACGCGCTTTCTCGAAAACGTTTTTCTACAGGTTCGTTAAAAGGTGACCCATGACTACCAAGGAAGTTACAGCGATTTCGATTCGGCTATTTTCACTATGGTTATTGGTTCAAGTCATTATGAACGTGCCGAGCTTGGCGCTTCTCCTTACCGGTGTTGAGCAATACCAAGGCCGCGTGGTCCCCGAGTATGTTTATGTCACAGCAATAGGTGGCTTTGTTGTCATAGGCGTTGTCGCAGCTTACTTGATTTGGGTCGCCGCTCGGTCGACCTTGGCGAGTGCGTCCAGCACTGGAGGTCAAATGCTGGACCGGAACGGACAGAAGTTTCTCTTGCAACTAGGGGGAGCTTACTTTGTCGTAGATGCGCTAGCTTATTTGCCGCGGTCCCTCGGATTCCTCCAGCATTCCATAGAGCTGTCGTATGCGACCCTTTTGTCTCCCCTTGGTCTCTTTCTTCAACTTGGCATCGGATTAACGTTGTTAGTTAATCCGTCGCATTGGACAGAGATCTTCCAAAAGCTTCGGGGTCGCCGGTGATAGGTTGTAAGAAAAAGGAGGCACGTCATGGCTAATTGTCCGTTACCAAGCGAGCTCGTCGATTGCAACTGGTTGCAGGAAAACGGACATCGCGCCGACCTGATTTTGCTCGACGCCAGCATGCCCCCGCCCGGAAAGGCCACCCCTGCGCGAACTGTGACGATTGCCGGCGCACGTCGCTTCGATATCGAAGGCGAATTCCGCGATCATGCGACTTCGCTGCGTCACATGATGCCGAGGGCCGACCAGTTTGAGCGGGAGGCACGCAGGCTCGGCATCAATCAAAACAGCGCTCTCGTGGTCTTCGATAACCTGGGGATTTTCTCTGCGCCCCGGGCCTGGTGGATGTTCAAGGCCATGGGCTTTGATCGCGTGGCGGTGCTGAACGGTGGTCTCCCGGCCTGGAAAGAGTGCGGTGGCGAGGTCGCTGATCACTATGCACCTGCGCCCGGGAGCGGCGACTTTAGAGCCGCGCCGCGCGAGAGTTATTTCTGTGATGCAAGCCGGGTGCAGTTCGCGCTGAATCGCGATGATGCCCGGGTGATCGACGCCCGCTCCGCGGATCGCTTTTTCGGCCGTGTCGATGAGCCGCGCCCGGGTTTGCGGCGCGGGCACATGCCGGGAGCTGTAAACCTTCCGTTTGACGGTCTTCTGCAACAGCAGGCCTTTCGCTCGCCACCCGAGCTGGCTGCAAAGATAAAGGAAACAGCACCGGACAAGAACATGAGTTTGCTGTTCAGCTGTGGTTCCGGTGTGACCGCCGCTGTGGTGGCGTTTGCCGCTCACCTGAGCGGATACCGCAATGTCTGTGTCTACGACGGCTCCTGGGCGGAGTGGGGAGCCCGGGACGATTTGCCGGTGACTTGCGAGTAGCTGGGACCGCCAGGTCTTTTATCTATATTCGGGAGTACGGCCTCCCGAAGTCTACCAACTAGCGGCTGGCTTCAAACCGCCCACTGCTGCGGCACTGAAAGGGTGTGGTGGTGAGCGACTTGGGAGAAGGCACCGTATGAGCTCAGATAAGCACCGGGAAGATTCGGCTCCATTTCTTCGTGTACAATCAAGCGCTGGCAACCTGCGCCCTCGTGACGAACAACGCGTTTATCGTAACCACAAGAAGGATAATAAACTTGGAACTGTCAGAACTGATCGCTCTTTACATAGATGCCTGGTGCGAGCCTGACCCTGCGCTCAGGGAACAGTTACTCGAACGGGCATGGTCTGAGGACGGTACTTACACCGACCCCACCGCTCACGTTGCAGGCAGACGGGAACTTGTTGATCACATTGGCAGGGTCTTTCAACATTTCCCAAACGTCCGCCTTGAACTTACGAGTGGGATAGATGCGCATCACGACAAGCTTCGCTTCACCTGGCGCATGGTGCTTGCGGACGGGAAGGTGTTTGCAGAGGGAGTCGACTTTGGTGTGTTGTCGCCAAATGGGAAGTTGCATCAGATCGTGGGATTCTTCGGGCCGCTCGCGCCTAAGATTTAGACCGATACCAATGGCAGCGCTTTCCCCGCGACCATTGCGGTCGGAGCAAAAACGGGAATAATTAACAATGAACAAAAAACTCACAGTATTGTTATTGCTTTTGTCCCCTCCGCTTTTTGCTGAGGAAAACCCACAAGTAGAGATCTTCGAAGGACCGATCCGGAAGGACGCGGTCAGGCCGAGCTACCCAGCTAACGAAGCGCGAAGCGGCTCCGAGGGCTGGGTGACGATCAACTTCATGGTGGCCCCGGACGGAACTCCGTTCGAGCCGGTCGTTGTCGGCTCCGAGGGATCCAAAACCTTTCGAGAAGCCGCTCTTCGGGCTCTGCGCCAAACAGAGTTTGAGCCAGCTGCGCTTGACGGGAAACCGGTTACGGGAAGCAGCTACATCCAGTATAACTTTGTTATGGAGGAGAACGCAGGAGCTTCCAGGCGATTCATCTCGCTGTATAAACGATTGGTCACTGCTTTGGACGAGAATAAGAAAGAAGAAGCGGAACAGTTGATTGTAAAGCTGTCCGAGCATCGCCCTTTCAAATACTACGAAGCTTCGTACTTGAACTTGGCGAAATCGTTCTACGCTGCCCGGTACGGCAGTAAGCTAGAGGAGCTTGGGTATGTGGAGGACGCACTGAGAAATGAGAGCCATGTGAATGGGAAGTGGGATAATTTCCCCAGTGAGTTGTTGAGGTCCAGCCGGGAGCGCTTGTTCATTCTTCAAGTCGAGAACCAACGATATGCCGACGCCGCGGAAAGTTACAAGATCATAAAGAAAGAATATGGGAAAGAAGCGGTCGAGAGATTTACCGACACCTACGAGCAGATCTTGAACCTCAAGACCAACGACGTGGCATACTCTGTTCCTCTGGTCCTGAACGACGAGGGCTACGCATTCTATGAATTACACAAACGTGGCTTTTATCTGGAGGCCGAGAATGACGTGGTACAGGAAGTCAAGCTTCGGTGTAAGGCGAAGTACGTGTTTTTCGGCTACGAGAAGGATACCGAGTATGAAATTCCCGACAGTTGGGGGCCCTGCACCGTGCAGGTCCTGGGTCGGGCGGACAAATCGGTCCGGCTTGTTCAGTTCTGAGGCCTTGCTCCATATGTCCCGCCACGTTGCCTTCCTGCGAGGGGTCAGCCCGGTGAACGCCAGGATGGCCGAGTTACGGCGTTGCTTTGAAGAGGCCGGTTATGAGAGGGTCCGAACGGTTCTGTCGAGTGGTAATGTGGTTTTTGATAGCCGCTCTTCACGGCAGGGCACACTGGAGCGCCGTGCCGTGAAGGCGATGGAGCACGGCCTCGGGAGGAGCTTCGGCACGATGGTCCGCTCCGTAAAGTACCTTGAGGCGTTGATCGAGTCGGAGCCGTTCGCTGAGTTCAATCTCCCGCCGCAGGCCAAGTGTGTCGTCACGTTCTTGAGGGGCCCATTGGCCGCAGCGCCGGAACTCCCCCTTGAGCGGGGCAGTGCGCGGATTCTGAAGATCTGCGGTTCTGAGGCGTTCACCGCGTATACGCCGTCCGCTAACGACCCGGCATTCATGCAATTGATCGAGCGAACCTTCGGAAAGGACGTCACCACCCGAACACTCCAGACCGTCCGAAAATGCGTCCTTGCGTAGATGAACACGCGAGTTGCGGTGCTGCGGGATGTCAACTCTGAAGTGTGACCCGGCAAGGGTAGATTCGGGTGTCGTGTTCGCGGACAATCTTTCGACCTTGTTGCCGACAGCCATTCGCCACATCGGGCCGGCGGAATTTGGACGGACAGCGGCTTTGGGCACTTGATTATAATTTCAACGTTTCAGAAGGGAAGATCAAATGAGAACTTCAAAGCTTTGGTTCAGCGGATTGGCCTTGGGATCACTGGTTATGGCGTCGTCAGGTATTCAAGCGGAGCCGCCCACACGGGAGAACAGTTTCGCGAGCTCCGAAGCCTACACGGTCGCTGATGGTTGTGATTATCTTGCTGACCAGGCGCCGGGCGCGACATTCGCTCTGTACTTCCCGGACCGGGAGGAGCGTCTCGTTTGCAATTCGGAAGCCGCGGAGCGCCGCGTCCTTCCCGCGTCAACGTTCAAGATCGCCCACGCACTTATCGCGCTGGAGACTGGAGCGATCAAAGACGAGTTCAAGAAGGAAGATTCAGATGGCAGGGAGCGGATTGTGTCGTCGTGGAATCAACCGACCAGCCTGGCCACCGGTATGGCGAACTCCACCGTTTGGTTCTACCAACGCGTAGCCGAAAGGGTGGGCGTTCAGGGGGAAAGGGAATGGTTGAAGAGGTTGAACTACGGGAATGCGGACATGGGTGCGAGCGACGAGCTCACCACTTTCTGGCTGACAGGCTCGCTACGCATATCGGCACTGGAACAGATCATTTTTCTGGATCTGTTAAGTCGCCGTGGACATGAGGCTTCAACCGAGAATCAGGATCGGGTAGCCAATATGATGGTCGTGGGCCGTGGTGATGAGGGCTCAGGTGGGACTCTCTATGCCAAGAGCGGAGCGGTGTTGCCGATCGGGGAAACCGGTGACATTGAACAAGGAGAATCCGCGGAGATCTTGCTAGAGGGTGTGGAGGAAGTCGGTTGGTACGTTGGCTGGGTTGCGCAACCCGAGGAGGATGGCGGGGACGCCGTTTTCGCGCTTCAGCTTCCGATGCGTACGAAAGATGCGTTGGCTAAGAGGCAGGCCCTCTCCCTGGATATGCTCAGAATCAATGGGGTCGAACTGGACTTCTTTGATTAAAAAACTGCATAGGCCATCGGTGCTTGATAGAACAGCATATTCTCCAAGAACGATTCAACAGGCCCGCCAAGCATGGTCTCCTTCTGAAACCCAACAGTGAAGTGTAGATGTGAATGAAACGGACCAGCGTGTAGCCCGGGCGGTTGTCGACGAGCCTTTCCAGCATTACAACGCCTCTGCCCAGGTGTTCGACGAAGGGCCGACCACTTGTGGTTTTGTCTGGGTGGACGGCAAGGGAGAACGCATATACGTACCAACGGAGGCAGGACTCCCGATTCTTGAAGCTGGCAAGGCGGGTAACTAGTACATCTGGGCGCTATTTTATTGAAGCAGGGAATACTTGAAGGATGGACGAAGGTCGCCCGTTCTGGGCCCGGTACGATGGCGGGGCGGGATTACGATATGGTACCTGCTTCATGTTCCTGCCTCTGCACCCGAATCAACGAGGCGATCGCTACCAGCAATAGCACGGACATGGGTAGCCCCAGGCTGATGGCGGCCTGCTGGATGGCGGTCAGGCCTCCCACCACCAGAAGGGTTGCGGCCACCGCGCCTTCCGAAACGGCCCAGAACACGCGTTGGATTGTGGGTGGGTTCGGATGTCCACCGGACGTAACGATGTCGTCCACCAGAGAGCCCGAGTCCGAAGAGGTGATAAAGAATATGATTACAACGACGGTCGCGAGAATCATGGTGACACTGGCCCACGGCATCATCTGCAGCAATGCGTGAAGCGAGATGGCCACGTTTCCTTTGACCTGCTCGGCTATTTCCGCGCCGCCAAAAAGCTGAAACTGCAGGGCGGTTCCGCCGAACACGGACATCCAGAAGAAAGTGACCAGCGTCGGTGCCACCAGGCCCGCGGCGACCAACTCACGCACGGTTCGTCCGCGGGAGATTCGGGCGACGAAGATGCCCACGAACGGCGACCAGGAAATCCACCAGCCCCAGTAGAACAGTGTCCAGGTGGCCTGCCACTCGGTATCTCGCGCAAAGTTGATGGAAAAGCTGGTTTGCACCAACTTCTGGAAATACAGCCCAATTGAATTGACGAAGGTTTCAAGAATGGCCACGGTTGGGCCGGCGATAAGCACGAACAACAGAAGCAGGCCCGCGAGAGCGAGGTTGAGCAGTGCGAGACGGCGGATTCCTTTTCGTACCCCGAGGACAACGGACCCGGTAGCCACCAGGGTGATGACGGCGATAATCAGGACCTGAACGAAAGGAGAAATGCCCACCGGGAAGAAGATGTCGAGGCCCACGTTGATTTGCATTGCCCCCAGGCCGAGCGAAGTGGACACGCCCAGGAGCGTACCCACGGTGCAGAGAATGTCCACTCCATGGCCGATGGGGCCACGAATGCGTTCACCCAGTAGCGGGTACAGGATCGAACGGGGAGCCAGCGGGAGGTCCATGCGAAAATGGAAGTACCCCACCGCCACGGCGAACACCATGTAGATGGCCCAGGGGTGCAGCCCCCAGTGGAAGAATGTGTAGTGCATGGCTTCACGGGCCGAATAGGCAGTGCTGCCATCGCCGACGGGCGGGTCGAGATAGTGGCTCAGGGGCTCCGCTACTCCCCAGAACACGAGACCGGTACCCATGCCCGCCGAAAAAAGCATGACGAACCACGGCAACCGTCGGTACTCCGGTCGCTCGTCCTTCTTACCCAGGCGAACTTTTCCGAAAGGACTCAGAGCCAGCCACACCACGAAGATCAGCATGAACGTCGTGGCTGACACGTAATACCAGCCGAGCGTCTCGGATATCCATGACTGAACACCGGAAAACGCGGTGGACGCGGATTCCGTAAAAACGCCTCCGTAGATGCAGAAAGCGATGACAATCGCGGCTGCGCCCAGGAAAACCACAGGCTCCATTCGGTTGGAGATTTTTTTCCACCATCCCCGGGCTTCCGCCATCTCAGAGCCTGTTCCCTGTCTGCCGCATCCGCATCTTCAGCGTTGAACCTCAGCGTCCATGCACGCTCTGTACCAGAGGCGGAGGCGCTTGCGTCGCCCATCCGCGAGTTTGCCGCTTGGGAAGCGAGTTGACGTGCGGTTTGTATGGGGGTAGTTTTCGCCCATAATCGAACAACAATAATCGACATGGAAGCGCTTTGATGTTGGGCCACTCCTCAATCCTCCCTGTTCTTGCGGCCGTTCTCTTCTTATCCGCCTGTGCATCCGCCCCCTATGAGTACGGCACGGGCCGCATGCATCTGGACGGGCCGCTTTCGCCGCCGATGGAGCAGCAGTTCTACATCGGCGAGCCGCACGCCTTTCTCGATCACGCGGACTGGATCTGGCCGGAAAGCCTGCTTCGCAAACTGATTCTGCTGGACCCCTCCATCGACAGCCATCAGATCTCCCCCGAGACCCTCGGAGCTCTGCGCGCCTATATCGACGATAACGAACTCCACAACGTGCAGGTGCTGGTGAACTGCTACAAGCCCGGCAATCAGTGGATGCGCCTTTTTAAAAACCGGGCCGTGGCGGGCGGTTGGCGATTTACCCTGGGCATTTTGAGCGTGGTGTCCTATACCATTTTTCCGGGGCGGTTCTTCGGGGGCGATGCCTACAACCCCTACACCAATACCATCTACTTGTACTCGGACAACATCAACGTGGCCCTGCATGAGGCCGGGCACGCGAAGGACTTTGGCCGCCGGGCGAACAAGGGGCTCCATGCGGGCATCTACGCCCTGCCGCTGGCCGCGCTGTACTATGAGCATCGCGCGTCGAGCGATGCCCTCAGCTACCTGCAGGACCAGGACAACAGTTTCCAGCAAGCGGAAGCCTACAAGGACCTGTATCCCGCCTACGGTACCTACATCGCAGGCAACCTGACCCGCAACGCCTCTGAGCCCCTGGCGGCCCAGCTCATGCTCATGATTCCCGCGCACATTGCGGGGAGAATTGCGGCCAGCCGGGTGGACCGGTCCGGGTTTGAGGCACCGCCCGGAGGCAGTGTGGACTTGAGCGAACGCTGAGCCGGGCCTTTTTTATTCGCTGATCCACTTGGTGTAGAATCCTGCGGTTTCCATTCCCACCACTGCCAGGGGTTCACACATGTCAGCTTTCCATCCTCCCGTTCGCACGCTCATGGGACCCGGTCCTTCGGACGTTAATCCGCGCATTCTCGAAGCACTGGCGCGACCCACCATCGGCCACTTGGACCCGGAGTTCATCCGTCTGATGGACTCCATCAAGGAACTCCTGCAATACGCCTTTCAAACCGCCAATCGACTCACGCTGCCGATTTCCGCGCCCGGCTCCGCCGGCATGGAAGCGTGTTTTGTGAACCTGCTGGAGCCCGGCGACACCGTGGTGGTATGCCAGAACGGAGTGTTCGGCGGCCGCATGAAGGAGAACGTGGAGCGCAGCGGGGCAACGGCGGTCATGGTGCAGGACGAGTGGGGCACTGCTGTAGACCCCGCCAAAGTTGAAGACGCGCTCAAGGCCCACCCGGAAGCCAAGGTCCTCGCATTCGTGCATGCGGAAACCTCCACCGGCGTACAGTCTGATGCCAGGGCGCTGTGCGCTTTGGCGCGCCAGTACGACTGCCTTTCCATTGTGGATACCGTGACCTCCCTCGGTGGTACGGAGGTGGACGTGGATGGCTGGGGCGCGGACGCGGTCTATTCCGGCACGCAAAAATGTCTGTCTTGTGTCCCGGGCATCTCTCCCGTGACCTTCAGCGAGCGCGCCATCGAAACCATTAAAGGCCGCAAAAACAAGGTCCAGAGCTGGTTTTTGGATATGGATCTGGTGATGGGTTACTGGGGCGGCGAGAGCAAGCGCGCTTACCATCATACGGCGCCCATCAACGCCCTTTATGGGCTGCACGAGTCGCTGCTGATTCTCAAGGAAGAAGGCCTGCAGTCAGCCTGGGATCGACACGCCCTGAATCACCGTGCATTCGCGGCGGGGCTGGAGGCCATGGGTCTTTCGTTGAATGTCGATGCAGAGCACCGACTGCCCCAGCTCAACAGTGTGGTGATTCCCGACGGCGTGGACGATGCTGCGGTCCGATCCGCGCTGCTGGAGCAGTACAGCCTGGAAATCGGCGCCGGTCTCGGAGCGCTCGCCGGCAAGGTCTGGCGCATCGGCCTCATGGGTTTTGGCAGCAGCCGCAAGAACGTTCGCTTTTGTCTGGGCGCGCTGGAGAGCGTCCTGGCGGGGGTGGGAGCGGACATTAACCTCGGTGTTGCCGTGAAGGCGGCCAACGAGGTGTATGGCGCTTAGCAGCGTTACGAACAGCAGTCTGCCCCGGGGTGGAAACCACCACCCCGGATTCAATACGGGCGCTCCGACGTCACTCCATTGCTGCGGGGGCTTGAATCTGCAAGCGTTCCGTTAGCCGCGCCGTTGCTTCCCGGCGGCGAGCCGCCATCCCAATGCCTTCTCTACCGCGCGGGCCATTTTTCCGGCGATGTCCTTGTTGGTCACCCGTTCCATCTCCTCCAGGCTCGGCACCGCCGTCACCCCGATGACCAGCGGCCCGTTGGCTGAGCGGAGCATATCGACCCCGGCGACTTTCAGGCGCAGTGCCTTTGCAGCGCGAACGGCCAGTTGTTTTTCCGTGTCGCTGCTGCGCACCGCGCGGCCGCTGCGGCGCATCTTCTTGCGATCGTTGAAATCCGTGGTCATCTCCATGGAGGCGACGACCTTGCCGTCCACTACAAAACACCGCAGGCTCTTGCCTTCGGCTTCGCTCACGTAATGTTGTACCAGCATGTTCGCGTGACGGGACTCCGCATCGTTGATGAAGGCGCGGGCCTGCTCCCGGGTCTCCGCCAGTTTGATGCTCTTGTGATGTCCACCGTCCAGTTGTTTGACCAGCAGGGGTGGGCCGCCAATCATCGCGATCAGGTCGTCGATGTCCACCGGGGAATTGGCGAAGGCCGTGGTGGGGATGGGGATGTCCGCGGACTGCAGTGCCTGTAACGAAAGCAGTTTGTCCCGGGAGTGGCTGATGGCATCGGCCGTGTTCAGGGCGAAGATTCCCAGAGACGCGAAGTGACGGGTGAGTGCGCAGCCATAGAAGGTCACGTCTGCGCGAATGCGCGGAATCACCGCGTCGAAGTCGGTCAGGGTGTGGCCGCCCAGGTAATGGACTTCGGGGTTGTCCATATCCAGCTTGACGTAGCATTGCTGGATGTTGAGGAAGACCATTTCGTGGCCGCGAGCGGTGCCCGCTTCCAGAATGCGGCGGTTGCTGTAGAGCCCGGGGTCGGTGGCGAGAAGGCCGATTTTCAGGCCGCTCTGGTGCTCGTTCTCGCCATAGAATGCTTTGAGTTCATCTTCACTGAACTGCCCGCCGCAGAAGCTCTCCGCCGGGTCCACCAGCATCCGGCCCAGCATGGCCTCACGGCCCAGCAACATGCGGTAGCCCATGGAATCCCGGTTGGTGAGGGTGAGCTCCACTTCCCAGTAGTTGTCACCGAGTTCGATGTCGGTGCGGATGACGTAGCGTTTTTCGGCCGTGCCCGTGGAGCTTTTCACAACGCGCCGGTCCACCACCGGTGCCTCGCATTGCACCACACTCTTGCGGTCGTTCTGCAGGGGGTGAACCTGAAAGCTGACCCAATCCTCGTCGTTCTTGCGAAACCCCTGAATATTGAACGCGTGAATCGCCGAGGTTTTTGCGCCGGAGTCGACCCGGGCCTTGATGGCTGGGATGTTGAGCGAAGGGAAGACACACCACTCTTCGCTGCCGACGATGATTCGCTCTTCTGCTGTGGTCATAGATCCGCTCGTCTGTGTGCCTGATTGCGTCAACGCACGACCAGTGCGCCTTTTCCCTGACCCTCATAGGCACGCACGGTATAGGCATGTTGCGGCTCGCGAACTTTGAGTGTGTCCGCAATGTGGGCGGCGATGTGCTCCACCGTGCTGTCACTGTCCATAAGGTGGACGTAGCGCTGGGGTAATTGCAGTGAGAACTCACCCTCGGCTGCACGATAGGCGAAACGGTAGTAGCCGGGCGGTGTGTCGTCGTCGGGGGACAGGTCGGCGCGGGTAGCAATGTAACTGTCGCGCAGGGTCTCCGCCCATTCCGCTTCCAGGTCCGGCGCCGCTTCGCCGTTGCGGAGAATATTGATTTTCGAGCGGTGGCCGTGGGCAATGCGCTGGCACTTGCCGTTATGCTTCTTCAGGCCGTGACTGTACTGGTAGTGGGCGCCCGCGATCTCCTCCGTGGTAAAGCGAACGCGAATGGACTGAATTGTGCCCGGCAGCCGCTGGCGCAGTTGCTGTTCACACCAGCGGGCGACAGTCTCGGCATCGATGTGCCCGGCTTCTATCAGAGTGACGCACTGACGGGGTGAGCTGTGGTCGATGGCCTGCCCGTCTTCAAGTGCCCAGTGCAGGCGCACATTCGAGCCCTGATCCTCCAGCCGCAGGTTGGCCGCCTCGGCGGGGACCAGCAGCCGGTGGTCGATCAGGTCGTCCAGCAGGGCGCGGGTGGTGGATTTGACGATGCCGAAGTCGCACACCATCCCCTGTTCGTCCAGCTCACCTTCCAGTTCGATGTGGGAGAGCCAGGTTTCACCGAGAAGGCCCCGCTCGTGGTGCAGGTAGGAAAAGTCGGAATTGGTGAGCTTGTCGACGAAAAGCAGCATAAATCGTAACCGGCGGAAAATGCAGGGATGATAACCCAATGACCGGCGATTGCCGATGATTATCCGGTGGTCCGGGCGGGCCTGAGGTGCGGCGAAAGCGGTGAAACGGGCAGCTGACGTCAGGCTCCCTTGCAATAGGATGCCAAAGTCCCGATAATCGCGCCTCTCGTCTGGCACCATGGGTGCCGGGCGCAGCGCTGTGGTGGCTCTTACCGGTCCCCCCGCAATGACCAGCTGCAAACCCCGCCAGGCCCGGAAGGGAGCAACGGTAGTGGTGACGTCATGTGCCGGGGTGTGGCTGGTTTGAGTCACCTCCATTTCCCCCTTTTCGCCATTGCTGCATTCAGCGGCCACCCTTTCGCCTGCACGGTCGCTCGGTAGGAGACTGCTGCTCCCTGGGTTATAATCCGGGCTTTTCGATACCCCGCAGGCAATCCTTTCAATGAGTTATCAGGTACTGGCAAGAAAGTGGCGCCCCCGCGTATTCCGCGAGATGGTGGGCCAGGAGCACGTGCTCAAGGCGCTCATCAATGCCCTGGACCACAACCGCCTGCATCACGCCTATCTTTTCACCGGCACCCGCGGCGTGGGCAAGACGTCCATCGCCCGAATCCTCGCCAAGTGCCTGAACTGTGAAGCAGGAGTCAGTTCCGAACCCTGCGATCAGTGCGCCGCCTGCCGGGAGATCAACGAAGGCCGCTTCGTGGATCTGATCGAGGTGGATGCGGCCTCCCGCACCAAGGTGGAGGACACCCGCGAGCTGCTGGACAACGTCCAGTACGCGCCCACCAAGGGCCGCTTCAAGGTCTACCTGATCGACGAAGTCCATATGCTCTCCGGTCACAGCTTCAACGCCCTGTTGAAAACTCTGGAAGAGCCGCCGCCCCACGTAAAATTCCTGCTCGCCACTACGGACCCCCACAAGCTGCCGGTGACGATCCTGTCCCGCTGTCTTCAGTTCAACCTGAAGAACATGTCGCCGGAGCGGATCGTGGAGCACCTGGAGCACATTCTCGAGCGGGAGATGATTCCCTGCGAGACCTCCGCACTGTGGCAACTTGGCCGCTCCGCCGACGGCAGTATGCGGGACGCCCTGAGCCTCACGGACCAGGCCATCGCCTTTGGCAACGGCAAGGTGACCGAGGCGGATGTGGCGGCCATGCTGGGCGCCATCGACCAGCGCCAGGTCTACGATATTCTGCGGGCTCTCGCCGACAGCGATGGCCCCCGCATTCTGCAGGCGACGGAAGCCCTGGCGGAACAGTCGGCGGATTTTGCCGAGGCTCTGGCGAACCTGATCAGTATTCTGCATCGCCTGGCCATTGCCCAGGTGCTGCCGGAAGGCATTGACAACACCTTCGGCGACCGGGACGAAATCCTGGCCCTGGCTCAACAACTGCCCGCCGAAGATGTGCAACTCTTCTACCAGACAGCACTGCTGGGCCGGCGTGACCTGGGCCTGGCGCCCGATCCGCGCGGCGGGTTCGAGATGGTTCTGCTGCGCATGCTGGCGTTTCGGCCCCAAGGCATCTCGGAGCCACCGGGTCAGCGCCTTCCCGGTGCCACGAAGGCCCCGCCTGCAGCGCCTCAGCCGCAACCGACGGCGAGTTCCGGGCCCGGCGCCCGGAACCCAGCGTCCCCGGCAGACGCCCCTGAGGCTGCTGCGCAATCGCAATCTGTTCCAGAACCTCAATCTGTTCCACAGCAGGGGAGGCAGCAAGAGTCGGAAAATCCGGCTCCCCCATGGGACGACGGCCCGGTTGCCCCGGCGGAGGGACCCGGGGCAAAAAAGCCTGAAGCTTCTGCCGCCCCGCCGGCGGCACCCGCTCCGGAAGCCGCGCCGGCGAGTGAAGCTGTGGCAACGGGTCAGCCATCCGAGCCGGCGCCGCGCAATGGGCAGCTAGTTCCTGAGCACCCGCGGGCCGGTTTGGCAGCACCTGCCGAAAACAACAGCGAACCGCCGCCTGCCGCCGCGAATACCGCTGAGCGACCGGTGCAGCCTGAACCCGCCACGGCGCCGCGGCAGCCGGAGGCTGCTGCAGGAGCCGAAGCGCCTGCTGCACCCGTTGCCAAGAAGATTACACTGGCAGAACTCACCCCCGACACCTGGAACCCGCTGGTGGACCAGCTTCCCATCGGCGGCGTCATCCAGAACACCGTGCGGAACTGCGTACTGGTCGAAAGGGCGGATAACGCGCTGCAATTTGTACTCGATGAGCGCAACAGCACACTCTACGACGAGTCTCACCAACAACGGCTGGCGGACATTCTCGGCGATCACTTCGGTGAGCCCATCCGCGTGTTCATCCAGGTGGGCGCGGTCACCACGGAAACCCCTGCGGCCGCCAATGCGCGAAGGCAGGCCGAGCGGCAGGCTCAGGCATTGAACGCGGTGAAAAACGACCCGCTGGTGCAGGACCTGATCGACACCTTTTCCGCCACCCTCAGGGAAGAGTCCGTGACACCGCTCGGCTAAGGAGGGGTGTGTATCAGCAAGGCAACCATTAGCAAGGCAATTATAAACAAGGCAACAACGTATTTCGGTTCCGCTTGCGGGTGGGGCCACCGACAGAATCAGCGAGGATTAGAGCCATGAAAGGTCTCGGCGATATCATGAAGCAGGCGCAGGCCATGCAGGAACACATGAAGCAGATGCAGGAAGACCTGGCCAACATGGAAGTGCAGGGCGAGGCCGGCGCCGGCCTGGTCAAGGTCACCATGACCGGGCGCCATGATGTGAAAAAGGTAGAGATCGACGATAGCCTCCTGTCCGATGACAAAGAGGTGCTCGAAGACCTGATTGCCGCGGCGGTGAACAACGCAGTGCGCAAGGTTGAAGAAGAGGGCAAGAACAAGATCGGCGGGATGACAGAAGGTATGAACATTCCCGGATTCAAATGGCCCCTGTAGCGATTGCCGGCTCGCCCGAGTTCCAGGAACCAGAGTATCAATAACGAGAAAATAGTTGGATTGAATGTTCAGCCCTTTGATTGACGATTTGATCGGCGCATTGCGCTGCCTGCCGGGCGTGGGCCCGAAATCCGCCCAACGAATGGCCCTTCACCTGCTGGAGCGGGACCGACAGGGGGCGAGCCAGCTTGCCGCCGCGATCGAGCGCGCGGTGGACCGGGTGGGCCGCTGCCAGAGCTGTCGTATTCTTACGGAGCAGACACTGTGCGAAGTCTGCCGCAACGAGAAGCGGGACGGCACCCTGCTCTGTGTGGTGGAAACCCCGGCCGACGTGTTCGCCATCGAACAGGCCGGAAACTTCAGCGGCAAGTACTTTGTACTGCTCGGCCATCTCTCGCCCATCGACGGGATCGGCCCCGCCGAAATAGGCATGGAGCAGCTTAACCGCCGCCTGGAGGAAGAGGGTATTCAGGAACTGATCCTCGCAACCAACACCACCGTGGAAGGCGAAGCCACCGCGCACTACATCGCGGAGGAAGCCAAACGCCGCGGCATTAAAGTGAGCCGCATTGCCCACGGGGTGCCCATGGGCGGCGAGTTGGAATTCATCGACGGCGGTACGCTCGCCCACGCGTTTTCCAGCCGTTACGCCGTATAGCCCGGCCCGCGCTCGTCATCCGGCCGACAGCTTGTGGCCGCTTTGTGACCTTTCACCAGCAGAAGTAATGCCATGACACCATCTCACATTGAGCCTGTTTGGGTTGCCAGCAACGAAGCACTGCGCGAGTGTTGTGCGGACTTCGTCGGCGCGGGCGCAGTGGCCATGGACACTGAGTTCATGCGCAGTAACACCTTTTATCCGAAAGCCGCCCTGTTTCAACTGTACGCCGGCGACCAGTGCTACCTGGTGGACCCTTTGCCGATCACGGACTTTCAGCCGCTGGTCGATCTGCTGCAGAATCCGGCGGTGATCAAGGTCTTCCACGCCTGCTCCGAGGATCTGGAAGTATTCAATTATTTTCTCGGTTGTGTACCGGAGCCACTGGTGGATACCCAGATCGCCGCCAGCCTGTTGCCGCACGGCAGCTCGACTTCCTATGCGGCGCTGGTGGAGAAGATGCTCGGCGTTTCCCTGGAGAAAGGGGAGACCCGCTCCGACTGGTTGCGGCGGCCCTTATCTGAAAAACAACTCCAGTACGCGGTTCAGGATGTGCACTATCTGTTGCCGTTGTACGAGGTCCTGATAGCTGAGTTGGAGAGGGCAGGGCGCCACAATTGGCTGCGGGAGGATTGTGAGTTGCTGGTGGCCGCCGCCAAACAACCGCCCGATTTAAACGGTTTTTATCCGCGCATCAAATCCGCCTGGAAGCTGAACTCCCACCAACTGGCCGTGCTGCGCGAGCTCAGCCTGTGGCGGGAACGCCGCGCGCGGGAGCGGGACCAACCCCGCAACCACGTGCTTCATGAGCGGGTTTTGTGGAATCTGGCCCGGCAGCAGCCGCGTAGCCTTGAGGAAATGAAACGGGTGGAGGGGATGGAGCCCAGGCAGCTCCGACGCGTGGGCGCGGAAGCGCTGGAAGCCATCGAACGGGGCCGCGCCTTGGATCGGGAGCAGCACCCGGAAGCGCTGCCGGCACCTCTGCCCATTGGCCAGCGGAATCTGGTCAAGGCGCTCAAGCACTGTGCCAGCCAAAAAGCTGAACAGCTTGAGCTCGCGCCGGAAGTGCTGGCCAGGAAGAGCGACTACGACTTTCTGGTCCGCTCCGGTATGGAGGATGGTGTCTACCGCTTGCCCGAGCGCCTGCTGGGCTGGCGTCGTGAGATCATCGGCGAAGCCCTGCTTCGGGTCGCCCGGGAAATGGCCCGCGACGGTGCCGCAAGCGATGACTGACACCTTCTGGCAGAACAAACCCCTGAGCCGGATGAGCGACGCGCAGTGGGAAGCCCTGTGTGATGGCTGTGGCAAATGCTGTCTGCACAAACTTGAAGACTGCGACAGCGGTGAATTGGTCTACACCCGCGTGGCCTGCCGCTATCTGGACGCGGACACCTGCCGCTGCCGGGATTACGCGCACCGCAAGGCCCTGGTTCCGGACTGCGTGGACCTGCGTGGGGCGGAACCGGAGGCCTTCGAGTGGCTGCCGGCCAGTTGTGCCTATCGGTTGCTGGCAGAGGGCCAACCGCTCCCGGAGTGGCACCCACTGGTATCCGGCTCTGGCGACAGTGTCCACGAAGCCGGTGCTTCGGTTCGGGGCCTGGTGCTGAGCGAAGACCACGTCCACCCGGATGGGCTCGAGGAGCACATCGTCCGCTGGGTGTGAGTGGATCGTTGGACTTCATCCCAAGCGGCGGCTATTCTCTGAAACAATTCTGCCCTCCGGGGCGAACCAGAACTGATACTTGCGGATTGGCCCTTGCCGGTCCGCGCCCAAGGAGTAACTGACCTAATGATGTCTAGCCAAGAATACCTGCTCAGCTGGGGCCTCTACCTGCTGGGCTGTCTCGGACTGATGCTGGTCTGGTGGAAGATGACCGGATGGGTGCGAATCCCCTTAGTTCGCAATATCCTTCGAATCAGCGCTCTTGCGACCCTGCTGATGCCTTATCCGGTCCCGGGCCAGGAAAGCTTTCTCGCCCCCGCGCTGATGATGACCTTTGTCGAAGGCCTCTTCTATGAAGACCTCGGGTTTTCCCATGCGGGGATTCCCCTGCTGATCACCATCGTGTTGGCGAATATCATTTATCTGATTGTGGATCTGGCCACACAGCCGTTTCGTCGCAAGCGCGACTCCAAGGCCGGCGAGGCGAGTGCAGGGCAGGGCGACTCCAGCGAGCGTAAAACGCCGACTCTGGGCATTTGAGCATCCACCAAATCCGGAAGGCCGGCCCCGCCGGCTTTCACTCGCTTCTTGCGCGATCGCTCTGCACCCATCGACTATTCCTGCGGCCATTCCCGGCAGCTCCCGATGCTTTACGAAAGAGCGGCATAAATTCATTTTATATCCTTCCATAGCGGCGGAAAATAGCTCGGTTGGAGCCTGTTTTCACCGGTCGTGAATCCCCTTAACCGCGCTCCAAGCTGTGATAGACTCCGTGATTCCGTTTTTTTACCCCCGGGGATTGCGCGATGCCTGCTCTCCGGCGCATCAGAATGTTTGAGAGGACTTGTCCATGAGGTTCGAAGGTACAGAAAGATACGTCGCCACCGAGGATTTGCAGATGGCGGTCAATGCGGCAGTTACTCTGGAACGCCCCTTGCTCATTAAGGGTGAGCCCGGAACGGGCAAGACAATGCTGGCCGAGGAAGTTGCGGCGGCCCTGGGCAAGCGTTTGATTCAGTGGCATATCAAGTCCACCACTAAAGCCCAGCAGGGCCTGTATGAATACGATGCGGTGTCCCGGCTGCGCGACTCCCAGTTGGGGAGCGATAAAGTCCACGATATCAGCAACTACATCAAACGCGGCAAATTGTGGGAGGCCTTCGACGCCGATGAACAGGTGGTGCTGTTGATCGATGAAGTGGACAAAGCGGATATCGAGTTCCCGAATGACCTTCTGGTGGAACTGGACAAGATGTCCTTCTTTGTTTACGAGACGGGCGAAACCGTGACGGCGCGGCATCGTCCCATTGTGATCATCACCAGCAACAATGAGAAGGAGTTGCCGGACGCCTTCCTGCGCCGCTGCTTCTTCCACTATATCAACTTCCCGGATCGGGACACGATGCTGTCCATCATCGACGTGCATTTCCCGACCTTGAAAACCGACCTCGTGAACGAGGCGCTGGACATTTTCTTCGATGTGCGCAAGGTGCCTGGCCTGAAGAAAAAGCCCTCCACCTCGGAGCTCATCGACTGGTTGAAGCTGTTGATGGCGGACGACATTCCGGACGAGGTTCTGAAGAACCGGGATGCCACCAAAGCGATTCCGCCGCTTTATGGTGCGCTGCTGAAGAACGAACAGGATGTTCACATGCTGGAGCGGCTCGCCTTTATGGTACGAAGGGAGAATCGCTAGTCGAACAGACTGATCGAGTTTCGAATCGTCTGTTACATATTGAGGTGCGGAGTACTTAGTTATGCTGGTCAATTTTTTCTACGGGCTGCGAAACGCGGAGCTGCCGGTCTCCATCAAGGAGCTGCTGGTGCTGTTCGAAGCCATGGAAAAGCGTCTGGCGTTTGGCAGTATCGATGATTTCTACCTGCTGGCCCGCACCTGCCTGGTGAAGGACGAGAAGTACTTCGACAAGTTCGACCGGGCCTTTGCCGCGTATTTTCGCGATCTCGAAAGCATCGACGACATCATCGAGGCCATTATTCCCGAGGACTGGCTGCGTGCGGAGTTTCTGAAGGAGCTCAGCGACGAGGAGAAAGCGAAGATCGAGTCCATGGGCGGCCTCGAGACGTTGATCGAGGAGTTCAAGAAGCGCCTGGAGGAGCAAAAGGAACGGCACTCGGGCGGCAACAAATGGATCGGCACTGGCGGTACTTCGCCCTTCGGTCATAGCGGTTATCACCCGGGCGGGATTCGCGTCGGGGGCGAGGGCAAGAACAAACAGGCGTCCAAGGTCTGGGAGCAGCGTCAGTATCGCAATCTCGATGACTCGGTGGAGCTGGGAACGCGCAATATCAAGATGGCCCTGCGCAAGCTACGCAAGTTCGCCCGCACCGGTTCCGCGGAAGAATTGGATCTGGATGACACTATTCGCTCCACTGCCCGCAACGCCGGCCTGCTGGACATCAAGATGGTGCCGGAGAAACACAACGCGGTGAAGGTGCTGCTGTTTCTCGACGTGGGTGGTTCGATGGACCCTTTCGTTAAAGTGTGTGAGGAGCTGTTCTCCGCTTGCCGGACGGAGTTCAAGCATCTGGAGTACTTCTACTTTCACAACTTCATCTATGAGCGGGTGTGGAAGGACAATTACCGGCGCCAGCAGAACACCACGCCCACCATGGACCTGCTGCATACCTACAGCAGTGATTACAAGGTCATCTTCGTTGGCGATGCGACCATGGGGCCCTACGAAATATCCCACCAGTACGGCAGTGTGGAGCACATGAACGAAGAACCCGGCTACCTGTGGATGCAGCGGATTCGGGAAACCTTCGACAAGGTAATCTGGCTGAACCCCACCACCAAGGATCACTGGGGATACACCACCAGCATCGATCTCACCCGGCAGTTGGTGGATGACAAGATGTATCCGCTGACGCTTGCGGGGCTGGACGAAGCCATCGCCTACCTGAGCCGCTGAGCGTCCATCCAATCCACCGCGCTCCGCGATGTGCCCACCCTGTCGGGTTACGCTGGCGCTAACCCAACCTACGGGTCGCTCATCCGATCCGCGACGTAGGTTGGGTTAGGCCAACGGCCGTAACCCAACGCAGCGCTCCGCGATGTGCCCACCCTGTTGGGTTACGCTGGCGCTAACCCAACCTACGGGTCGCTCGGACGTTGTGGTTTGATCCGATCCACGACGTAGGTTGGGTTAGGCCAAGGGCCGTAACCCAACACAGTGCTCTGCGATGTGCATACTTGTTGGGTTACGCTGGCGCTAACCCAACCTACGGGTCGCTCATCCGACTCGCGTCGTAGGTTGGGTTAGGCCAACGGCCGTAACCCAACACAGAGCCCCGCGACGCCCACCATGTCGGGTTACACCCCACGTTCTGTAAGAGTTACACATTGCGCGTCCTCCTGTGACCCCCCCCTGCGGCTGCTAACAGATGTTAAAGCTTCAGCAGCTCACCTGTGCGGGAGGGTGGCCAGCCCTGTCACATCCATTCTTGAGGCACGCAACTTGCTCACGCAAGTTGCTGGAGAGAAACTCAGCCAGTTTCCGCGGCTCGGCCGAACGGGTGGCCCGCTCTGTAATCAGAGGACAGCCAGCTGCTTGGGCCCAATGCCAGGAGTGGCACTGGAGTAAAAAGGGGTATGCCGCCAGAGAATCTCAGGGAAGAAGAACGCGCCGCATTGGCGGAAGCTCCGGTTCCCGCACGGGCAGTCCTGGCGCTGGTCGCGGGCATTGTGCTGGTGGTTGCAGCCTTCCAGGTGCCGGAGGAGTTCTGGCAGGAACTGCTTAGCAGCAATTATATCCGCTCGGATCTGGGCGGTTTTATTCTGCTCAGCTCGATCTACGTAGTGGCCATCCTGCTGATGGCGCCGCTTTCGCCGTTTCCCCTCAGCGCCGGAATGGTGTTCGGTTTCGCCTGGGGAACTTTTCTGGCTCTGCTTGCCCTTAATACGGGAGCCGCGCTCGCGTTTTTCATTGCGCGCTATCTCTTGCCCAAAAAGGTTATTGGAGCCTTTTCCCGAAACGGAAAAATGGCTGTTGTCGCACGGGCAATGCGCGGCGACGCGGTGCTTGCCATCGCGTTGCTTCGTCTCAATCCCATAGTTCCCTTTAATGTGCAAAATTATGTCTGTGGCGCGACAGGGGTGAATTTTGCACGTTATTCACTGGGAACCTTCCTGGGCTCGGCGCCTTTCACCGTCGCCCTGGTCTACCTGGGATACGCGGGCCGCAAACTGATGCTCGCCACGGGGCTGCAAGTGGAGCAATGGACGCTGCTGCTGTTTGCCGCGGGCGTGATTCTCACCATACCCATGACCTGGCTACTGCTTCGCAAGACCATTCGGCGCATAAGGGAGAGTCGGAATGACCAGATTGCCACAGACGAGGATTAATCTTCGGGTACTGTTCCTCACGTCCAATCTCGGGTTTGGCCACACCCGCGCAGCCGCCGCGATTGAAAAGGAACTGGCTGTGGAGAATGACCTCCATGCGGAATACCTGGATCTCTGGTCGCTTATGGACGACGAGGTTGCCGGCTCGGTGAAGGACGGTTATCTGCGTATGGCCACGGAGCACCCGGACTACTACCAGAAACTTTATGATCTGGATGTGGGGCTGTGGCAGCAGATCAGCGGTGAGGCGCCGGCGGATGCGGCCATCAAGGCATTCCTGTCGGACCAGCGGCAGCGCTGGTTTCCGGAGCGTTCGAAGTGGTTCAATAATCGCGGCCAGAATCTGGACCGGGCGCTGATCAATACCTTCATTACCTTGATCTGTGCGCCCCAGGAGCGACGGCTGCACCGCGTTCTGCTGCGCAGCATCCTCCTGCTGATGCGCGAAGTGCTGGTCAGCCGGCTACGGGAACGCATCGCACGCTATGACCCGGACGTGGTGGTCGCAACCCAGATGTATCCAGCGGCGCTGTTTGCCAATCTCAAGAAGAAGCAGGACTTCCGGGATATCCCCTCCATCGGTGTGATTACCGACTATGGCCTTCATACGGCCTGGGTGCGGCCGCAAACCGATTTCTACTGCGTCGCCTGCGACGAGCTGGTGGACAGCCTGGCGAAGGAGGGCGTGAGCAAGTCCCGCATCCGGGTAACCGGTATCCCGCTGATGCCGCATTTCCGTCACACCATCAGCGAACAGGGCGCCAGGCGCCAGTTGGGTCTGGATGTGAACCGGCGGACGATTCTGGTAACCGGGGGCCAGTACGGAATCGGAATCGTCAAGCCGGTGGCGGACCTGCTGCGCAGCCATCCCGGGTATCAGGTGCTGGTGACAACGGGTTCATCCGCGAAGGAAACCCTCAAGCTGCGCCATCTGGAGAAACAGTATCCCAGTCAGCTCAAGGTATTCGGCTGGGTGGAGGACATGTCGAAGCTGCTGTGCGCCGCTGACGTGGTGGTGGGCAAGCCGGGGGGGCTGAGTGTCAGTGAGGCCCTGGCCTGCGGCAGACCGTTTCTCGCTACCTGCTGTCTGGGCGGTCAGGAGCGCCACAACGTGGACTACCTGCGTCGATCGGGAATGGGCGACCTTGTGGAGCTCGACCGTCTTCCCGCCGTGCTCGAGTCCCTGTTTGTGCCCGGAGGGGATCTCGCCAATATCAAGCTGCGCGCCTTCCACATGGGCAAGCGGGACGCCGCGGCCAACATTGCGCAACTGGTGAAGCAGGTCTGGCTGATGCGCCATCAGGGGCGTGAGCTGGGCGACAGCGCCGCTCATCAGGCTGGGCAGGGGTGAGGGCAATCATGCGCAAAGCGCTGGCCCGTGTGTTTTTGGCGTTTGATTCCTGCTACCGGCTCATCCACCGCCTCCAGCCGGTGAACGAATTTCTTTTTATCAATCGGGCCGTCTACCGGGGGCCGCGTCGGGAATTTGCCGACGGCACCACGCTACAGCCCGGGGACCCCATCGGAATCATCCACTTCAACAATCGGTACATGAGCCGGGTCCAGGCGCGCAGCGGCAACAGTCAGTCGAGCAAGCGCGCGGCTTTCGCCTTCGGCGCGGCGTTAATCCGGTCCATGCAGGCCCTCGCCCGGCAGGTGAACCAGTCGCCGGCACTGGGGGATCTCAAGGTCATCTCGGGGGTGACCTGGTTCAAGGCACACGGGGAACAACTGGGTTTCGAAATTGAGCCTTTGCCGCCGGGGCGCCGCCAGCGCTTTCTGCGGGCTCATTTCAGGTTACTGCTGACCTTGCTGTTCCCCCATCTGGCAAAGCGGGAGAACCATCGGTTGCAGCCGCACCAGTTCTGGATGACACGCAGGCAGTTGCAGAAACTCACCGTGATCGAAGACAAACACACTGCTCAAAGGCTGGTTAAGTATGGTGAACCCACAGTCTGATCGGTCGAACGTGTACCTCACGTTCGATGACGGTCCGGACCCGGAATATACGCCGCGCATTCTCGACATCCTGGACCTGTTTCAGGTGCGGGCCACCTTCTTTGTGCTGGGCAGTGCCTGCGAGCAGCACCCGGAGTTGGTGCGGCGCATGGTGGAGCACGGGCACACGGTTGGTAATCATACCTATGAGCACTTTCACCCGTGGTGGATTCACAGTGCGCGGGCGCGGGAGGAAGTGCGGCGGGGTCATCACGCCATTGCCGGGGTTTGTGGCAAGGCGCCGCGGTTGTTCCGTCCGCCCTATGGGCGCGTTCGCCGCTGCATGGTGGAGGAGGCCGCAGCATTGGGAGCGGAAACCGTGCTCTGGAATCGCAGCGCGGTGGATTGGGGGTTCATGGCGGAGATCGACTCCATCGCCCGCAGGCTGGGCAGGGCTTGCGCGGGAGACGTTCTGCTGTGCCACGATGCGCCCTGTCGGAGCAACCGCCCCGATCTGACTCTCGCCGTGCTGCCCGGCTTTATCGAGGACTGCCTGCAGCGCCGGTTCCGGCTGGTGGGGCTCGGTGAACGTTGCGCGCCCGTTTGCGGCGCTGACTCGCTTTCCCGGCTTCAGTCTGTATAATCGGGCGCAATCGCGCGGGGCAGGTTCCAGTCCCCGGTCCGTTTGGTTGTTCTCGTCCTTCCGTCCCCATGCCGTCAACGAACTTTCCGATTCACAATTGCCTGTTGGCGGATCGCCCGCACCTCGAGAAGAAGCTGCAGCAGGTCTCCCGGCGTGAAGCCCAGGGCAAGCCCGCGGATCGCCTGCGTGACAGTGTCCGGCAGTTGCTCGACAAATCCGTCCGCCGGGTGGAGGAGCGACGGAGTCGTCTGCCCGCAATCTCCTTTCCCGACGAGCTGCCGGTCTCCCAAAAGCGGGACGACATCGCCGCCGCCCTGGCGGAAAACCAGCTCATCATCGTTGCCGGTGAAACCGGCTCCGGTAAAACCACCCAGCTGCCGAAGATCTGCCTGGAACAGGGGCGGGGCATCCATGGGATGGTCGGCCACACCCAGCCGCGGCGAATCGCCGCGCGCACTGTTGCTACGCGCATCGCCGAGGAGTTGCAGGTCCCGCTGGGCGAATCCGTGGGCTATCAGGTGCGCTTTACGGATCACAGCAACGAGAACACTCACGTTAAACTGATGACGGACGGCATCCTGCTGGCCGAGATCCAGAATGACCCGGACCTGCTGCGTTACGACACGCTGATTATTGACGAGGCCCATGAACGCAGCCTCAACATCGATTTTCTTCTCGGCTATCTCAAACGGCTCCTGCCCCGGCGTCCGGATCTCAAGGTCATCATTACCTCGGCCACCATCGACGTGGAGCGCCTGGCCTGGCATTTCGATGATGCGCCGGTGGTCCAGGTTTCCGGTCGCACCTATCCGGTGGATGTGTACTACCGGCCGGTGCAGGAATACGAGGACATGGTGGAAGCCATCGTCAGCACCATTCAGGACGCGCTGGCGGAAGAGAGCAGCCACAGTGGCGACTTTCTGGTGTTTCTCAGTGGCGAGCGGGACATTCGCGAAACAGCACTCGCCATTCGCAAGGCAAAAATTCCCCATCTGGAAGTGCTGCCCCTTTACGCCCGCCTGAGCCTGGCGGAGCAGAACCGGGTCTTTCACGGCCACCGGGGGCGGCGGGTGGTGCTGGCCACCAACGTTGCGGAAACGTCGATTACGGTTCCCGGTATCCGTTATGTGATCGACCCGGGCTACGCGCGCATCAGCCGATACAGCTACAAGACCAAGGTGTTGCGGCTGCCCATCGAGCCCATCTCCCAGGCCAGTGCCAATCAGCGCAAGGGGCGCAGCGGGCGGGTCTCCAATGGTGTGTGCATCCGCCTGTACGAAGAAAGCGATTTCAACACGCGCCCGGAGTTTACCGAACCGGAAATACTGCGCAGCAACCTGGCCAGCGTCATCCTGCAAATGGCACAACTGCGGCTGGGCGAGATCCGCGACTTCCCCTTTGTGGATACGCCGGACAAGCGCCTGGTCAATGACGGTTACAAGCTGCTGGAAGAACTTCAGGCTCTCGACTCGCGGGGCCAACTGACAGCGCTTGGTCGCCAGCAGATGCAACTGCCCGTGGACCCGCGCTTTGCAAGAATGTGTGTTGCAGCGGGAGCACAGGGGTGCCTGCGCGAAATGCTGATCATTGTCAGCGCGCTCACGATCCAGGATCCCCGGGAGCGACCGGCGGACAAGCAGCAGGCGGCCGATGAGAAACACCGCCGCTTCTGGGAGCCCAATTCCGACTTTCTCGCCTTCATCAATTTGTGGAACTACGTGGAGGAAAAGCGCCAGGACCTGAGCCAGAACCAGTTTCGAAACCTGTGCAAGAAGGAGTTCCTCTCCTTTCTGCGGCTGCGCGAATGGCGTGACCTGCATTACCAACTGCGCACCACCACTCGCCACATGGGCCTGCGGGAAAACAGCGAGCCCGCCTCTTTCGAGAGCCTGCACCGGGCGCTTATCACCGGCCTGCTCGGCAACATCGGTACGCTCAGTGAAGAGCGGCAGTACCTGGGCCCTCGCAACCGGAAGTTTTCCATCTTTCCCGGTTCGTCCCTGTTCAAGGCAAGCCCCAAGTGGATTATTGCCAGTGAGCTGATCGAAACCACCAAACTCTACGCCCACACCGTCGCCAAGGTGGAGCCGGAGTGGTTGCTGGACGCGGCCAATCACCTGGTGAAGCGCCATCACTACGAACCCTACTATGACGCGCGCCGGGGACAGGTCATGGCCTTCGAGCGGGTCACGCTCTACGGACTGGTGCTGGTGGAGAAGCGCCGCGTGAATTACGGCCGCATCGATCCGCACGAAGCGCGCAACATATTCATCCAGGCTGCGCTGGTGGAGGCGCGCTACAAGGCCCCCGCGGGAAAAGAGCCGGCTTTTTTCCGACACAACAAGGCCTTGCTGGCGGAACTGCTGGAACTGGAAGCCAAGTCCCGCCGCCGCGACATTGTGGCCGAGGATCGGGAGATCTTCGAGTTTTTTGCCGAGCGGGTCCCGCCCCATGTGGTCAACCTGAAAGGGTTCGAAAGCTGGCGCAAGCAAGCGGAACGGGAGACGCCGGATCTGCTGCACATTCCCCGCGATCTGCTGATGCAGAACGTGGCGATCGATGTAACGGAAGCGCAGTTTCCCGACGAACTGGAGTGGCAGGGCCTGCATTACCCGCTGCGCTATCAGTTCTCGCCGGGTCAACAGGAAGACGGGGTCAGTTTGCAGGTGCCCATTCATAACCTGCACCTGCTGCCGGAGAACCGTTTACAGTGGCTGGTGCCCGGCATGCTGCGGGAGAAATGCGTCCAGATGGTGAAGGGCCTGCCACGTCAATGGCGCAAGCATTTTGTGCCGGTGCCGGACAATGTGGATCGCGCACTGCGGTTTATGGAGGTGGCCGATGAGCCGCTCTCCGCTGCTCTGGGTCGCGCTCTGAAAAGGATCAGCGGGGTGGACGTGCCCGCTGAATGCTGGGGCGAAGTCCGGCTCGACCCCTACTACCAGTTCAACATCCAGGTGCTGGACGAGCGGGGCAAGGTGGTGGATTCCAGTCGCGATCTGGCGCAGCTTCTGGCCGGGTACCGGGACCGTTTGCAGGAGAGTCTGCGGGACGCCGGCGAGTCCGTGGAGCGCAGCGACATCACGGCCTGGGACTTCGGTGAATTGCCTGAGAACATCCATCTGAAAAAGGATGGCGGCACCACCGTGGGCTTTCCGGCGCTGGTGGACTGCGGGGACGCGGTGGACCTGCAGGTGCTGGACGACCCGGAACGCGCGCGTTATATGAGCGCAAGGGGCATAGCCCGGCTGATCGCCCTGACCCTCAGGCAAAGTGTCAAATACGCAAGCAAAAACCTGCTCAAAGGCAAGAACATGGGGTTGCGACTGACCGCGTTCGGCCAGCCGGAAAAGCTGCGCGACGATTTGATCCTCACGGCGATCAAGCAGCTCGGCCTCGATCACGGGAGCGGGGAGTTGCCCCGCAGCCAGGCGGACTTTGAGGAGCGGGTGGAACGCTGCCGCCAGGGCTTTACCGGCCGTGTTCAGGAACTGGAAAAGCTGCTGCTGACCATCGCCGACATTCTGCTGGAGGTTCAATCCCTGCTGGCGGCCCGCGCGGACAAGCCCCTGTTCCAAAGCATCCGCAAGGACGTGGGGGCGCAGGTGCAACAGCTCACCCGGCCCGGCTTCCTGTTCAACACCCCGGGGCAGTGGCTTCAGCAATACCCTCCGTACCTGCGGGGCATCAAGGCGCGGATTGAAAAATCCGATGCCCAGGTGCAGAAGGACCTGGCGCGGCAGGAGGAACTGCAACCGTTTCTGGACCGCATGGCGGAGTATTGGCAGGAGGGCGACGAGTATCCCTTCTGGCGTAACCCGGAGCTCACCACCTATCGCTGGATGCTGGAGGAGTTCCGCCTCTCGCTGTTCGCCCAGCCCATGAAGACCAGTATCCCCGTCTCCGCCAAGCGCCTGGAAAAACAGTGGGAGAAGGTTGCCTGACGGGACAACCGGTTCCGCGCCCGGTCCGTGACCCAGGACCGGCCAGAGAGTGAACCGGCCCGGATAATTGGGGTGGCACGCCGCACTGGCGGTGTACAGCGGCCGTGTTTTCCCCCATGATTGGCCTATGAAAGCGCTCACCTGGCGAGGCATCCGCCTGCGCATCCAATCCTACATCGTCAACTCCGGGGATCATCAGCTGGAACTGCGGCGCTGTACCCGCGAGAGCGGCCAGCCGGGAACCCCGGTGTTGATGCTGCCGGACTTCCTCGAGACCACGGACATCTTCGTGCCGGGGGAGGGGGAGGGCGGACTCGCGCACTTCCTCGCGAGCCAGGGCTACGACGTTTTCCTGCCCGAGTTGCGCGGCAAAGGCGGCAGTTGGCCGGCGACCCGCCGCGGTTCGAGTTGGGGGCTTGATGCCCTGCTGGAGGAGGATCTGCCGGCTCATTTGCGCAAGCTCTCCGAGTTGCGCGCCGGGGCCAACGCCTTCTGGCTGGGGCACGGGCTTGGCAGTCTGCTGCTGATGGTGGCCTGGCTTCGCCACGAGGACCGGGAGCGCGTTCTGGGCATGGTGCATTTTTCCGCTGCCCGCCGTTCGCCCACCCGCAATCCGGCGCTCCGCTCACCCCTGGTCCGCCCCCTGGCTTCGTTGCGCGGTTACGTCTGCCCCGCTCTTTTAGCGGGAAAATCCCGGTGTCGGGAATCGCTGCCAGTGTTGCGTGACTGGTCCCGTTGGCAATCCGATTCCTGGAGTGATTCCCAGGGCCAGGATTATGCCGAGGCCCTCCAGAGTGCGTCCCTGCCACCCAGTCTTTATTTCGCCAGCCTGCAAAAGGGCCAGTGGGGCAACATCGCCGACACCCGCCGCTGGCTCGCCGAGTTGCCTGACCACGACGCGCGCCTGATGGGGGTGGGGAAGCAGGGGGGCAATCTGCGCAACTACTCCCGCCGTGAACTGCTGCTGCATCCCCAGTCCTGTGACGATCACTTTACCCAGTTGCTCGACTGGATGCAGAACCTCGAAAACGGGCTCGCCCACGCTGCCTGAGAATTGTACGACCTTCCTTCATCTTTTTTCTTCGCGAGCGTACGAGCGGGGCGAACCCTTTTAACACCACACAAAAAATGACAATTAATTTGCAGATAAAAGTCTCTTTTGTGGCTGTTCTGTTAAAAATGTAATAAAGCTGCAATACTCCGCACCGAAAATTTGCGCCTGAACTGCTCGGGCGACCAGCCAAAGCGTGTAATCGCCACGCCGGGTCCAAATATTAAGGCTGCGTTAAATCGGGCCGAAAATTCGTTCGATCCATATCGTGTTAATCAGGAGAAAGAAGAGATGAAAAAAGCACTGCTGCCTCTGGCTATTGCCGCTGTCGCGACTACCGCACAGGCGGGCACTGTCACCACCGAGGGTTCGGATATTGAACTCAGCACCAATGGTGGTTTGAAAGCCGCCACCTCTGATGGCCAGGCCTCGGTGCAGTTGGGTGGCCGTATCCAATGGGACTACGACGCGACGGAAGCTGAAGACTACGGCATCGACAACGATGACCTGGATGTCCGCCGGGCACGCCTGTTTGTTCAGGGGCACTACGGGGACTGGACCTACAAGGCCCAGTTCAATATCGCCGAAAACGAGGGTGCCAGCGGTGGCGATGCGGAAGACCTGTACGTTCGCTATACCGGCTTTGGCAATCTGGCCAACATCACCGTGGGCAAGCAGAAGGAACCCTTCGGCCTGGAGACATTGACCAGCGGCAACGATACCTCAGCGCTGGAACGTTCGGCCATGAGCGAGCTGTACACTCCTGGCCGCAGCGGCGGCGTTCAGTTGCATGGTAAGGGGGCCAACTGGACCTACGGCGTGGGCGTGTTCGAAGCCGACGGGAATGGCAGTAACGACTTCGGCGATACCGCGTTCACCGGGCGCGCAACCTTCGCGCCGATCCTGTCCGACGACATGGTGCTCCATCTGGGCGCCGGCTTTACCACCCGTGACGCAGACGTAGACAACGTCCCGACCACCACCGAGGACGTGGAAGCCTACAACCTGGAACTGGGTCTGACGACCGGTCCCTTTCACGCCCAGGCCGAATACTTCGACTCTGAAGTAAGTGGCGACTTCGGCGACGTGGATCGTGACGGTTATTACCTGCAGGCCGGCTGGATCATCACCGGTGAAACCCGACCCTACCGGGACGGTGTATTCAAGCGGGTCAAGCCGGCCGCAGCCAGCGGCGCCTGGGAAGTGATTCTGCGCTATGAGGACGGCGATGGCCGATACTCCGACGTGGGCCTGGCAACCGTAGAGGGCAACCAGACCACCTTTGGCGTTAACTACTATGCCAACAACAACGTCCGCCTGGGACTCAGCTACATGACCGGTGAGGAAGACAGCACCGACTTCGAAGGCGATGAGTTGCGCGCGCGCGTTCAGTTCGTCTTCTAGAGCGTGAGCAATGTTGGGTTACGGCCTCCGGCCTAACCCAACCTACCCCCCCCACACCCCTCCATACGTAGGTTGGGTTAGCGCAGCGTAACCCAACACCATCTCGAAGATCGCACCCACTCTCTTCGCGGCCCAGGTACCATCCCACGCCCTTCACCCTTCACATCCCAGGCGCAAAAGGCCATACTTTCCGGCTTTAGGCGGAGCACTCCGTCGAATGAACGCCGAGGGGAAGATCGATGACTGAGCGACTGGGGCAGGGCCTCCTGTGCGTGCTGATGATGGGCGCTCTGGCGCTGCCGGCCTGGGGGCAGGAAGAAGAGCCGGTACCCGACCCCTGGGAGGGATTCAACCGCAAGGTCTTTGCCTTCAACGAGACTGCCGACCGCTGGGTGCTCAAACCCGTTGCCCAAGGCTACGTCAAGATCACGCCGGACCCGGTGGAGCAGGGCGTGAGCAACTTCTTCGGCAACCTGCTGGAAGTGCGCAACGTCCTCAACGACATCCTGCAATGGAAGTGGAAGCAGGCCGGCAACGACACGGGCCGCTTCCTCATCAACTCCACACTGGGTCTGGCCGGGATCTTTGATGTGGCCCGGCACATGAATCTGCCCAAGAGCGAAGGGGAGGACTTCGGTCAGACCCTGGCGACCTGGGGTGTACAAAGTGGCCCCTACGTCGTACTTCCATTCCTCGGCCCCAGCACCATCCGGGATGCTGGTGCTCTGCCTGTTGACTGGGTGACCAACCCGATCGATGAGGTGGACCACACTGCCACCCGCAACAGCCTTTGGGCAATGAACTTCCTCGATACCCGGGCCGGGCTCCTGGAGGCGGAGGCGTTGGTGAGCGGCGATCGCTACAGCTTTTTCCGGGAGGCTTTTCTACAGCGTCGCGGCTACCTCATCAACGACGGGCAGGTAGAGGACGACTTCGGGGACTTTGACGATTTTGGGGACGACTACGAGTCCGACTACGAGTACGACGACGATTCGGACTTCGATTCCGACTTCGAGTAAGCCGTCGCTGATCAATCTCTGGCTTTCAGTCCAGAATCTCCAGTATCTCCAGCCCCAGCACCCAGCGACCGTCGCTGGGCGTTACCCGTGCCACCCGGGCCCGGGCACTCAGCATGGGGCTGCCGTTCCAGTGAGAAGCCAGCCGCACCTCCATTATTCCGCCGGCCCGAAGCTGCGCTCCGCTCTCCGGGAGCGCGACCTCGATCAGCATCCCCCCGCCGCTGAGGTCGCGACAGATGCCGTACAGGTGTTCCCCCGTTTCCTGCACTTTCAGTTCCGCCGGTGTATCCACCTGAAGGCGCGTAAAACTTCGCTTGTTCTGGTCGTTTTCAGTGGTGTTATCCATCTTTGGACTCACTCGCCTCTTTATTATTGTTGCTCTGAGCTGTTCCCGTGCCGGTCCGGGGCAAAGTGTTGTTTCCCGTGACTGTCCAGGATTCTGGGCTGCGGCGCCACCAAACTCAGCCGTTACGCCCGTGTCGTTGCAGTTTACCCAATACCGCGTTTTTTTGCGCCTGCGGATCGCTGCGTCTTATTGCGAAGCCCTACATAAAGGAGTAGTGTTACCGCCCTGAATTCCGGCCCATTTCCCCACACAACGAGCAATTATTGATTGGTTTCCGGCTCGAATGATTCACCTGATTCTGGACCACCAAGGCGTTTTGCGACGTTGGGGGAAAGGCGCCGCCTTTTCCTGCCTTCACTTGTCCGCGACCGAATCTGCTAGCGCACCGTTAAGCGGGAATGCGCGAGCCGTTCTGCTCCGTTCGAGACATTCACGGCGAGTGTTTCCCTCACTTATTTCTTCGGGCGCGGGTATCTGATGGCCGCGCGCAAACTACTCATTATCGACGATGACAAAATCGTCCGCCAAAACGTGGCGGCCTACCTGGAGGACAGCGGTTATCTCGTCCTCGAAGCGTCCAATGGCGCCGAAGGCCTGGCTATCTTCCATAGCGAAAACCCGGAAATCGTTCTTTGCGATCTGATGATGCCCGACATGAGCGGGTTGGACGTGCTCAAGGAGGTCCATGAGGCGTGCCCGGAAGTGCCTGTCATCGTCATCTCCGGCGTTGGAGTCATGGATGATGTGGTGGAGGCCCTGCGCCTGGGCGCCAGCGATTACCTCATCAAACCCGTAGCGGATATGGAGGTGCTCGAACACGCCGTCCGCCAGGGGCTGGAGCACTGTGATCTGCTGGCGGAGAATCGTCGCTACCGCGAAGAGCTGGAACAAAAGAATGCCGAGCTCTCCCGCAACCTGCAAATTATCGAGCGCGACCAGAAAGCGGGCCGCCAGGTTCAGGAGCGGTTGTTACCTCCTAGTCCTCTAAAAAGGGCTGGCTATAAAATTTCCCGTTATATACATCCCTCCTTGTATTTGAGCGGGGATTGCATTGATTACGCATTCATCTACGATCGCTACTTTGGCTTTTATCTCACCGACGTCAGTGGCCACGGCGCCTCGTCCGCCTTCGTCACAATATGGCTGAAGTATCTCGTGCGCCACCTGATGCGCGACAAGACGATATTCGTTGACAAAGGGCGCGAGAACGTTTTTGATCGCGGGCCGAATCTGCTGCTGCAGGGAATCAATCGGGAGCTGATTGCAAGTCGACTGAACAATCACCTGACTTCCTTCCAGGGCACCATCGACAGCAAAACCCACAGGATGAGCTATGCTGTAGGTGGACATTTGCCGATGCCGATTCTTGTCACCGACGAGGGCGCCCGCTACCTGGAAGGCCGAGGTAAACCGCTGGGAATTTTCAGCGACGTCGAGTGGGACGTGTACGAACTGGAGCTGCCGGAAAAATTCACTTTGGTGATCTGTTCCGATGGCGTGCTGGAGCTCTTGGAGGCGGACAGCTTGCAGGAGCGAGAGGCACTTTTGTTGGAAAAGCTGTCTAAAATTGGTGGCAACATGAGTTTTGAGGCAATTTGCGAATCACTGGGGCTTGGAGAGACTTCCGAACCCCCCGACGACATCGCAATTCTGATGGTAACGCGAGGGCATTGAGATGCAGCCCGGACAGATTCTCGTCGCTGATTCCGACAATACCCACGTAATCAAAATGGTGGGGGATGTACGACTCACGTTGTGCGTATCCTTCGATAAGTTCATCGACTCCGTCTTCAAGAACAACCACTTCTGTTCCATCGTTTTCGACCTCACCGAAGCCAGCGCCATCGACAGCACCACTCTGGGGCTGATGGCCAAGATCGCCATTCTCTCCCGGGACCGCTGCGACATGACACCGGTGGTCTTCTCCACCAACCCTACCGTCGACCGCCTGCTGGAAACCATGGGATTCGAGGATATCTTCGAGATCATTCACGAGCGCCACGATTGCGGCAAACCGTGCCGCCATCTCAACGCCACGGATCTCGATGAGAGCACCGCCAAAGAACGCGTGCTCGAAGCCCATCAAATCCTGATGAACCTCAACGAATCCAACCGCGAAACCTTCCGTGACGTGGTGAGCACACTCGAGGGCTGCTGAGTGCGGCACCGCCCATGCGCCTGCGCTACGACCTCAGTCTCCCCGCGGATCCCGCGCCCCTAATTCTCGACGGTCCGGACGACCGTCATGTGGAGTTCCACATCCGCCGCGACCCTGACCAAACGGTCTCGCTGGTCGCCATGAGCGGCCGCCGGGGCGCCGACCCGGACCGCATCACCCAGCAGGGCCCCTACCACCGCCCCGAGCAGGCCGTCGCCGCCCGCCGCGCCATTGCGGCGGAGCTGAAACGCAGCGGCTTCCAGCTGGCCAACGACAGGATTCCACTCTGGTCCCTGAGCGCCCAACGCCAGCTCAACGCCACCCGCCGCCACAAGGCGGCCCTCCAACTGGACTACCGGTTCGACCCGAAGGACGTGTATCTGGACTGGTGATTGTGGTCCCCACGTTCACGGGTCCCGTTCAGCGCATCTCGCTCCAAACTTGCTCCCACCTGGCCGGGCGATTACCCGACGTTCGCATTTTCCCTTCGCCCGTGGTTATGTGCGCCAAACACTTCCCTGATAAATCACTGGGAAGGGGGGACCGGAAAATCAAATGGGAACAGAACTCCATTCCCCTCAGAACGCATCGGAGTCAGCGAAAAAAACGAAGGGAAAAGTAAGGAGATGATGCCAAGGCGGGCAAGAGTCATTGTATCTGGGTTGCCGCAGCACATTGTTTAACGCGGGCACAATCGGCAGGCGGTGTTTGTGGAAGATCAGGATTACCGCATTACCTGGAAAATCTTCCTGAATGGAAAAAAGAGCCTGGCCTTGAGGTGTACAGCGGGTCCCAAGGCCGACGGCAGGCTTCCTATATGCGCCTGCTTGCCTCACCGCAAGCAGGCGCCGTCAACCAACCGGAACGCTAATCGATTATCGGCTATGCCCCGCCAGGAAGTTGAATACCTCGGCCATCAACTCCGGATTGCGTGCGATCACGCGGACGTGATCGCCATCGGGGATCTCAATGTATTTGCTGGTCAGGCCGGCGCCGTCGAAGCTGGTCATCAGTTCTCTTACCATGGCGACCGGTACAAGCTCGTCCTTATCGCCCTGAACCGTCAAGATGGGCACGTTCTTTATGTTGTCGAGGGAACCTCGCGGGCCACCGAACACGGCCGGTGACATTTGCGCAAGCGCCGCCCACTGGTCGCTGTATTTGATTCCCAGGTAGAGAGTGCCGGCGCCGCCCATGGAGTGGCCCATCAGGTAGGTGCGATCGTTATCGATCGCAAATTCTTCGCGAATGATTTCCATAACATTCAGCACGTCGAGCTCGCTCAACTCGCCGAGGTTTTCCGGGGCGCCTTCGGTGAACATGTTGGCGGTTTTCATCCCGAAATCGTTTCCGTGCCCTCGGCTACCGTACCAGCCGCCCTCGTTATAACCGAAGGGTGCAACAACGATCATGCCGTGTTTTTCCGCCTGCTCTGTAAGACCCTCATATCCAATAACCGCATCCGGGTTGCTGGTGAGCCCGTGCAGCAGGACAACCAACGGTGTTTCACTGGAGCCGTCGTAGGTGCTGGGAACATACAAGGCATAGCTCATGTCCTTGCCGGCTTCCTCGAAGAAGTAAGTCCGCGCATTGACTTCACCGCTGCTAACGTCAGTGGGCAGCGGCTTGACGGAATTGCTGGCGCAACTGGCCAGAAGCAAGGCCATTGCTGCCAGGAAAACGGATTTTTTGAAAGATCGTAAAGAAATGTTCATGAGGTCTCCAAAGACGGGTTAGGCAAATCCTGCTTCGGAGTATAACAACCCCACATTTTTCGAGGAAGCTTGCAGGTTCAAGCTACACCCCGGTCCATGGTCTCCAGCCTGCCGTGACAAAATCAGCCCGGCAAGGAGCTACACCGGCGGCTCGAAGCAGCAATTGAACAGGTGATGTTCTCAGGAGGGTTTCCGTTAAACTGCGAAAAGGCGGGCGGTTCTGGATGGTCCGCTGTGGAATCATGAACCTGACAGGGTGGACGATCATGACCGGAGGGAGATTACACAAACATGAAGAGCCTGGATTCAAAAGTTGAAGCACTCCTCAGCCAGTCCAACTGGCACGAGGAACGAAAGATGTTGCGAGCCATCATTCTTGGCCGCAACCTGACCGAGGAGGTCAAGTGGGGGAAACTCTGTTACACGTTTCAGGGAGGTAACGTCGTGGCGATCTTCTGTTTGAAGCCGTACTGCGCGCTTGGGTTCTTCAAGGGCGCCTTGCTCAAGGACCCTGCGGGAGTGCTGGTGACCCCCGGCGAGCATTCCCAGGCCATGCGCCAGATCCGCTTCACCGGGGCCGACCGGATTCAAGAGATGGAGCCTACCCTGATCACCTATATCGAGCAGGCGGTTGAGGTGGAGAAATCCGGCATGAAGGTGGACTTCCGGGAGAAGCGAGAACTCGAGTATCCCGACGAGTTCAAGAACAAACTGGCGGAACTCCCTGAACTGAAGGAAGCCTTCGAACGCTTAACGCCCGGGCGGCAGCGGGGCTATGTGCTGCACTTCTCTGGTGCCAAACAGTCGGCGACCCGGACCTCCCGGATCGAAAAGTGTATACCCGGAATCATGGAGGGGAAGGGGCTGAACGACCGGTAGTCAACCGGTTGAGCATGGGCGAAAAAGCACGGGCTGAACCAGGGGCAGTGCGTGAGCGCCCAGAACCGGGACGCAGCTCGATGGTCTATTTCAGCAAACAGGTGATACCAGCCAGGCGGCGGGTATCGGTCACGGAGGACGGTATGAAGATCGAATCCATCGGGTCGCTGGTCGACTGGACCAAAGACGTGCACCGCAACTTGTCCCGCTGCTTCGGCATGGCGCTGAAGGAGCACCCGGAAGAGCGGTCACGAGCGTTGCTGGACTATCTGAAGCACCACGAAGCGAGGCTGGCGAGGATGGTGGCCGGTTTTGAGGAGCAGGCGGATCCGAAAGCGCTGCACACGATGGTTTACGATTATGAACTGCACGCGCCCGTGGACATCCACGAGGTCTGCCGGCGGCCTTATGCATCCATGAGTTACGACGCCATTGCCGACGAGGTGTTTGCGATGCAAAACGAGGTGATCGATCTGTACCGCTATCTGGTAGGCCGTTCGACCATCCCCGAGGAGCAGGAGGTATTGGAAGAGCTGCTGAGCATGGAGCACCACGAAACCATGCAGATGTCCCAGCAGGTCAACCGGGGGCGCGACATCTAACAGGCTGCCCGTATCGGGGTCAGCCGTGGTCCTTCAGCCACAACGCCAGGGCGCCCTTGTCTTTAACGTTCAGCTTTTGATAAATCCGGCCCAGGTGGGTCCGCACCGTTGCGGGAGATATATCGAGTGCTTTCGCCACATCTTTGTGGTTTTTACCGGAGGCGTATGCCCAGGCAACTTCCAGTTCTCGTTCGCTGAGCCGGGTCAGAATGCGCGGCTGCGCTGATACCACTAAACGTTGCCCGGCGGCCCGGGCCTCCAGCTGAATCGTTCGCCCCTGATACGCACCGAATTGCCACAGCGCTCGCGTGGCCGCTAGGGGAAGTTGAGAGTGCCCGCTGCGTCCCCATTCCGCCGCGACCAGGGCTCGAAAGTCCGCCACAGCACCATGGAGCAAGCCGCGACGGTCGACCAGTGCAACCGGGGCGCCAAAGCCGCTCAAGTAATGCTGGTCGTTATGGCGCGCGGCCAGAAAAAGGTGCTGGGTGATCAGATTCTTGAAGCGCATTTCGTCCGGCGTGAAAGGGCTTCGCGCCTGATCACGGGCCAGCGTCACGAAGACGTAGAGCCCCGTGTCCGGGTCCGTCTGCATGGTGGAGATCATCTGCTGGGCGCGATAGAGGCTCCAGTGCTCGTTGAAAGCACGGGTCTTCTGCACCTCGGGGACCTGGCTCAGGGACCAGGTTCGCCCCGTGTTGCTGATAACGAGGTCCGCAAATTTGTCCTCGGACTTGACCGGCTCCCAGGTCTCAAAAAGGGTATCGGTCTGGTCCAGGACTGTGGCGGTATGGAGGTTGCGCTCGAGCCCGTCTCCGCCGCCCCAGATCGCAAAGTCGAAGTCGATGTACTCGCGCAGCTTCGAGAGCGTGCTCTTTTGGAAGGCTTCTGCGGAAAGCCTCATGCTGGCGTCGTGTACGTCCAGCAAAAACTCGCTGAGTTCTTTGTCCATGTCCGTTTGCCACCGGAATGGCGGTCCTCCGTGGGAGTCAAGCCTGTCATAAAGCCTCGTCGGCATTCTAAACCATCTGATTCCCCATGTGAAAACACGCGCCAGAACACCCCTTGGGCGGAGCCGGGAGGCGACGAGTGGCGTGGTCTGCATGACTCATGTACTGCATTTGCCCGATAGGCATGGCGCCTGAGTTCTCCTAATCTTGCCCGCAGTTCCTCCCGAGTCTTTCCACTCTGAACCAGGAAAATATTATGAAAGTGCAAATTACCGTACTCCTGCTTGCTCTCGCCATCGCCGGTTGCGGTGGAGGAGGCGGTTCCAGTTCCAGTGGTGCGCCGCCAGCCAACGCCGACTCCCCCCCGGACGGGGACCCGGCTGCTACGGACAGCCAGGTTTGGGACGAGATGCGCTGGGACGAAGGAAGCTGGGGTTGATCGACATTTGAACCGTGGAAACTGCAGGGCCCGGTCCGGCCGGCTCTTGCTTCAAATCGAAACAAAAACCGAACGAGAACACGTCATGGGTAAACGAATTCGTACACTGTTTTTCGGTGCGCTCGCCGTTACGGCGAGCCCATTCCTGAACGCCGAAGTCAGTATCCCCCACCAGTTCGCCGCAGGCGACCCCGCGGTAGCTGCGGAGGTGAACGCGAACTTCCAGGCACTGGCTGAGGCTCTGAATGCCGCCTTGCTGCAGATTGAGGAACAGGGAGCCATATTGGACGACCGTTTGGCTCGCATCGAGGACCTTGAGGCAGAAGTTGCGGGCCTGGAGGCCGAAGTCGCTGCGCTGGAAACCGGCGGACCCGGATCTTCCGCTCTGGACGATTTTGTAGAGGTTATTCCCGATCCATATGTGCCGGGCGGAACCACAATCCGGTTCACCGGAGTGAATGTTCAGGTCGTCAGTGGCAGCGGGGAAACTGAGGCCGCGCCCAATGGCTTGGGCAACCTCATCGTTGGCTACAACGAAGCAGATAGCTCGGGGTTTTCCTGTACCAACGGGGCTTATCTCATCGAGTCCGATTGTGAATATAACGGCTACGAGTGGAGCAAGGACTACAAAACCGGTTCACACAATCTCATCGTGGGCCCCTCCCACAACTACTCCCAATATGGTGGCTTTGTGGCCGGGCGAAACAATACCATCAACAGCGGTAACGCCACTGTGGCCGGAGGTATCGAAAACTTTGCCTCGGGGCCGAACAGTAGTGTCAGCGGCGGCCACGGCAACCGTGCCAGTGGGCAGCAAAGCAGCGTCAGTGGTGGCAAGTTGAATACAGCCGAAGGCACCGCTTCGAGCGTTAGCGGCGGACTGGACAATCTGGCAACCGGTGACCAGAACAGCATCAGCGGCGGCTTCAATAACACCACCAGCAACACTTACTCCATCATCGTCGGCGGTGAGGCAAACATAGCCAGCGGTACACGAAGCGTCGTGGTTGGTGGCAAGGGCAACACTGCTTCAGGAGCCCACAGCGTCGTCCTTGGCGGCCAGACTAAAGACGCGGCTGCCGACTACACCATTGTCCCGACGCCCTCAGGCCCCTGATGGGACTACTGTGAAAATCAAAAGCGATGGTCGAAGCTAATCGCAACAACAGGGGATCATTGGCGGAGAGCCAATGGTCCCCTTGCCTGGAAGACCAACTCGCCGCGACGGAGCAACAGCTCGCTGATGCGGAAGATGAGATCGCTACCCTAGAAGATAACTCGACGGGTTGATCCTCGTCGGCATCACCGGCGCTGCATGACGACTCACGTTGACGTTTCCGGGAGGGCCATCCCCGCGTCGGCTTCGGACTGCGTAGCTGCCCCATGGCTTTTCAGCGGCTTGCTGCCGGACAGCGTGCGCAAGGCTACGTAAAAGACGGGAGTCAGGAACAGGCCGAACAAGGTAACTCCGATCATTCCCGCGAATACGGCCGTGCCCAGGGCCTGACGGACCTCGGCGCCGGCGCCGCTGCTGATGACCAGCGGAACCACAGCGGCCGTAAAGGTGATGGAAGTCATGATGATCGGCCGCAGCCGCAGGCGGCACGCTTCCAGAGCCGCTTCCACCACTCCCTTGCCCTGCAATTCCAGTTCGCGGGCGAACTCCACGATCAGGATGGCGTTCTTGCACGCCAGGCCAATGAGCACCACCAGGCCCACCTGCACAAAAATGTTATTGTCGCCGCCGCCAAACCAGACCCCCAGCAGTGCGGACAGCATGCACATGGGAACGATCAGGATTACCGCCAGCGGCAGCGTCCAGCTTTCGTACAATGCTGCGAGCACAAGAAACACCAGCAGGATGGCCAGCGGGAACACCACCAGAGCGGCATCGCCCTGGGTGGCCTGCTGGTAACTCAGATCGGTCCATTCGAACTCCATCCCCGGCGGCAGTACTTCCGCCGCCAGTGCGCTCAGGGTGTTCATGGCCTGCGCCGAAGACAGCACCTGCGGGTCCGCCTCGCCGGCCAGGTCCGCGGCGGGGTAGCCGTTGTAGCGCATCACCGGATCCGGGCCGAAGGTCTCGCGAATGCTGACCATGGACCCGATGGGCACCATCTCGCCCTGATCGTTGCGGGTGCGCAGCCGGGCGATGTCCGCAACACTGTCCCGGTAAGGTGCATCCGCCTGGGCGATCACCTGCCAGGTGCGGCCGAAGCGGTTGAAGTCATTCACGTAGGTGGAGCCCAGGTAGGTTTGCAGGGTATCGAAAAGCTCCGTCAGCGGAACGCCCTGCGCCTTGGCTTTGAGCCGATCAATCTCCGCATCCAGTTGTGGCACGTTGGCCTGATAGCTCGTGATCGGGAAAAACATTCCGGGGGTTTGCCCGACTTTGTCCTGCATTTGGGTAACGGCGTCCTGCAGTGCGCCGTAACCCAGGTTGCCGCGGTCCTCGATAAACATCTGGTAGCCGGCTCCAGTGCCGAGACCCAGGATGGGCGGCGGCATCATCGAGAACGCAAACCCTTCCTTCAATGCGCCTATTTTTTCATTGATTTCAGCGTTGATCTGTTCGGCGCTGCGGCTGCGCTCACTGAATGGTTTGAGCGGGAAGAACGCAACCCCGGTGTTGGAGGTGTTGGTGAACTGCAGGGCATTCAGGCCGGGGAAGGCGATTGCATGCTCTACGCCTTCTGTTTCCCTGGCGATGCGGGTGACCTGTTGCAGCAACTGATCGGTGCGCTCCAATGAGGCCCCCTCCGGCAGGATGACACCGGCCATCAGGTAAAGCTTGTCCTGCACAGGGATGAATCCGGGCGGCACCACCTTGAACATCAACCCGGTGCTCGCGAGCAGAACGGCATACACCGCAAACACTGCGCCGCGCCGACGCAGGGAGCGGGATACTCCGCCCTGGTATTTCTCGGCACTGGTGTTGAAGAAGCGATTGAAGGGCCGGAACACCCAACCGAAAGCCCAGTCGATGGTGCGGGTCAGACGATCCCTGGGCGCAGCATGGGGCTTGAGCAGCATGGCCGCCAGAGCCGGCGACAGGGTGAGGGAGTTGATGGTGGAGATCACGGTAGAGATGGCAATGGTCACCGCAAACTGGCGATAGAATTCCCCCGTTACGCCCGAAAGGAAAGCCATGGGCACGAACACGGCGCACAGTACCAGGCCAATGGCGACGATGGGCCCCGAGACTTCCGTCATGGCCTGGTGGGCCGCGGCCAGAGGGCTCAGGCCTTCCTCGATGTTGCGCTCCACGTTTTCGACCACCACGATGGCATCGTCCACCACGATGCCGATGGCCAGCACCAGGCCGAACAGACTCAGAGTGTTGATGGAATAGCCCAGCAGGTGGAGCGCGGCAAAGGTTCCCACCACCGACACCGGCACCGCGAGCAGGGGAATGACTGACGCGCGCCAGGTCTGCAGGAACAGGGTCACCACCAGCACCACCAGCAGCACGGCTTCCAGCAGTGTCTTCACCACCGCCTTGATGGAGTCGCTGACGAAGACGGTGGTGTCGTAGACGGCCTCATACTCCAAGCCGTCGGGGAAATGAACAGCCAGCTCGTCCATGGTCTCGATTACTTGCCGCTGGATATTCAGCGCATTGGCTCCCGGCGATTCGAAGATACCGATGGCGACCGCCTGCTGCCCGTCCAGTTGTGAGCGCAGGGTGTAGTCGCCGGCGCCCATTTCCAGCCGGGCCACATCCTTCAGCCGCAGGATCTCACCGTTGCGGTCCCGTCGCAGAACGATGTTGCCAAATTCCTCCGGCGTTTCGAGCCGGCCGCGGGCGTTGATCAGAGTCAGGAAGTCACTGTCGGGTACGGGCTCGGCGCCCAGTTGCCCGGCGGATACCTGAATGTTCTGTTCCCGCATGGCGCGGACCACATCGCTGGCGGTCAGGTTGCGGGCGGCGATGCGGTCCGGGTCCAGCCAGGCCCGCATGGCGTAATCGCCACCGCCAAAAATCTGCGCATCGCCAACGCCGCGAATGCGGGCCAGTCTGTCCCGCACATGGAGCCGGGCGTAGTTGCGCAAGTACAGCGTGTCGTATTCGCCGCCGGGGGAGGTGAGGTGTACAACCATCAGGAAGGTGGGTGATTGCTTCTGGGTGGTAACCCCCTGGCGACGTACCGCTTCAGGTAACCGGGCCTGGGCCTGACTGACGCGATTCTGCACGCGTACCGCGGCATCTTCGGCGTCGGTACCCGGGCGGAAGGTCACGATCATCTGCAGCACCCCATCCGAACCCGCGACGGACTTGAAATACATCAGGTCTTCAACGCCGTTGATGGCTTCCTCCAGTGGCGTTGCAACGGTTTCGGCGATTTCCTTGGGGTTGGCTCCCGGATAAACCGTGCGAACCACCACCGAGGGCGGCACGACAGAGGGGTATTCACTGACCGGCAGTTGGGGAATGGAAATCACCCCGACGGCGAAGATGATGATGGACAGCACCGCGGCAAAGATCGGCCGGTCCACAAAAAATCGTGAGAAATTCATGACAGTAGGTTCCCTGGCGGCAGCGAGCCTGGCTGCCGCGATTGCGTTGTCCCGGGTTGGATGTTCAAGCGTTCAGTTCGCCGATGTTTCGTTTCGATCGTGCCGGATCGTGCAGGCGGCCCTGCGCAGTGTTAACACCCTCAAGGTGCGGCTGCTGCCACCGCGGTGGCGGCTCGGGAGCTCTTGCCCATGGCAACCCGTTGGGGAATGACCTCTGTGCCTGCGCCCATGACCTTCTGTACCCCATTGACGATCACCCGGTCCCCATTGCGGAGTCCGCCCCGGATTACTACCAGCTCGTCCACTTGTCGGCCGGTGGTGACTTGCCGTCGATCCGTGCGGTTGCTGTCGTCCACCACGTAGACGAAGCGCCGGTCCTGATCCGTCAGTACCGCTTTGCGATCCACCAGTAATGCATTGTTCAATTGCGCCACCGGCATCTCCACGCGAGCGAACTGGCCCGGCTTGATGCGTCCGTCGGGGTTGGGCAGTACGGCGCGGTACTGCAGCGTACCTGTGCCGGCATTGAGCCGGTTGTCTATAAAATCCAGGGTAGCCGTGTGGTCAGCCGAGTGGCTCCCGCCCAGCTCAACCCGCACGTTCTGGAAGCGACCATTTGCCGAGAAGGTTGGGCTGCCAAACGCAGTCCGCTCGTCCGCTTCGAAGTACACGTGCACCGGGTCCACGGAAACGACGGTGGTGAGCAGCGTTTGGTCGGCGCTGGCCAGATTGCCCCGGGTCACCAGCGCCCGACCCGCGCGACCGCTAATGGGTGCCGTTACCCGGGTGTACTCCAGATCCAGTTCGGCGGCGTCCAGCTCCGCTTTGGCTGCGTCCACGTGGGCCCGGGCGCCTGCGACGGCGGCCTGACGCTGGTCGTACAGCTCCCGGGATACGGCGCGGCTTTTCAGCAGTGATTGGGTTCGTTTGGCTTCGCTGCTTGCGAGTTCAAATTGGCTCCGGGCCTGGGCCAACTCCGCCCGGGCGGCATTGACGCGAGCCTGATAGGGGCGCGGGTCGATCTGGAACAGCAGGGCACCGGCTTTAACCAACTCACCTTCCTCGAAGGCTACCTTCTGAATGTATCCACTCACCCGCGGCCGCAATTCGACGGTTTCCGCGGCGGCGACGCGACCGGTGAATGATTCCCAGACGACGACGGGTTCGGCCGCAACTTCAGCCACGTCCACAGCGGGTGGCGGTGGTGCGTCTTGTGCTTCATGGCCCTGGGCGCCGCAGGCGCTGAGAAGCACCACCATCGGTATCAGTGGGCTGAGCAGGCTGGGAATCAATTTTCGATTTCGACTATCCATGGGTCTATCGCTCCAGTAATGCTGTAAGAACTGTCGGCTGGGACGCTCACAACAGGGCGTTTGAACGTAAGTCGGCTGGCCCTGAAAGATTCGACATCCAGACTGCTTGCTCAAGTCAACTTGAGGTCAAGGGTTTGAATGTGAAGGCTTGATAGTGAGAAGCGCGGCCCTGCGCCGAGCTGGCCGCTTACGGTAGTGAGTTCGCCGACCGTATGGGTATCGCATTTCTGCGGGAGCATTGCCTGATTCTGTTTCAGCTTCCAAAATTCAGCGGTACGCGGAGAATGCCGCCAGATGAGCGTCTGATTTCCGCTTTGTTTCAGGCAGGTGAAACTTGCGAACCAATGCTCACCGGGCGCGGCCGGGTTGCGGGTTTCTGCAGAGTCATTGCCTGATCCTGCAAGCCCACGGGCACATTCAGGAAGCACGGGTTTATACTGCGGGTCTCGTAGGGCGGATCCGCCAAGGTCGAGGAGCCCGAAGGAAAGGAGTACAAAGATGACCAAGTCCATGCCACACGTTGTTGTCACCACCGACGTGCAGCAGCAGATGAGCGATGTTGTCCGTCGCTGGACACCACAGGAAGGTCACCAGGATTCCGTCATCGAAGGGGTGGCGCTGATCCGTTCCGATTCCGCGACCAGCTACTGCTCCGCGGTTTACGATCCCTCCCTGTGCTTTGTGATTCAGGGCAGCAAAGTTGTGCAGCTGGGCGATCGCGAGATCATCTACGAGCCGCTCACCGCGATGGCGAGCGCTGTTCATCTGCCGGTCCTGGGCCGGGTCAACGAGGCCACGCCCGAGCGCCCGTATCTGGGCGTAAAGCTCAACGTGGACCCACAGGAAGTGGCGGACCTGGTTCTGGAACTGGGCGAGAAGGCACCCCAGGTCGACATTCAGCCGCGTTGCACGGAAGCCGATTGCGGGATGTGCACCTCACCCATGGATGAGCGCATGCAGGGGGCGGTCTATCGGTTGCTGAGCCTGTTGGACGCGCCGGAAGACGTTCCCATCATGTTGCCGCTGGCGCGGCGGGAGATTATTTACCGGGCTCTGATGAGTGACCTGGGCCCGCGGATGCGCAAGTTCGCCGCGACGGATTCCCAGGCGCATCGGGTCTCAAGAGTCATCGCAGCGCTCAAGGATCGGTTTGCGGAGCCCTTGCGAATCCGGGAGCTGGCGGACGCGGCAAACATGAGCGAGTCGACGCTCTATCACAGCTTCAAGCAAGTGACCCGCATGTCCCCGCTGCAGTTTCAGAAGAAGCTGCGCTTGCATGAAGCGCGCAGACTGATGCTGACCGAAGGTCTGGAAGCGGCTACTGCCAGCTACCGCGTCGGCTACGAAAGCCCCTCCCACTTCAGTCGCGAATACAGCCGCATGTTCGGAGCGCCACCGCGCGCCGATGTGGGCCAGTTCCGCGGTCGGCCGAGCGCCTCCGAACTCGCCTAGCGCGGACGTTCGATCGCGGGTGATACGCCAGGGTCAGCTCTGCATTGCCTCGTAGGCGCGCAGCAGCAATTCCTTGTCACTGCGGTTTTTCGGAACCTGTTCGCTGATGTAGCGGCGGAATTTCTTGCCGCCTTTCTCGCCGTGAAACAGCCCCAGCACGTGACGGGTCATGTGGTGCAGTGCCACGCCCTGGTCGATCTGTTGTTCACAGTAGCGAGCATAATCTTCCAGGACGGCGCGACGGCTGGGCGCCGCCCCGGTGTCCCCAAACAGATATGCATCCACTCCGGCGAGAAGGTAGGGGTTCTGGTAGGCCTCGCGCCCGACCATTGCGCCGTCTACACGCTCGCAATGTTCGCGAACCGCGTCGAGAGTGTCGATGCCGCCGTTAATGATGATCTCCAGTTCCGAAAAGTCCCGCTTGAGTTGATAGACCCGCTCGTAGTTGAGTGGCGGCACTTCGCGGTTCTCCTTGGGGCTGAGCCCCTGCAGCCAGGCTTTGCGTGCATGGACGATGAAAGTCTTGCAACCGCTGGCCGCCACAATATCCACGAAGCGGGTGAGGTCGGCGTATTCGTCCTGGTCATCGATGCCGATGCGGTGCTTGACCGTTACCGGCACCGCGACCGCGTCCTGCATTGCTTTTACACAGTCCGCAACCAGGCCGGGTTCGGCCATCAGGCAGGCGCCGAAGCGGCCGGACTGAACCCGGTCACTGGGGCAACCGCAGTTCAGGTTGATCTCGTCGTAGCCCCATTGCTCGCCCAGTTTCGCGCAGGCGGCCAGTTCCGCCGGATTGCTGCCGCCCAGTTGCAGGGCCACGGGATGCTCCGCTTCGTGAAAGGCGAGATGGCGGGGCACGTCACCGTGGAGGAGGGCGCCGGTGGTAACCATTTCACTGTAAAGCAGAGCACGCCGGGACAGCAGCCGCCACAGATACCGGCAGTGGCGGTCACTCCAATCAATCATGGGCGCGACGCAGAACCGACGGGAGAAGGTCTCGTCCCGTGTAGCGGGTGAGCGGGCGCGAGCTGGTGAGGTGTTGGCTGACATGAATCCGGCGCAAGCGTGGAGAACTGTGGAAGGGCCGCTATGGTAGCGGCCGCTCATTTATTGCGCAATGCGGGTGCGTGGGCAGAGAGCCGCGAATTAGCGTGGTGCAGATGGTATCATGCGGCCCGTTTTACAGGGCCGCGAATACCCTTCGGCGGCCCGATCGTCCACGGATTCCGATCGCCACTCAAGGTTGTTCTATGACAGTTCGCACGCGCATCGCGCCGTCGCCCACCGGCGACCCCCACGTTGGCACCGCCTACATCGCTTTGTTCAATCTGGCGTTTACCCGCCAGCATGGCGGGCAGTTCCTGCTGCGAATCGAGGATACGGACCAGAGCCGCTCCACTCCCGAATCCGAGCAGGCCATTCTCGACAGCCTCCGCTGGCTGGGATTGGAGTGGGATGAAGGCCCGGACGTAGGCGGCCCCAACGGCCCATATCGCCAGAGCGAGCGCAAGGACATGTACCGCTCCTTTGCCGAGGAACTGGTGGCCAAGGGCCACGCCTTCTACTGTTTTGCGACGGCGGAAGAGCTGGAGCAGATGCGCCAGGAGCAGATGGCCCGCGGGGAAACCCCCAAATACGACGGCCGGGGCCTGAAACTCTCCCAGGCGGAGGTGGAAGGGCGCCTGGCAGCGGGCGAGCCCCACGTGATCCGCATGATGATCCCCTCCAGCGGAACCTGCCGGGTGGAGGACATGCTGCGCGGGCAGATCGACATCGACTGGTCCCAGGTGGACATGCAGGTACTGCTGAAAGCGGACGGCATGCCGACCTACCACCTGGCCTGTGTGGTGGACGACCACCTGATGAACATCAGCCATGTGATTCGGGGGGAGGAGTGGATCAACTCCACGCCCAAGCACCTCAAGCTCTACGAATATTTTGGCTGGGAGCCGCCGGTGTATTGCCACCTGCCGCTGCTGCGCAATCCGGACAAGTCCAAGCTCAGCAAGCGCAAGAACCCCACCAGCATCCTGTACTACCAGCGCATGGGCATTCTGCCGGAAGCCCTGCTCAACTACCTGGGGCGAATGGGCTGGTCCATGCCCGACGAGCGGGAGAAGTTTTCTCTGAGTACGATGGTGGAGCACTTCGACATCAATCGTATCTCCCTGGGCGGGCCGATCTTCGACTTGGAGAAGCTCAACTGGCTGAACGGAATGTGGATTCGCGAAGACCTGAGCGCCGAACAACTGGCGGACCGGCTGGTGGAGTGGGGCTACAATCGCGACAACCTGATGAAGGTACTGCCCCATGCCCAGCAGCGCATGGAAAGCCTCAGCGACTTCGCGCCTCTGGCTGGCTTCCTGCTGTCCGGCACCTTGCCGATTCAGGAGCAACAGTTCGCGGCCAACAAGCTCCCGGTGGAGGAACAGAAGGAGGTCCTGCAGTTTGCCCTGTGGCGGCTGGAGGCGGAACGACACTGGGAGCGGGACCGCATCTTTGCCGGGCTCAAGGAACTGGCAGACGGTATGGGGATCAAGGTGAAGGACTTCCTGGCCCCCTTGTTCATTGCCATCGCCGGCACCTCCGCGTCCTTCTCGGTAATGGACTCCATGGTACTGCTGGGGCCCGATATGTCCCGGGCGCGGCTCCGGCACGCGGTGGAAGTGCTGGGCGGCTACGGCAAGAAGGCTCTGAAAAAGCTCGAGAAAAAGTACGCGGGATTGCAACAAAAGTCTGATTAGAAGTGTTGACAGCGAGGGCGGCGATCCGTCTGGAGCAGGGGTGGGCCTTCCGAAAACGCATGAGTACGTCCCTGTAGCTCCCTCGCGGGGTCCCTCCCGCGAGGGTTTCGAAAGGCCCACCCCTGCTCCAAACGCCCTCTCGCAGAAAGTGTTGACAGTGCGGGCGGTCCTGATACAATCGTCGCCCTCATTTCGGGGCTATAGCTCAGCTGGGAGAGCGCAACACTGGCAGTGTTGAGGTCTGCGGTTCGATCCCGCATAGCTCCACCAATAGAAAACCCCTGGTGCATGCACCAGGGGTTTTTTCTTGCGCGGTAAAAAAGAACCGAACGAAAAAAGGCAGGATATGAATCCTGCCTTTTCGGTATCTGGCACTCTTGTCCATGACCTCTTAGCCGGAGAGGCCATGGCGCATATCAGTGCGAGCCTAGATGGTAACGATGTTTTCAGCCTGAGGACCTTTCTGGCCCTGGGTGATGGTGAACTGAACCTTCTGACCTTCACTCAGCGTGCGGAAGCCGTCGCCGACAATGCCGGTGAAGTGGGCGAATACATCGGGGCCGCCGTCCTGTTCGATAAAACCAAAACCCTTGCTTTCGTTGAACCATTTCACTGTGCCAGAGGTAGTGGTGGTGCTGTTCATGTATTTCTCCTTTCTCTCTTTCATACGCTTGGTTGTGCCCCGAAGGGCGGTAAAAACTGTTGCTTGGGGTTCAACAAAAACGACTACTCGGTGGCATCGTGACGGTACTGCTTTCAACCTGCATTTGAACGATCGCTTCTGGTCTCTGACCCAAGGACTTCGGTCCCGCGGCGACCTTGTTCGATGCTGACCTTGCTTGTTGTTGCGCTCTTCCTGATTGAACTTTCGACCCCGTCTTCCCTTCCTGCGGACGCATTCTTGTGGACTTAAAGGATGCTCCTGTGCCCGTTCTTTGTTTCTCCTCTGCGCTTCAGTGTCCGGGCATCGCACCCGAGGACCTGGCCGCGCGAAGAGGGATTCAATCCGCTGCTTCTTCGATCTCTTCGCCCGCTGACTCAACGTCGCGTCCCATGCCTTCCATGGTTTCGCAGCCGGCCAGGATCCAAAGGCCCAGACTGGCGAGCAGCGCGGCGAGTATGCGGGTTTTGCTACTGGCAATCCTGATCATCACGAGTGACGCTCCTCTGTCGAAAAACGGGCTCCTGCCCAGACTCTGAGTGGTGTGTTGCCTGTCTCTGACCTGTGCGAAGCAATATCGAGACCATTAATCCCGTGCCGCTGAAAGTTTTTGGTGTGGACGCCGGACAACACAACATGTCGTGTTCCGGATGTTGGCCAATGGCACATATAGATGAGCTGGTGTTGGCCCGGATCAGCTCATTTCCCCGGGTGATAGCCTGTCGCGTGGGTCATCCAAGGCGCGAATAACAGGCGGACGCATCCACTTGTAAGTTTTGCAACGGCAAAGGTAAAGATGACCCGCCCGACCCTCATGCTCAACACGGTTTCGCGGTCGTCATTTTTTCAAGGGGATCACTTCCAAGGTGGTGGCATATTTGCTGCTTTTTTGATCAATAAGGGCGGGCGCCATCCGGCGCCTGGTTTTGCTGGCACCCCCGGGGAGCTGGCGATCTTCAGGACGAAGTGAGGCACAACCATGAGGACAAATGAGCAAACAGGAAAGGCGGACCTCCCGCTGAGTGCCGGTGGCGGGAGGCATCTCGCGCTAGGAGCGGGGCTTGCCGTGCTGCTGTTGGGCGCTTGTGCGAGCCAGGACATGACCCGGCCGGTAGCGCAGATGACGCGGGCGGAAACGGCCATCGAGAACGCCATCCAGGCGGGCGCCCGGGACTCGGCTCCTCTGGAGTTGCAGACGGCGGAGCGGCACTTTTCCCAGGCTGAGGAGGCTAATCTGAACGAGAACTTCGAGGAGGCTCTGATGCTGGCCGAGAAGGCCGAAGCGGATGCAGATGTAGCCGAGTCAAAAGCCCGAACCGCCCAGACCTACGAAACGGTGGCGGAACTCAAGGAAGGCATCCGGGTGCTGCAGGAAGAACTGGAACGCAGCACACGCTAAAGCGACAAGGAGAGTGATCCCATGGACACCCAGGAAAAGGTTTTCAGAAAGGGCTTCGGCCTCGCGGCGGCCTTCGCGTTCGTGCTGATGGCGGGCTGCGCGAGCACTCCGGAGAACGAGATGGTGAGCGAGGCGAGGCAAACCGTCGAAACAGCCCAGCAATCGCCCGAAGTGGCCCAGCACGCGGCCGTGAAACTGCAGGAAGCGGAGCGGTCGCTGGCGCAGGCTGAGCAGTTGCTGGAGCAAGGGGGAGAGGAAAATACCCGAGCCGCAGAGCACCAAGCTTATCTTGCCAAGCAGCAAGCCACCACGGCAAACCAGCGCGCTGCTCTCGGCGAGGCGCGGGAGGAGGTCGCGGAGGCCAGCCAGATGCGCGAGCAGATTTTGCGCCAGTCACGGGAAGACGAACTGCAGACCGCGGAACGGAGGGCTCAAACCGCCGAGCGCCGGCTGGAGTCGGCACGGGCCCGCGCTCAGTCTGCGGAAGAGCGCACGGCCCAGAGCCAGTCCCAGAGCGAGGAGCAGGAACTAGCGGAGCTGCAGGAAACCGTGCGTTCCCTGCAGGCGCAACAAACCGAGCGGGGCATGGTGCTGCGCATGGGAGATGTGCTGTTCGACTTCGGGGACGACGAGCTCAAACCGGGTGGCGAGCGCTCGGTGCGTGAGCTGGCCCGCTATCTGGAGCGCAATCCCGATCGCCGGCTTTTGGTCGAGGGTTACACCGATGCGGTGGGCGCGGAGGATTTCAATCGCCAGCTCTCAGAGCGCCGGGCGGAATCAGTTCGCGAGCAGTTGGTGGCCGCGGGCATCGAGGAGGACCGGATCGAAGTGCGTGGACATGGCGAGGGCTTCCCCATCGCCACCAATGAAACCACCGCCGGGCGCCAGCTCAACCGGCGGGTCGAGGTGGTGGTTGGTTCCGAGGACCAGCAGTCGCCGGAGCCCCGCACCGAATCGCCCCAGGAGGAGGAATCCCTGAATCCCAGCCCCTGAAGCCTGACAAGCCCGCCCCGCAGGACGCGCACTCCCAGGCGACCAGGCCCGGGAGCAGCGCGTCCTGGGGATCAACCGCTGTTTTGAGTCACATATTCTTCCGTTGCTTAACCTTACTAAACCAGGTCATTCGCTTCAGTTGCCTGCCAAACATAAGGTAGAATGCGCAGCTCCAATCGATTCGATTCGAAACCACAATAATCGCGGGAGACATCCAAGCTGGCGTGCCGCGTCGGCCTCCCCATAATCAATCAGCTGAAAGCCGCTTGTTTCGACGTCCAGCCGTCAGGTGCTCTCCGAGCCCGCCTGCCGTGGGCTGCGCCGTTGGGGCAGGTCAAACCACAAGAGTGGTGCTTTCGTGGTAACTGACATCATAAGCCGACGGAGACATTGACGGTGGACACACGCTATCTAGATCACTGGCCGAAGCATCTGCCTCGCGACATCGCCCTCCCCAACGTGACCATTTGGGAGAACCTGGACATTACGACCCGTCGCTACGCGGATCGGACCGCCATCAAATTCTTCGGCAACGACATCAGTTACCGCAAGCTGTACGACGACGTGGACGCGCTGGCTGGCTGGCTGCAGCAGGTAGGCGGCGTTCAGAAGGGCGACCGTGTGCTGCTGTACATGCAGAACTGCCCGCAGTTTGTGATGGGTTACTATGCGATCCTGCGCGCGGACGCAGTGGTTATTCCGGTCAACCCCATGAACCGGGAAGACGAATTCCAGCACTATATCAAGGACACGGATGCGAAAGTGGCGATCTGTGCCTCCGAGTTGGCCGGGTTCGCCAAAAACGCCAGCGACATGCTGCCCGAAGTACAGCAGCTTCAAAACATTCTGGTGGCGCACTATGCGGATGCGCTGCCCGACGAGTATCCTCACCCGGAAGATGCGCCACCGGCGGTCATGAAGCCTCTTCTGGATGCCAACCCGGAGTTGCCTGCGGGAGCCGTGACCTGGAAGGACGCCCTGGCGGCCGCTCATAAGCCGGGCCCTCATACCGCGCGCCCCGATGATCTGGCGGTCATGCCCTATACGTCCGGCACCACCGGTTTCCCGAAGGGCTGCATGCACACCCACAAAACCGTGATGCACACCTTGATGGTTGGCTCGCTGGCCAACTCTTCCACCGCCGACGCAATTTCCCTGTCCGTGCTGCCGTTGTTCCACGTAACCGGCATGCAGTACGGTATGAACACACCCATCTACATGGGCGGCACCGTGGTCATGCTGCCGCGCTGGGACCGCGAAGTGGCCGGCAGTTATGTGTCGCGCTACGGTGTAACTCACTGGACTGCCATTCCCACCATGATCATCGATCTGTTCGGCAGCCCGAATATCGACAAATTCGACTTCTCCAGCCTGCGCTACATCGGCGGTGGTGGTGCCGCGATGCCGCAAGCAGTGGCCAAAAAGGTGCAGGACACCTTTGGCCTGGACTTCCTGGAAGGCTACGGCCTGTCGGAAACCATCGCGCCGACCCATACCAATCCCATGTACCGTCCCAAGCGTCAGTGTCTGGGTATCCCGACCTTTGGCACAACCGCGGTCATCATCGACCCTGAGACTCTGAAGCCGCTGCCCCAGGGCGAGACCGGCGAAATCGCGGTCCACGGTCCCCAGGTAATGCTCGGCTACTGGCGCAACGAGGAGGCGAGCGAACAGGTCTTTTTCGAGCTGGACGGCAAGCGCTTCTTCCGCACCGGTGACCTGGGCAAGATGGACGAAGAAGGTTACTTCTTCATTACAGATCGCCTGAAGCGCATGATTAATGCCTCTGGCTTCAAGGTGTGGCCGGCGGAAGTGGAAGCGCTGCTCTACAACCATCCCGACATTCAGGAAGCCTGTATCATCGGCAGCAAGGATCCCTATCGAGGGGAAACCGTCAAGGCAGTTGTGGTGCTGATGGAAAAGGCGAAGGGCAAGGTGAGCGAAGAGGACATCATCAACTGGTCCAAGGAGCACATGGCCGCCTACAAAACGCCGAAGATCGTGGAGTTTGTGGACGCGCTGCCCAAATCCGGCAGTGGCAAGGTTATGTGGCGCATCCTTCAGGAGGAAGAATACAAGCGTACTGAAAACCTCCAGCACGGCGCCAAGGTCACGGAAGCCTGATAGCCACTGAAGTCTGATAACCACTGAAGCTTGAACATCCCGGGCGCCTCGAAGTTTGATTGGAGGCGCCCTGAATTCCATGCACATCCCGTCCGGGGTGTGCATCTCTTCCCACCGTTTTCGCAGGTCTTTTCCTCCCGCTCGCTTGACGGAATGAGCGGCTGATCCGTTTTGTCGCCGTCTTCCGGACCTGCCCGTTCGCCCGCTGCGGAACGAAAGCGCGGCTCACAACCACTAACACCCACGAAGCTTCCCGAAGCATGGGAGGCCCGCCAGAACCTCAGGGGAAAGGAGGAGTGTTTGTGGGATCGTCCGAAAGCCTGGCCGATTTCTATCAGTCAGTTCGCCACCAGACCTTGCGTTTGACCGAGAACCTGTCCGCGGAAGACATGTGCGCGCAGTCCATGCCGGAAGCGAGCCCGGGCAAATGGCACCTCGCCCATACCACCTGGTTCTTCGAGGAGTTCATACTCCGCGAGTACCGGGAGGGCTACCAGCCTTTCGACCCGGATTTTCAATTTCTCTTTAATTCTTACTACGAAACAGTGGGCGAGCGCCACCCGCGAGCCGAAAGAGGGCTCTTGACGCGCCCGCCGCTGCCGGCGGTGCTTCATTACCGCGCCTACGTGGATGGGGCGATGCAGAAGCTCATGGCCACCCGCGCGGACGAGCTTGCATCGTTGGTGACCACCGGCTTGCATCACGAGATGCAGCATCAGGAATTGCTTTTGACCGATATTCTGCACCTGTTGTCCTTCAATCCGATCCAGCCAGCGGTCATTTCCCCTCCCGGGGAAGGGGCGTCCGGTGCCGCACCATCCGTCGTGGAATTCCAGGAATTCGAGGGCGGCCTGGTGGAGGTGGGTGCATCGGGCAGTGGATTTACCTACGACTGCGAGCGCCCGCGGCACCAGGTGTTTCTGCGCCCCTACCGACTCGCCCGGCGCCCGGTCTGCAATGCTGAATGGCTGGAATTCATGGCCGACGGCGGCTATCAGAATCCCATGTTATGGCTTGCGGACGGGTGGGAGTCCTGTCGCCGGGAAAACTGGCGGGCACCGTCCTACTGGCGGCAGGTAGAGGGTGAATGGCACCAATTCGGACTGGATGGATTGCAGCCGCTCGTGCCGAATGCGCCGGTTTGTCATATCAGCTATTACGAAGCGGACGCCTACGCGCGCTGGGCGGGACGCAGGCTCCCCACCGAGGAAGAGTGGGAGCACAGTGTCGCCTCCTGCTCTATGGAAGGAAAATTGCTGAAAGGAAAACCACTTAAAGGAAAACCACTTAAAGGAAAACCGCTCAAAGGCAAATCGCTCAAGGGTGAGCAGTCGGCGTCCGCCGAGCCGGCAAACATGCTGGAGTCCGCCCGCTGGCGGCCGTCGCCGCCCGCGTCAACCCAGGACGGGCTCGCTCAGATGTTTGGCGATGTCTGGGAATGGACCAGCAGCCCTTATCGGGCCTATCCGGGGTTCCGGCCGGAGGGGGGCGCCTTGCAGGAATATAATGGCAAATTCATGGCCAATCAGTTCGTTCTGCGGGGCGGATCCTGTGTAACGCCGCGCCTGCAGATTCGCCCCAGTTACCGAAATTTCTTCTTTCCCCATCATCGCTGGCAGTTTACCGGGATGAGACTTGCGGAGGATGTTGAATGACCGAAAGCTCTATGGCCACGACGTTTGCGGAAACGGGAAACAATCCATCCGCTGCTATCTGCCCGCCCCATGAGGCCCCACCGGCAGAAACATTTCTTCAGGACGTGCTCGAAGGGTTGACGCGGACGCGGAAAAACCTGCACCCGAAATATTTTTACGACCAAAAAGGTTCGCACTACTTCGACCTGATCTGCCAGCTGGAGGAATACTATCCTTTCCAGGCGGAACTGGATCTTCTTCCACGGGTTGCCGAGGACCTGAGGCCGCGTTTGCGTGAGGATTACCACCTTATCGAGTTTGGCGCCGGCTCATTGTTGAAGGTGCAACCGCTTCTGGACACCATTGACCGGATTCGCAGCTTCACTCCCATCGACATCTCCGGAGAACATCTCGAGCGCAGTTGCGAGCAGTTGCGCGGCGATTATCCCGCATTGCAGGTGGACGCTGTGGTGGCGGACTTTACCCGACCGGTGCACCTTCCCCCCAGTGACGATACCCCGCTGGGGTTTTTCCCCGGATCGACCATCGGCAATTTCTCACCGGAAGAAGCGCGCAGCTTTCTGGCCTGCGCGGGGAGCACCCTGGGCCGCTCCCGCCATCTTCTGATTGGTGTCGATACCAAGAAGTCACCGGAGCGACTTCACGCAGCCTACAACGATCGCAAGGGCATTACCGCCTGCTTTAACCGCAACATTCTCGAGCGCATCAATCGCGAGTTGGGCGGGAACTTTGCCCCGGAACGGTTCGGGCACTATGCCTTTTACAACCCTGAGCCTGGTCGTGTAGAGATGCACCTGGTCTCGCGGGAAGAGCAGACCGTCGAGGTGGGTGGCCTGGCGATTCATTTCCGGGAAGGGGAGAGCATTCATACGGAATCCTCCTACAAATACACCCCCGAGGAATTTGCGCGACTGGCGGCGAAAGCCGGCTGGGCGGTGGAACGTGAATGGCTCGGCGCCGATCGACTGTTTGCCATTTATCTCCTGCGCAATGCCGGCTAGGTCTGCCCGGGGTCAACACCTGCCCGTCTTTCGGATCAGCAGTTTCATCGGTCCGGAATGCGAGGGTAATTCCCATCTGGTTGCTCTCGATCCCTCCTTTACATCCGAGCGCAAACGCGCTGAATGGCTTGAGCAACACGCCCGATCTATCGTGGTAATCCTTCAGGAGAGGGAGCGCCGCGTTGAGTTCCACCAGGCCGGCCGGGAGATCCTGCGCTGCGGCTCTGGCACACTCGCGGCCGCGCACCTGTTGCTTCGCGAAAGGCGGCACACCGAACCCCTTCAGTTGGAGACCCGGGCGGGTATCGTCCGGCTGCGGGCCTGTGGTGAGTGGCTCGGTTACGCGGACCGGCCCTTGTCCCAGGTTCCTTCGAGCCGCTTCGCCGAGTGGCAGTCACTGCTGGGCCAGTTCTTATGCTCCTGCCGGGACGTGGGTGGCGACCGGGATTATTGCCTTGCCGAGGTGCGAAGCGAGGCAAATTTGCAGGCATTGCGAATCGACAGCGACGCGCTCGCCCGCTTCAGCCAGCGGGCACTGATTGTTACGGCACCGAGCGATGAGCCTGGCTATGACTACGTGCTGCGTTATTTTGCGCCGCAGTATGGCAATGAGGAGGACGGGGCGACCGGTTCCGCCAACGTGCAGCTCGGGCCATTCTGGCAGGAAAAAACCAGGAAAAGTCGTCTACGGGGCCGACAGCTTTCACCTTCCGGCGGCGATTTTCTGCTTCAGGTTGATGGCCCGGAGGTGTGGGTTTTTGGCCGGACCCGCGACCTGGATTCCCATTGAACCAGTTACGAATATTCGGATTCAGTTGACGCCCCACCCTGATTTGCCCTACATTGCCGACCGGTTAGCAGGTGCCTGCCACCTTCGTCCCGGCGACGAGGTTGGGTAGGTTAAATGGGAAGTCTGGTGCAAGGCCAGCGCTGCCCCCGCAACGGTAAGCGAAGCGTACACACAAGCGTTTTGCGAGCCCGATACCGGCCTTCTAACCTGGGAGTTGCCCCGCGCTAACTCCCGCGCTGATGGAGCGGAGGGCTACCATCCAGGGATTCATTACCTTTTTTTTGGACCCCTTGTCCTCCCTCGATTGCCAGTGCACCGGTCGACACGGTGCTCGTTATCCTTTTGGCTATTGAGGTTTTCAATGAAATCTGTGTACTCCTTTCCTCTGGGCCGTACCCTGTGCGGTTCTCTGGTTTGTTCTATTTTGTCTGTTCCGTCCCTGGCGGCTGATCCACCCGCGGGCGCGCGGGAACTTGAAGAGATTGTGGTCAGCGCGTCACGCATGCCGATGCCCCAGCGGCGCATTGGCAGCTCCGTCACCCGCCTTGAAGAAGACGACATTGCCCGTCGCAGCGCCTTCAGTCTGGCGGAGGTGCTGCGCACCGTGCCGGGAGTGGGTGTCAGCGGCACGGGGGGGCTGGGCAAACCGCAAACCCTCCGAATTCGCGGTGAAGAGGGCTACCGAACCCTTCTGCTGATCGACGGCATGGATGTATCCGATCCCACCCCGCCCCAAATGGCGCCGCGCATTCAGCACGTTCCCACGGTGGGAGTTGCGGCCGTTGAGGTCTTGCGGGGAGCGCAGGGCATGATGTACGGCGCAGATGCAGGCGGCGTGCTCAGCGTCGAGACAAGGCGCCCCGAAAATGGGGTGGAAAGCCGCGTTCGTGTAGACACCGGGCGCTACGACTCCGAGCAGCTTTTTGCCGACCTTGGCATTGGAGGCGAGCAGGGCGGTCTTTACCTGGCGGCCACCGAGCTGACGAGCGATGGCTTCAATGCGCGCTCGGACGATCTCGATTTGAAAGATGATGACGGCTACACCAACAAAAGCATTCACGGTCGAGCGGGCTGGCAACCGTCGGAAGAGCTGCGGGTACAGGCTGTCTTTCGCGGTACCAATGCCTCGAACGAATACGACGATTGCTACGGCCTGGCGCTTACCCATGATTGCCGCAACGACTTTCGACAGCGCGCCGCCCGTTTCAGCGTGGACCACGAAGGAGATGTGATAGCCCAACGCTTCGCCGTACAGAAATCAACTCTGGACAGTCGCGACAAAGCGGACGGCCGGGACAGCTTTGCCAGCGAGGGGGAGATTGCCAAGGCGGAGTATCTGGGTCGAATGGAATTGCCCGCGAACACAGCGCTCCTGTACGGGCTCGATTACAAACGAGAGCAGATGGACTCGGATGGCAGTACCCAATCGCGGGGACAGCGGGGGTATTATCTGGAGTATCAGGGCGCCTTCGGCGCGGACCTGTTTCTGAGCGCGGGCATCCGTCTCGACGACAACGACGACTTCGGCCGCCACGACAGTTACAGGATTGCAGCGGCCTACCTGGTTCCGGTGACCAAAGACCACCTCCTGCGCCTGAAGTCCAGTGCCGGCACTGGCTTTCGCGCCCCCAGCCTTTATGAGCTGGCCTACAATGCTTCACCCTGGGCCGCAGAACCGGCTTCCGGAGTATCTCTGAGCGAAGAGCAGAGTCGCAGTTTTGATCTGGGCTTCGAATACTACATCGCGGATCACACCCGACTGGACCTGGTGTTTTTCGATCAGCGCATCCGGGACGAGATCTACTATGACCTGGTGGCGTACTCAGGTTATCTGCAAAGCAGGGGAACCAGCGAATCCAGAGGTTTTGAGTTTTCCGCCCGCTATCAGCCCTCGGACTTCTGGGCGCTCACGGGCAACTTCACCTACAACCGTACGGAAACCGTCGACGGTGAGGCGCGCATTCAGCGCCCGCGGCAGATGGCCCATGCGGGCCTGAGCCTGTTTCCCTTTCGCGAGCTGGCCCTGCAATTGAACTGGCGCGCGTCGCGCGATGCGCGCGCCCACGATGGCAGCGCGTTGGATGATTACAGTGTTGTGGACCTGAATGGGAGATATCCGCTTTCCGACGCGCTGGTGGTTTATTCGCGCATCGAGAACGTCCTGAACGAGGACTACCAGGAGGTGCTCGGCTACAACACTCCGGGACGGGCGGCGTACCTCGGGGCACAAGTGAACTTTTAGGGTTGATACCGTGAACGAGAAAAAATCCGCGAAGCACAAGCGGGCCATGGAAAAACAGAAGGTCCGCGTGGACGACGCCATCGAGGCGGCGCAAACCGACCGGGGCGTGGCCGTGTTGCTCACCGGCGACGGCAAAGGCAAGAGCAGCTCGGCTTTCGGCATGGTTATGCGGGCGCTCGGATACGGACAGCGAGTGGGGGTGGTTCAGTTCATCAAGGGGCAGCAGGCTTCCGGGGAAGAGATATATCTGCGGGATCATTGTCCCCAGGTCACTCTCGTGCAGATGGGCACCGGTTTCACCTGGGACACCCAGGACCGGGACTCGGACATGGCCGCGGCGCAGCGAACCTGGCAGGCGGCCACCAAAATGCTGGCCGATGGTGACTACGATCTGGTGGTGCTCGACGAGCTTACCTATATGCTCGCCTACCAGTACCTGCCCGAGGCGGAAGTGATCGCGGCCATTCAGGAACGACCTGTCTCCCAGAGCGTGGTGGTGACCGGCCGCGGTGGCGGCTCCGCCTTGCGTGAGGCGATGGACACGGTGTCCGAGGTCAGGGAGATCAGCCACGCGTTCCGGCACGGGATTCGGGCCCGCAAGGGGGTGGATTATTAGCGAAGCCCTGTCCGCATTCGCCCCTGACCGCCGGGGAGCAAGGGTGCTGTTGCTGACGCTTATGTTCGTGCTGTTGCCCCTGTCCTTCCTGACGGCTCTTGTGTTCGGAGCGGTGGATCTCTCTCTGGCTACCGCAATCACGGCTCTGCTGGGTGATGGCGACGGGGCGGGGCAGGGTGCCCTCATCATCCGGGAAATCCGCCTGCCGCGCGCCTTGCTGGCAGCCCTGGTGGGGGCGCTTCTGGGGATCTGCGGCGCGGCGAGTCAGGGGTTGTTCCGCAATCCGCTCGCGGATCCGTCTCTCATCGGCGTTACCGCAGGTGCTTCCGCCGGGGCAAGCCTGGTGATCGTGAGTGCGGGGAGTCTGCTGGGAAGTGCCTGGGGTGTCTGGCTGCTTTCCCTGGGTGCGTTTGTGGGGGGCATGGCGACGGTGTGGCTTGTCTACCGGCTCGCCACCGGACCCGCGGGAACCTCCGTGGCCAGCATGCTGTTGGCGGGGATCGCCATTACCGCTATGGCGGGCAGTCTGACCAGCCTGCTGTCGCTTACCGCCAGCAACGACCTGCTGCGGCGCATCAGCCTGTGGCAAATGGGCGGTCTGGAGGGGGCGAACACACCGAGGGTGCTGCTGGCCTTCATCCTGACCGCACTGCTCCTTGTACTGTTGCCCCGCTATGCACGGGCGCTCAATGCGCTTCTGCTGGGCGAGTCGGAAGCCCGACACTTGGGCTTTGACACGTCGGCCGTGCAGCGGGCACTGGTGGTCCTTATTGCGCTGGGGGTGGGCAGTTCTGTCGCACTGGCTGGCACCATCGCCTTTGTGGGGCTGGTGGTGCCACACATGGTTCGGCTGATCTGCGGACCGGACCACCGGCTGTTGCTGCCTTTATCCGCGGTTGCCGGCGCCGTGCTGTTGCTGCTCGCAGATACCGCAGCCCGTAGCGTTGCCGCTCCCGCCGAACTGCCCGTGGGCTTGCTCACGGCTCTGGTCGGGGCGCCGTTCTTTTTGTTTCTGCTGCGGCGGCGGGAGTGGCTATGAGCCTGCGCGTACACAACCTCCAGGTACGCCTGGCGTCGCGGCCCGTGTTGCAGGACATCGGGTTTGCTGTGGAGCGCGGGACGATACTGGCCCTGGTGGGCCCCAACGGCGCCGGAAAGACGAGCCTGCTCCGTACCTTGTCCGGCGATCTGGAGCCCGCGCAGGGCGTGGTGGAGTGGGGTGAACGAAGTCTGCGATCCCTGTCATTGCAGGACCGCGCCCGCCATGTGGCCGTGTTGCCTCAGCTTAGTTCGTTAGCGTTCCCCTTCACCGTGGAGGAGGTGGTCCTGCTGGGGCGTTCGCCCCACGGAAGCGGCCGGGAGCGGGACCGGAGCATTGCCATTGAAGCCATGGCGAGTCTCGACCTGGCTCATCTGCGCGCCCGACCCTATACACGGCTGTCCGGCGGGGAGCGGCAGCGAGTGCAACTGGCCCGCGTTCTGACCCAGGTGTGGGAAGCTCGCTCCTGCCTGCTCCTGCTGGATGAGCCCACCAGCGCTCTGGACTTCGCCCACCAGCAGTTGCTGGTGAGCACGCTCAGGAAACTGGCGGCCCAGGGGCTGACCATTGTGCTCGCAACCCACGATCTGCACCTGGCCGCTCTGCACGCGGACCGCATGCTGGCCCTCAAAGCAGGGCGCTGCATTGGCGCCGGCAGTGCGGAGGAGGTGATTCAGGAAAGGGTGATGAAAGCCCTGTACGGCGTGGATATGCAAATTATCCGGCATCCCCAAAACGGCAAGCCTCTGGCGCTCGGGTTGTAACGTGATGTGCCCGGCAATCACCAAAATCCCGATCCTCTGCGCCCTGTTACTGATGCCGTTCTACTGTCTGGCTGAGCCGGTGACGGTGCAGGATTACCGGGGGCGATCGGTGGTCCTGGAGGAGCCCGCCCGCCGAATCGTGGCTCTGGCTCCCCACGCAGTGGAGAACACCTATTCGGCCGGAGCAGGGGATCTGCTGGTGGCCGCCGTGGAGCACAGTGATTACCCAGCGGCGGCGCGCCGGCTGCCCCGCGTGGGAGGATTCAATACCGTCAGCCTCGAGGCCATTGTGGCCAGCGAACCGGATCTGGTGATTGCCTGGGCTACGGGTACGAACGGCGCCTTGATTGAGCAGCTTTCCCGGTTAGGGATTCCGGTGTATGCCGATGAGCCGCGAGAGCTGGAAGATATCGCGCGATCCATTCGCGACATCGGGCGCCTCACCGGCCGGGAGGCCCGTAGCGCAGCGGCGGCGGATCGCTTCCTGGGCGGGCTCGATGCTTTAAGGAAGCGTTACAGCGGGCTGCCGCTGCGGCGGGTCTTCTATCAGGTTTGGAATCAGCCCCTGCAGACTGTCAACGGCGAACACATCATCAGTCACCTGCTTGCGGCCTGCGGGGCGCAGAATATTTTCGCCGATGCGGCTCCGCTGGCCCCGACCATCAGCCTGGAGGAGGTGCTCACCCGCGACCCCGACGTGATACTGGCCAGCGGCAGCGGTGTGGAACGACCGGACTGGCTGGATGACTGGCGGCGTTTCCCGGGGCTGAAAGCGGTGCGGAACGAGCAACTGTTGTTCGTTCCCGCGGATTACCTCCAGCGGCACACGGTGAGGCTTCTGGAGGGCGCGCAGATGCTGTGTCGACAGATTGATGAGGCGCGGTAGCTGAGATCGGAGCTCGGGGGGCTGTTGGGTTACGCTTCGCTAACCCAACCTACGGGGTTGGTTGCCGGGTGGCGTAGGTTGGGTTAGGCCGCAGGCCGTAACCCAGCATTGACGGAAGACCGGAAGCGGCGCTCGGACAGGGAATGCTCGGGCCTTGTTGGGTTACGCTTCGCTAACCCAACCTACAGAACCGGTTGCTGGCTGGCGTAGGTTGGGTTAGGCCGCAGGCCGTAACCCAACACTGACGAAGGCCGGAATCAGCGCTGGTCTTCGGACAGGTAGTCGCGCTGGGTGTAGCCGGTGTAGAGCTGGCGGGGACGGCCGATCTTGAGCGGGCTGCTCAGCATCTCGTGCCAGTGGGCAATCCAGCCGACGGTTCGGCCGGTGGCAAAGATCACGGTGAACATATCCGTGGGAATGCCGATGGCCTTCATGATGATACCGGAGTAGAAGTCCACGTTCGGGTAGAGCTTCTTCTCGACGAAGTAGGGGTCTGACAGAGCGATCTCTTCGAGGCGCTTGGCAATGGCCAGCAGCGGGTCGTCTTCCAGGCCGAGCTCTTTCAGGACCTCGTCGCAGGTCTCCTTCATCACCTTCGCGCGGGGGTCGAAGTTCTTGTAGACCCGGTGGCCGAAGCCCATCAGGCGGAAGGGATCGTTCTTGTCCTTGGCCTTGGCCACGAACTTGTCGATGTTCTTCACATCGCCGATTTCGTTGAGCATTTCCAGCACGGCTTCGTTGGCGCCGCCGTGAGCCGGTCCCCACAGGGCGGCAATGCCGGAGGCGATACAGGCGAAGGGGTTCGCGCCGGAGGAGCCCGCCAGGCGCACAGTGGACGTGGAGGCGTTTTGCTCATGGTCTGCGTGCAGCAGGAAGATCTTGTCCATGGCCCGCGCCAGTACCGGGTTCACTTCCGGCGGATCACACGGCGTGCCGAACATCATGTGCAGGAAGTTTTCGCTGTAGCTGAGCGAGTTGATCGGGTAAAGGAAGGGCTGGCCGATATGGTGCTTGTAGCACATGGCTGCCAGGGTCGGCATCTTGGCGATCAGGCGGTGGGCCGAAATCAGACGGTGCTGTTCGTCGTGGATGTCCAGGGAGTCGTGATAGAAGGCGGAGAGGGCGCCCACGACGCCGCACATGATGGCCATCGGGTGTGCGCTGCGCTTGAAGCCCTTGTAGAAGTTGACGATGCCTTCGTGAACCATGGTGTGGTGAGTGATAATGTCCACAAACTCGGCCTTCTGTGCCGGAGTGGGAAGCTCACCGTGGAGCAGCAGATAGCAGGTTTCCAGGTAGTCACTCTGCTCGGCCAGCTGATCAATGGGGTAGCCGCGATGCAGCAGAACACCTTTCGCTCCGTCGATATAGGTAATTTTTGATTCACAGGCGGCGGTGGACACGAAACCGGGGTCGTAGGTGAAATAGCCGTTCCCGGTGAGACTGCGTACGTCGATGACGTCAGGACCGGTGGAGCCGGAGTAAATCGGGAGCTCGATGGAATCCTGGGATCCGTCAATCGTCAAGTGCGCCTTCTTCTCAGTCATTCATCGACTCCTGTAATAGTAATTGCGAAGAGGTCGACGGTCAGTCGGCCGTCGAAAAGCTATGGTATCGAGAGGAGAGAGCTGCGGGTCGGGCCGGCTAATCAGCCACCCCTTTCGGATCTGCCCACGCCCTCACGGATGAGGCCGCATTCGCCGATCAGGCTCCCCTCGCGCGGCGCTCGGACAGCCCGGCTGCCTTGGGTGGCCAGGCTTACTCTGCCAATGCTCTTTTCAGTAACTGCGTCTGCGGCCGTCGTTTACAGCGGAAAAATTGCGGTGGACAACTATAAGGCCACAAGCGGGATTGTCAAATGGATTCGCCATTCTACCCATTTGCCCCGGCGGGCGATAGCCGCGTGCCCCGGAGCGTGATTCCGGCGCCGATTGGCCGCTGACCAAAGCCGGGGGGAGGTGGGGGTGCCGATGCCCTGTTCCGGTGGTCTGTGCACGAAAAGCGTGCGTAAAAAAATGCTTACAGAAGAGCAGGATACGACGGCACTGGCGCGTCACGTTACGGTGTTTTCATTTGTAATTTGAACCTGTCCTCTCTATAATCTCGCGCGATCTTCTAACGGGGCTCATCATTTCACGTCCGCACGCCATGCGGCCTTCGGGGCGCCTTTCCCAATGGAGGCCCCTGCGGCTACGGCTCTGTCTCACTTGTCAAAAGGTACGCTGCAATTGTGAATGACAAACGACCGGTCAACCTAGACCTGACCACCATCAGATTCCCCATCACCGCCATCGTTTCCATCACCCATCGTATTTCCGGCGTTATCCTCTATGGGGGTATTGCCGTGTTGTTGTGGATGCTGCAAGCGAGTCTGGCTTCCGAACAAAGTTTCAATGAGCTGAAAGAGCTGCTGGGTAGCCCGCTCCTGCAGTTCATTGTATGGGGCACGGTTGCGGCTTTGGCTTATCACCTGGTGATGGGCGTTCGCCACATGATTATGGATCTGGGCGTGGGTGAAAGCCTGGAGGGTGGCAGACGCGGGGCGCAAATCGCGATCGTGGTTGCCGTTATCTTGATTGTTCTTGCCGGAGTTTGGGTATGGTAACCGCAGTTACAAACCTGGGTCGCAGTGGGGTTTACGATTGGCTGATTCAGCGAGTCACTGCTGTTGTCCTGACCGCTTATACCTTCTTTATTGTTGGCTTCATCCTGAGCCACCCGGATCTGAGCTACGGCGAGTGGCAGGGCCTGTTCGATCAGTTCTGGGTCCGCATTTTCAGCTTGCTGGCAATCATCTCGGTTGCAGCTCACGCCTGGATCGGCCTGTGGGTCGTGCTGACCGACTACGTGACAAGCCAGACTCTCGGCGGCGCCGGTACCGCCGTTCGACTCATTTTGCAAGTTGTTCTCGGTGTGGTCACCGTCGCCTATGCGGTGTGGGGCATCGAGATACTGTGGGGTTTCTGATATGACTAATATGCGCACGATTTCATACGACGGCATTGTGGTCGGCGGCGGTGGGGCAGGCATGCGTGCCGCTCTGCAACTGGCCCGGTCCGGCTACAAGACGGCGGTAATTACCAAGGTCTTCCCCACACGTTCCCACACCGTATCCGCCCAGGGCGGCATTACCTGTGCCATCGCCAGCGACGACCCCCAGGACGATTGGCGCTGGCACATGTACGACACGGTCAAGGGCTCCGACTACATCGGCGACCAGGACGCAATCGAGTACATGTGTTCAGTAGGCCCCGAGGCGGTGTTCGAACTGGAGCACATGGGGCTTCCCTTCTCGCGAACCGAAAACGGTCGCATCTACCAGCGTCCGTTCGGCGGTCAGTCCAAGGACTACGGCCGCGGCGGCCAGGCGGCGCGCACCTGCGCGGCGGCGGACCGTACCGGGCACGCCCTGTTGCATACCCTTTATCAGAACAACGTCCGCAACAACACGGTATTTCTTAACGAATGGTTTGCCGTGGATCTGGTGAAGAACCAGGACGGCGCGGTCGTGGGTGTGATTGCGATCAATATGGAAGACGGGGAAACCGTCTTCGTGAAGTCCAAGGCGACTGTCTTCGCCACCGGCGGCGCAGGCCGCATCTACGCTTCCACCACCAACGCCCACATCAACACGGGCGATGGAGTTGGTATGGCGCTGCGGGCTGGCTTCCCGGTGCAGGACATCGAAATGTGGCAGTTCCACCCGACCGGCATCGCCGGGGCTGGAGTCCTGGTCACTGAGGGTTGTCGCGGTGAAGGCGGCTACCTCATCAACAAGGACGGCGAGCGCTTCATGGAGCGTTACGCACCGAACGCGAAGGACCTGGCGAGCCGCGACGTGGTTGCCCGCTCGATGGTCCTGGAAATCCTCGAAGGCCGCGGTTGTGGTCCGGAAGGGGATCACGTCTACCTGAAGCTCGACCATCTTGGCGCCGATACCCTGAACGCCAAACTGCCGGGCATCCTCGAACTGTCCCGCACCTTTGCCCATGCGGACCCGATCAAGGAGCCGATTCCGGTGGTGCCCACCTGTCACTACATGATGGGCGGCATTCCCACCAACGTCCATGGTCAGGCACTGACCGTGGACGCGGACGGCAACGAGAAGGTGATCGAAGGTTTCTACGCCTGCGGTGAAGTGGCCTGTGTATCCGTTCACGGCGCCAACCGGCTCGGCGGTAACTCCCTGCTGGATCTGGTGGTCTTCGGCCGTGCCTCGGGTCTGTTTATTGAAAAGTCCCTGCGCGAAGGCATCGACCACCGCGAAGCCACGGACTCCGACATCGAAGCGGCCATGTCGCGCCTGAATCGCCTGAACGAATCCACCAGCGGCGAAGACGTGGCCAGTCTGCGCAAGGAACTGCAGACCGTGATGCAGAACCATTTCGGCGTTTTCCGCAAGGGCGAGTTCATGCAGGAAGGCATCGAAAAGCTCGCTGTTCTCCGGGAGCGCATCGGCAACGTCGTTTTGCATGACAAGACCAACGCCTTCAACACCGCGCGTATCGAAGCACTGGAACTGCAGAACCTTCTGGAAGTTGCGGAAGCCACCGCGATTGCAGCGGAGGAGCGCAAGGAAAGCCGCGGCGCCCACGCGCGGGAAGACTATCAGGAGCGGGACGATGAGAACTGGCTGTGCCACTCTCTGTATTTCCCCGCCGAGAAACGGGTTGGCAAGCGCAGCGTGAACTTTGCTCCGCAGACCATGGAAGCCTTCGAACCGAAAGCGCGTACCTACTAGATCGAACTTGGGTGAAAGATCAAATGTTGAAAGTCGAAGTTTATCGTTACAACCCGGAGACGGACAGCAAGCCGTCCATGAAGACCTACGAAGTGGACACCCAGGGAAAGGATCTGATGGTGCTGGATGTGCTGGAATTGCTCAAGGATTCCGATCCGAGCCTGACCTACCGGCGCTCCTGCCGGGAAGGGGTCTGCGGATCCGACGGCATGAACATCAACGGGAAAAACGGCCTGGCATGCATCACGCCGCTGTCCGAGTGCGTAAAGGGCAACACCCTGGTACTGCGTCCGCTGCCGGGCTTGCCGGTAATTCGTGATCTGATCGTGGACATGAGCATCTTCTACGCCCAGTACGAAAAGGTGCAGCCTTACTTGCAGAACAACACCCCGGCGCCGGCCATCGAACGACTGCAGTCCCCGGAAGAGCGGGCCAAGCTGGACGGCCTGTACGAGTGCATCCTCTGCGCGTGCTGTTCCACCAGTTGCCCGTCGTTCTGGTGGAACCCGGACAAGTTCATCGGTCCGGCCGGATTGCTGCAGGCCTATCGCTTCCTGGCCGACAGCCGTGATACAGCGACCGATGAGCGACTGGCACGCATGGATGATCCGTTCAGTGTGTTCCGCTGCCATGGCATTCAGAACTGCGTGGCTGTGTGTCCAAAGGGACTGAACCCGACCCGGGCGATCGGGCACATCCGCAATATGCTGCTGCAACGCGCCACCTGAGGGCGCGTTCGCCAGAAGAAATCGCGCCCAAAAAGCGCAAATGTAGGCACAGAGATACTCGGAGGCCACGGCGGGTTCACAAGAGCCGGCCGCGATACAGTTCCGCTCATCCAATAAGGGGGCTGAGCTGCCTGGCCGTACAACTCACGTACAGATCGGGGATTTGGATTCCGGCCGGCGGTTGGTACACCGCAGGCTCAACGGATTCCGGTGAGTTCCGGGGAACCGATATCAGCGCGCCACGGCATCGCCAAGCAGTGCCGGCTCGCTGCAGTGTTTCCATGGGATTTGCCAGACTCTGCCGGATTTCGCGCCCCTTTTACAAAGGTGGGCAACCATGCAAGGCGATGCCAAAGAAAGCTTGATGGAGCTATTGTGGAGCACTTCCCAACTGTCTGGTGGGAATGCGGCCTACGTAGAGGAGCTTTACGAAGAGTATCTGCACAACCCCAACGGGGTGCCGGAGGAATGGCGGAACTACTTCGATCAGCTCCCGCGGGTCGAAGGGGTCGTCACCCAGGACACGCCCCATTCGGTGGTTCGCGAGCATTTTGAACTGCTCGGCAAGCGCCGCGCCCGTCCCATCGCCGCGCCCGGCTCCGGCGGCGTCAACATCGAGCACGAGCGCAAGCAGGTCAAGGTCGTTCAGATTATCAGCTCCTATCGCTTCCGGGGTCACCAGAAGGCGAAGCTGGACCCGCTCGGGCTGATGGAGCGGGAGACCGTTCCCGACCTGGAATTGAGCTTCCATGGTCTGACCCAGGCCGACCTGGACACAGTCTTCCAGACCGGCAACCTGTTTATCGGCAAGGAAGAAGCCCCCCTCCGTGAAATCATCGAGGCCCTCGAGCACACCTATTGCGGCTCGGTCGGCCCCGAGATCATGCACATCACCAATTTCGCCGAGAAACAATGGTTGCAGCAGCGCCTCGAAAGCGTGCGCTCCAAACCTGTGTACGGCGACGATCTGCGTCGCAAGCTGCTCGAGCGCCTCACCGCGGCAGAAGGGCTCGAACGCCACCTGGACAGCAAATATCCCGGAACCAAGCGCTTCGGTCTCGAGGGCGGCGAAAGCTTCATCCCCTTGCTGGACGCTCTGATCAATCGCGCAGGTTATTACGGCGCCAAGGAGATCGTGCTGGGCATGGCCCACCGCGGCCGCCTCAACACCCTGGTGAACGTGCTGGGCAAAAATCCCGCCGAGCTGTTCGACGAGTTCGAGGGAAAGCGCTTCATTGGCACCTCCGGGGACGTTAAATACCACCAGGGCTTCTCTTCCAACGTGATGACTCCCGGCGGCGAGGTGCACCTCGCGCTGGCGTTCAACCCCAGCCATCTGGAAATCGTCTCGCCGGTGGTGGAAGGTTCCGTCCGCGCCCGGCAGGATCGGCGCAACGATCCGGTGGGCAGCAAGGTGCTTCCCATCGTCGTGCATGGCGACGCGGCCTTCGCAGGGCAGGGCGTGGTCATGGAGACCTTCCAGATGTCCCAGACGCGCGCTTATGGTACCGGCGGTACGGTGCACATCATCGTCAATAACCAGGTCGGTTTTACCACCAGTCGACGAGACGATGCACGTTCCACAGAGTACTGCACAGATGTGTCGAAAATCGTGGGTGCGCCGGTCTTCCACGTGAACGGAGATGATCCGGAAGCAGTCCTCTTTGTCACCCAGTTGGCCATGGACTATCGCCACGAATTCAAAAAAGACGTGGTCATTGATCTGGTGTGCTACCGCCGCCGGGGACACAACGAGACCGACGAGCCCTCATCGACCCAGCCGTTGATGTACAGCGCGATCCGCAAGCAGAAGACTACCCGCGCCTTGTACGCGGACCGGCTGGTGAACGAAGGTGTGATCAGCCAGGCCGATGCGGACAAAATGTCTGATGATTATCGCGCGGCTCTCGATCGCGGGGACCATGTGGCCAATGGGCTGGTGAGCGAGCCGGACAGTTCCCTGTTCGTAGACTGGACGCCCTATATCGGCCACGACTGGACCACGCCGGCGGATACCACCTACCCCGTGAAGGAATTGCAGGAACTCGGCCACAAGATTTGCGAAGTGCCCGATGGTGTGGTGGTGCAGAAGCAGGTGGCCAAGATCTACGAGGATCGACGCAAAATGGCGGGCGGCGCCCTGCCCATCAATTGGGGTATGGCGGAAATGCTCGCTTACGCCACCTTGCTCAAGCAGGGCTTCCGTCTGCGCATCACAGGGCAGGATGTACGTCGCGGTACCTTCTCTCATCGTCATGCGGTGATCAACAGCCAGAAGGATGCCTCCACCTACTACCCGCTGTCGGAGTTGTTCCCGGGACAGCCGGACTTCGATATTTACGATTCGCTCCTTTCGGAAGAGGCGGTGCTGGCCTTTGAATACGGCTACGCGACCACGACGCCAAACGCTCTGGTGATCTGGGAAGCCCAGTTTGGTGACTTTGCCAACGGCGCCCAGGTGGTGATTGACCAGTTCATTACCAGCGGCGAGCACAAGTGGGGTCGTTTGTGCGGGCTGACCATGCTGCTGCCGCATGGCTACGAAGGACAGGGCCCGGAACACTCGTCCGCGCGCCTGGAGCGTTTCCTGCAACTGTGCGCCGAGCACAACATTCAGGTGTGCGTGCCCACCACCCCGGCACAGATCTTCCACCTGCTGCGTCGACAGGCAATTCGCCCCATGCGCCGGCCCCTGGTGATCATGAGTCCCAAGTGGATTCTGCGCCATAAACTGGCCGTCTCCAGTCTCGAGGACCTGGCCGACGGTCAGTTCCGCAACGTGTTGCCGGACGAGACGGTGGATCCCAAGGGCGTGAACCGCATTGTGCTCTGCAGCGGCAAGGTTTATTACCACCTGCTGGAGGCGCGCATGGAGCGAGAGCAGAGCAATGTCGCCCTGATTCGTCTGGAGCAACTCTATCCTTTCCCGGAAGATGAGTTGGAAGCGGCTCTGCGCCAGTATTCCGGTGTGAAGGAAATCGTCTGGTGCCAGGAAGAGCCCATGAACCAGGGGGCGTGGTACAGTAGCCAACACCATATGCGTCGCGTGATCAATGAATATGATCCGTCACTGTACCTGGTGTATGTGGGTAGGGAGCCTGCAGCGGCGCCGGCCGCGGGTTACATGTCGACCCACCTGGAGCAGCAACATAAATTTGTGGAAGAAGCGCTCGGGGAGCGTTAGACCGAGCCGCGACGGACCGCAAGAACAAGAAATAAACGGGCAGGTTTGCTGTTGATCCGCGATTGGCAGCGAGCGCATGTTTTGCTGAAAGCGATAGGACTAATACGGGATGACTATAGAAATCAAAGCGCCAACTTTTCCTGAATCGGTTCAGGATGGCACCGTCGCAACGTGGTACAAGCAACCGGGGGAGAGTGTTTCCCGCGATGAATTGATTGTCGATATCGAGACCGACAAGGTGGTGCTGGAGGTGGTGGCACCGGCCAACGGAACATTGGCGGAAATCAAAAAGGGTGAGGGCGAGACGGTGCTGAGCAATGAGTTGCTCGCGGTTGTCACCGAAGGCGCTGCGGCACCGGCTCCTGCCAAGGAGGAGCAAAAACCCGCCGAGACCGGCGCCGGCGAAACAGCACCGGCCGCTGAGCAGGGCAAGGGCGAAGTGATCGCCAGCCCATCGGCCCGCAAACTGGCTGAAGAGCGCGGCATCGATTTGAATACAGTGAGCGGTACCGGCAAGGACGGACGCATCACCCGGGAAGATGTCGAGAACGCCAAGCCGCCCGCGGCCGAATCCAAAGCGCCCGCCGCCCAGCCCGGCGCTTCAAAAGCGCCCGAGGTGGAGCTGCCCGGAGGCGAACGCGTCGAGAAACGCGTTCCCATGACCCGCCTGCGCGCGCGTATCGCCGAACGCCTCCTGGATGCTTCCCAGAACACCGCCATGCTGACCACCTTCAACGAGGTGAACATGGCCCCGGTCATGGAATTGCGCCAGCGCTACAAGGCGGACTTCGAGAAAGCCCATAACGGCACGCGTCTCGGCTTTATGGGATTCTTTGTGAAAGCTGCGGTGGAGGCCCTGAAGCGCTTCCCCGTGGTGAACGCCTCCATCGACGGCAACGACATTGTTTACCATGGCTACCAGGATATCGGCGTTGCCGTGTCCACAGACAAGGGCCTGGTGGTGCCGGTACTGCGCAATGCGGAGAACATGGGCATCGCGGAAGTGGAGAACACCATCCGTGATTTCGGTCAGCGCGCCCGTGACGGCAAACTCGGCATCGAGGAGATCACCGGCGGCACGTTTACCATCACCAATGGCGGCGTATTCGGCTCCCTGATGTCCACGCCCATCCTCAACCCGCCGCAAACAGCGATCCTGGGGATGCACAAGATTCAGGAGCGCCCGATGGCGGTAGATGGTCAGGTAAAGATTCTGCCCATGATGTACCTGGCGGTTTCCTACGACCACCGCCTCATCGATGGCAAGGACGCGGTGCAATTCCTGGTGGCGATCAAGGACCTGCTGGAAGATCCGGCGCGAATCCTCCTGGAAATCTGATTGCGGAATAGCGGCGGGGGAACTCGCCGTTCCGATTGGCCACGCTCGGCTGAGAGTGGCCCGACAATCGAACCCGACTGACTTGGACAAAACATATGGCGAACAAATTTGACGTTATCGTAATTGGTTCCGGTCCTGGCGGCTACGTGGCCGCGATCCGAGCCGCCCAGCTGGGCCTGAATACCGCCTGCATCGAGAAGTGGCAGAATGCGGACGGCAAGGTGGTCAACGGGGGCACCTGCCTGAACGTTGGCTGTATCCCTTCGAAGGCGCTGCTCGACAGCTCGTATAAATACCTGGAAACCAAGGGCGAGCTGGACATCCACGGCATCACCACCAGCAAGGTCAACATCGATGTTCCCGCCATGATTGCCCGCAAGGACGGCATCGTCAAAAACTTCACCAGCAACATCGGGACCCTGTTCAAAGCCAATGGTGTCACCAGCCTTCAGGGTCACGGCAAATTGCTGGCGGGTCGCAAGGTGGAATTGCAGCGTCCCGACGGCAGCACTGAAACCTATGAAGCGGACAACGTGATCCTCGCCTCTGGATCCGTTCCGGTAAACATCCCCGTTGCGGAAATCGACGGGGACGTGGTGGTGGATTCCACCGGCGCGCTCGACTTCAAATCCGTGCCCAAACGTCTCGGCGTTATCGGTGCCGGCGTCATCGGCCTGGAATTGGGCAGCGTCTGGAACCGCCTCGGTTCCGAAGTGGTTTGCCTGGAAGCGCTGGACACCTTCCTCGCGGTGATGGACCAGCAGATCGCCAAGGAAACCCGCAAGATTCTCACCAAACAGGGCCTCGATATCCGTCTGAGCTGCCGGGTCACCAAGACCGAAGTGAAGAAGAACAAGGCTACTGTGACCTTCGTCAACGCGGACGGTGAGGAGCAGCAGGAAGTCTTCGACAAATTGATTGTTTGTGTGGGCCGTCGTCCTTACACCGAAGATCTGCTCTCGGCTGACAGCGGTGTGAATCTGGACGAGCGCGGCTTCATCTACGTCAACGATCTGTGCTCCACCGACGCACCCGGCGTCTGGGCGGTGGGGGACGTGGTCCGCGGTCCCATGCTTGCGCACAAGGGGATGGAAGAGGGTGTCATGGTCGCCGAGCGCATCGCCGGCCAGAAGACCATGGTCAACTACGATGTGATCCCCAGTGTCATTTATACCCATCCGGAAGTGGCTGCCGTGGGTCGCACCGAAGAGCAGGTCAAGGCGGACGGTGAACCCTACAAGGTGGGCACCTTCCCCTTCGCGGCCAACGGTCGCGCTGTCGTCGCCAATGAAACCGCGGGCCTGGTGAAGATCATCGCCCACGAAGAGACGGATCGGGTTCTCGGCTGCCACATCGTGGGACCGAGCGCGGCGGATCTGGTGCAGCAGGTGGCCATCGCGATGGAGTTTGGCGCAACCGCGGAAGATATCGGAATGATCGTCACCGGTCACCCGACGCTGTCCGAAAGTGTTCACGAAGCGGCGTTGGCGGTTAACGGCCATGCGATTCACATCGGTAATCGCCGACCGCGCAGAAAGTAAAGGACAATAACAAGGCGGGTGGAAAATCTGCCGATTTGGGGTAGGTCTGAACCTACTGGTGTTTTGAGAACAAGGGGGCGAGTCCCCGAAGAATGGAAGGTAGCCATGAATTTACACGAATATCAGGCTAAGCAGTTGTTTGCCGAGTACGGTTTGCCTGTTTCCAAGGGCGTAGCCGCTGAAACCGCGGCGCAGGCTGCTGCGGCGGCTGACGAAATCGGCGGCTCCAAGTGGGTTGTCAAAGCCCAGGTTCACGCCGGTGGCCGCGGCAAGGCCGGTGGCGTCAAGCTGGTCAGCTCCAAACAGGAAATCGAGGATTTCGCCAACCAGTGGTTGGGCAAGAATCTGGTTACCTACCAAACCGATGAGAACGGTCAGCCTGTCAGCCGCATCCTGGTTGAGTCCTGCACCGATATCGCCCGGGAGTTGTATCTGGGCGCTGTAGTGGACCGCTCCACCCGTCGCATTGTTTTCATGGCGTCCACCGAAGGCGGCGTGGAAATTGAGAAAGTAGCGGAAGAGACCCCGGAGAAAATTCTGAAGGCCACCATCGATCCGCTGGTGGGCGCCCAGCCCTATCAGGGGCGCGAGCTGGCATTCAAGCTGGGCCTGGAAGGCAAGCAGGTGAAGCAGTTTACCCAGGTCTTTCTTGGCCTGGCCAAACTTTTCCAGGACTACGATCTCGCTCTGCTGGAAGTAAACCCGCTGGTAGTTACCGACGCGGGCGACATTCATTGCCTGGACGCCAAGATCAACATCGACGGCAACGCCCTGTACCGCCAGCCCAAGCTGCAGGAAATGCACGACCCTTCCCAGGACGACGAGCGCGAAGCCCGCGCGGCCAAATGGGAACTGAACTATGTGGCGCTGGACGGCAATATCGGCTGCATGGTGAACGGGGCCGGCCTGGCCATGGGCACCATGGACATCGTCAAACTGCACGGTGGTCAGCCAGCCAACTTCCTCGACGTTGGTGGCGGTGCGACCAAAGAGCGCGTGGTTGAAGCTTTCAAGATCATCCTCTCGGACGAGAACGTAAAAGCGGTACTGATCAACATCTTCGGCGGCATTGTGCGTTGTGATCTGATTGCCGAAGGCGTTATTGGCGCCGTTGAAGAAGTGGGCGTGAAGGTGCCCGTTGTGGTGCGTCTGGAAGGCAACAATGCGGACCTGGGCGCGAAGAAGCTGGCCGAAAGCGGGCTTAACATTATTGCCGCCACCAGCCTGACCGACGCCGCTGAACAAGTGGTAAAAGCCGCAAGCGCCGCATAAGAGAGGAATTTTCATGAGCATTTTGATCGACAAAAACACCAAAGTACTGTGCCAGGGCTTTACCGGCTCCCAGGGCACTTACCACTCCGAGCAGGCCATTGCTTACGGCACCCAGATGGTGGGCGGTGTGACCCCGGGCAAGGGCGGCCAGACCCACCTGGGACTGCCGGTGTTCAACACCATGGATGAAGCGGTTGCCGCCACCGGCGCCGACGCATCCGTGATCTACGTCCCCGCGCCCTTCTGTAAGGACTCCATTCTGGAAGCGGCGAACAGCGGCGTGAAGCTCGTGGTATGCATTACCGAAGGCATTCCCACTCTCGACATGCTGGACTGCAAGGTAAAGTGTGATGAACTGGGTGTGCGCCTGATTGGTCCTAACTGCCCCGGTGTGATCACCCCCGGCGAATGCAAGATCGGCATCATGCCCGGCCACATTCACAAGCCTGGCAAGGTGGGCATTGTTTCCCGTTCCGGCACCCTGACCTACGAAGCGGTGAAGCAGACCACCGATTACGGCTTCGGCCAGTCCAGCTGTGTGGGCATCGGCGGGGACCCCATCCCGGGTTCGAACTTCATCGACATTCTGGCAATGTTCGAGAAGGATCCGGCCACTGAAGCGATCGTCATGATCGGGGAAATTGGTGGTACTGCGGAAGAAGAGGCTGCGGCTTACATCAAGGACCATGTCAGCAAGCCTGTGGTTTCCTACATCGCGGGCGTAACCGCGCCTCCCGGAAAGCGCATGGGCCACGCCGGTGCGATCATCTCGGGCGGCAAGGGCACGGCTGACGAGAAGTTCCAGGCGCTGGAAGATGCCGGCGTTCGCACGGTACGCAGCCTTGCGGAGATCGGTGAAGGTCTGAAAGCCGTTACCGGTTGGTAAGCTTCAGGTAGTTGTCCAGTGGACTGTTCTTCTTGCTAGAACTGTCCACTGGTCGCATAGAGCAGCAACCGTAGGTTGGGTTAGGCCGCAGGCCGTAACCCAACAACTCTGTCCAACGGGATTACGCTGAATGGACGCTGGCCTTGTTGCCACTCTGGGAACCCGTCATCCACTCCAGTATCCCCTCCCGCAAGGCCGTCCGGCTGTACGCGACGGATTCAATTTCCAGTGCGTCCATGATACCGGCCATGATGCTCACTCCGGCCGCGAGCAGGTCTCGGCGCTCGGGTTTGAGGCCTGCCAGTTCGATCCGGGAGTGGTCCGTAACATCCTTGAGGCAACCCTCGATTCCGCGGATGCAGGCCCCGTTGATCTCCCCCTGACTCCAACCGTTTTCCCGGCCGATATTGGCCAGCATTTTGGCAGAGCCTGAAGAAGCGAGGCACTCGTCCCAGCCAAACTTGCGAAGTGGCCCAATGGCAGGCTGCAAGGCCTCGATCGCTGCATTTTTTGCGCTGACACCCCGCGCGCCATAGAACACCCCGTCGGAGAAGAACTGATCCCGCCAGCGGACGCAGCCGATGGGAATACTGGTCGCGAAACGTACCGAAGCACCGTTGCCCAGCGCGATTTCCGTGCTTGCTCCGCCGATGTCGATTATCAGGCGATTGCCGGAGGAGGGCGGTTGTCCTGCGTTGATGCCGTGAAAGATCAACTCTGCTTCCTGCGCTCCGGTAATGACCTCCACATGAAAGCCCAACCCCCGGGCCTGATCCAGAAACTGCTGAGCGTTAGCGGCTTCGCGCAGGGCCTGGGTGGCAACAACCTGAAGGCAGCGAATGGGGTGGCGGCTGAGAACGCCCTGGAAGGATTGCAGGCAGTCGAGCCCCCGCTGAATGGCGGGAGAATTCAACACCCCGTTGCGCGCAAGGCCATCGGCCAGCTGAATCTTTTTGCTACAGCGATCCACGATCCGGAAGCCTGCGTCAGTGCGCTCAGCAATAAGTAGATGGAAGCTGTTGGATCCGAGATCGATGACTGCGTACATAGGCTAGCTGTTGTTGTTGGAAGGTCCAGACGGGGTAAGGGCGACCGCTGCCGGGATTCGTTTTTTGGAAACAGTATAGAGGCTTTGCCCCACCCCGTCATGGTGATGATGAACAGGACGATGCCGGATCTGTGCCAATATGGTTCAGTTGGCAAAGTGGCCGGGCAATGTGGGATCATGTAGTCCTTGTTTGTGTGCCAGCCGACACCTTATGAAACTCTACGCCATTAGTGACCTGCACCTGGATCATCGGGCCAACCGCGAGGCTTTGCAGGATATGCCGGAATTAGCTGACGACTGGCTGATTCTGGGCGGCGACATCTGCGCCTCGGCCGCCCAGCTTGCCGCAGCGCTCGACGTGCTTTGCGGGCGTTTCAAGAAGGTGGTGTGGGTGCCGGGCAATCACGAGTTGTGGGTGGAACCTAATGGTAAACAGTCCTCGGTGGACAAATACCGCGAACTGGTGAACGTGTGTCGAAGTTTTCAGGTCAGTACCCCTGAAGACGACTATCCGGTCTGGCCCGGCCCGGGCGGCCCTCTGCGAATCGTGCCGTTGCACATTCTGTACGACTATAGCTTCCGGCCGGACTCCGTTGCCCTGGATGAGGCCGTGGACTGGGCGGTGGAGTCGGGAGTATTGTGTCGCGATGAATACAGCATCAACCCGGCACCCTATGGCAGCAAGGCAGAGTGGTGCCAGGCGCGGCTCGACTACAGCGAGCAGCGTCTGCGCGATTGCGGGGATGAACTGCCCCTTGTGCTGGTGAATCATTTTCCGTTGCGTTACGACCTGGTGCGCACCATGCGCGTGCCCCGATTCTCCATCTGGTGCGGAACCCGCAAAACAGAAGATTGGCACCTGCGCTACCGCGCCAGCGTCGTGGTGTCCGGCCATCTTCACATGCGCTCCACTGATTATCGGGACGGTGTTCGGTTCGAGGAAGTTTCGCTCGGCTATCCGAGGGACTGGAAGCGGGAGCGCTCCATGCATCACTACCTGCGGGAAATTCTTCCCGGCGCGGGAAAGAGTTACCATCACGCCGGACCGTTCTGGAAGTTTTGAACGGATCCGTTCACCAGGGAATTTTCACAACAACACGAGGGTTATACGAATGACGATACAGGTTGGCGATAACATTCCGTCCACGACACTGAAGATCATGGGACCGGAAGGCCCCAAGGACATCACCACGGACGAGCTATTCAAAGGCAAAAAGACGGTGCTGTTCGCAGTACCGGGTGCGTTTACTCCTGGTTGTTCTGTCACTCATCTGCCGGGCTTTGTAGTGAATGCCGACAAGATCAAGGCCAAGGGCGTGGACAACATCGTCTGCGTGGCGGTAAACGACGCTTTTGTGATGGATGCCTGGGGCAAGGCGCAGAACGCGGACGCGATCACCATGGTGGCGGATGGCAGCGCGGACTTCGCGCGGGCTCTGGGCCTGGAGCTGGACCTTACCGGCGCGGGGATGGGGCTGCGCAGCAAGCGGTACGCCATGATCCTGGACGACGGCAAAGTGAGCTATCTGGGCGTGGACGCGAAAGGTGTGGAAGAGAGCTCGGCTGAAAGAATCCTGGATAAGTTGTAACTCGGGACGGAAGGCTGTTCCCGAGTCTTGCATTGAGCGCGCGAGCAAGGAGGTACGTTCCACGTCGGCCCGGGGCCACAGCAGTTCGCTCGCGGCCTGGTCCGGGGCCGAACTGAGCAATAAGTCGATCAAAGCAATTACAATAATGGAAGCAGAAAAGCTGACAGCCTCATCAAGGGCTTTGGCGACCCGTTCGTGTTGCGAATGGTCGCTGGTCAGCCCGTCCCGCTGAGCTCACCCGCTCTCTGATCCTGAAACTGAAGGGAATGGAGACGCTGGTAGAGTTCCGAGTTGCTCAGCAGTTCCCGGTGAGTGCCCACCGCCACCACCCGACCCTTCTCGAGCACTGCGATCTGGTCTGCGTGCTGAACGGTGGACAGGCGGTGGGCGATGATCAGGGTGGTACGGTTCTCCATCAGCCGTTCGATGGCCTCCTGTACGTGCCGTTCGCTTTCGGAGTCCAGCGCACTGGTGGCCTCATCGAGCAGGAGGATGCGTGGATTCTTGAGAATCGCCCGGGCAATGGCAATGCGCTGCCGCTGCCCGCCGGAAAGGCGTACGCCCTGTTCGCCCAGGGCGCTGCGGTATCCGTCGGGCAATGCCATGATGAACTCGTGAGCGTGTGCCGCCTTGGCGGCAGCCACAACTTCCTCATCGCGGGCCCCGGGGTTGCCGTAGCGAATGTTGTAGTTGACATCCCCGGTGAAAAGCGCGGGTTGCTGCGGCACCAGGGCGATCTGCTCGCGCAGGGTCTGCGGTGAAAGTTGGCGGATGTCGAGGCCGCCGATGCTGATGACGCCCTGTTCAGGATCGTAAAAACGCTCCAGCAGTTCGAAGACGGTGGACTTGCCGGCTCCGGAGGGCCCGACCAGCGCCAGGCTGCGTCCTTCGTCCACTGTAAGACTCACATCTTCCAGCGCGGCAATACCCGGGCGTGAGGGATAGCAGAAGCGAACCCCATCCAACTGGATGGCCGCGTTCGTGGGCTGAACCGGCGCGGGTTGATCGGGTGCCTGGATCAGCGAATCTGCCGCAAGCAATTCCAGCAGGCGCTCCGTTGCCCCGGCGGCGCGCTGCAGCTCCCCAAACACTTCCGAGATGGTGGCGACTGCCATGGCCACAACCACGGCATAGAATACGAACGCGCCCAGCTCGCCGGGGCTCATCCGTCCTTCCAATACATCACTGCCGCCGACCCAGAGCATGCCGGCAATGGCGGAGAAAACCAGCAGAATCACTGCGGCGATGAGAAAGGATCGCTGCCGGATACGGCGGCGCGCCACCTGGAACGCTTGCTCCACATCCCGAGCGAAGGAGTCCTGTTCCATGGCCTCGCGGGTGTAGCTCTGGACGGTTTTGATGTGTTGGATGATCTCACCCGCCTGGCTTCCCACATGGGCGATCGAGTCCTGACTGGCGCGGGCCAGGCGCCGGACCCGGCGCCCGAAGAACAGAATGGGCAACAGCACGATCGGAACGCTGGCAATCACGATCAGGCTCAGTTTAAGGTTGGTCGCCAGGAGCATGATCAGGCCGCCGATCAGGAGCAGGGCGCTGCGCAGGGCCATGGAGGCGGACGAGCCGATGATGTTCTGCAGAAGACTTGTGTCCGTGGTCAAGCGGGACGTGATTTCCCCGCTGCGATTTGTTTCAAAGTAGCTGGGATGCAGCCGGATAACATGATTGAACACGGCTTTGCGCAGATCCGCACTGACCCGCTCCCCCAGCCAGGACACCGCGTAGAAGCGCAGGAAGGTTCCCACGGCCATAAAAATGATGAGAGCAACAATCAGGGCGACGCTCTGATTCAGAGCGCTCTGCGACTCGGCGATAAACCCGCGGTCGATAAGAAACCGCACTCCCTGACCCAGGGACAGGGTCACCAGCGCGGTAAACACCAGTGCCACGGCTGCCCCCAATGTTTGCAGACGGTAGGGACGCACAAAGTGCAGGAGCTGGGAGAGAACGGCGAGTTTGCCGGCGCTGGAAGGCGTCATTCGGAATTATTCCGGCCCGGAGCGAGGTTCGTCGTTGCACAGCCACACGCTTTGATAGGGAGCAAGAGGAAGCACATCATCAAGATAGTATCGCCGGCCTGTCAGCAGGTCCTTCCAGAGGTCGGCCCCCTGCAGATTGATGGAGGAAAGAGGAAGCCGCTGTGGGTGCCGGCTGATATTGTTCAGGCAAAAAATGGTCTGTTCATGATCCATGCTTTGCCGCCAATAAGCAAATATCTGATCGCCTGTGTGCAGGGTGTACTGGTCACCGTTCGGATGGAAGGCAGGCTGCTTTTGACGGATGCGCAGCAGGGACTGCATGCGGCTGAGAATTCTTGCATGGCGGCTGGTCTCGTCTGCCAGCAACTCGTTAAGCTCGTCTTCATTCCACTGACGCCGGTTGATTGCGCGATTCTGGCCGGTGGCCGCCACCCGGCGGTGATCGTTGCCCGTGCCCACCAGACTGTGGATATAGATGCCCGGGATTCCCTGTAAGGACACCATGATGGCGTGGGCGCAGATGAAGCGCTCAATCTGCCACTCGTCCTCACCGTCATAGGTTCCCTTGAGTGCATCGATCAGGGATATGTTCACTTCGTAAGGCTTCTTTACGAGACCTTCCAGCGCTCTCCACGACACCAGCCCGCCGAAGTCTTCCATCGCCTGCAGAAACCGGGTGAGTTCTTCCTCGTCCAGAAATCCCTCTGCCGGCCGCAAGCCGATGCCGTCATGGGAGGCGATGAAATTGAAATAGGCAGTGCCCTTCTGGGCGGGTGGCATGGTCATCAGCCAGTTGGTGAGGTCGTGGCAGTCACCGCTGACCAGCGCGTTTACTAGCAGAGGCGGCAGGGGGAAGTTGTAGATGCAGTGCGCCTCGTTGGCGTTGCCGAAGTAGGAAAGGTTTTCCTGGTGGGGGATGTTGGTCTCGGTAATGATCAGGGCCCCCGGGCAGGCGTGCTCGATCAGGACCCGCAGCAGGCGTACGATTTCGTGGGCCTGGTCCAGATTGAGGCAATGGGCGCCCACCTCCTTCCAGATATAAGCGACCGCATCGAAGCGAAAGATCCGCACTCCGTGGTCCAGGTAGAGCCGCACAATCCGGATAAACTCAAGCAGCACTGCGGGATTGGTGAAATCAAGATCCACCTGGTCGTGGCTGAAGGTACACCATACGTGTTTGCGTCCCTCATAGGTGTCCACCGCCTGCAGCAGCTCGCTGGTGCGGGGGCGGATCACGCTGCGAAGGTCGTCCTCGGGGCTCGCGGTAAAAAAGTAATCCCGCCCGGGGTTCTTGCCCTGGATGAAATTGGCAAACCATTGGTGTTCGGCGGAGCAGTGATTGAGCACCAGGTCCGCCATCAAATCGAACTCGCGGCTGATAGCCTCAATGTCCTCCCAATCCCCAACATCCGGGTCCACCGCCTCGTAGTCGATGACCGCGAAACCATCGTCGCTGCTCCAGGGAAAAAACGGCAGGATGTGGATGCCGCTGACGAGCCCGGTCAAGTGGCGCTTAAAGAAATGGCAAAGGCTGTGGAGTGGCGTTTCTCCCGGCTTGTAGATGGAGTTGGCGTAGGTAATGGCGATGATGTCCTCCTGGTCCCAGAGGCTCGCGCTCCTGTCCAGAGGCTCGAGGGACTCGTCGAGCCCCATGATCTCCAGGGCCCGATCACAGGTCTCCCGAACCGTTTCCCCGGGATAAATCAGTTCCAGATGGTGCATGACCCGGCGCCGAAACACCTGGTAATACGCTCTGGATACTGCGTCGTTCATCATCACATCCTGTTGCAACGTTGTTCCGGCTTCCTAGCCCCGGTCCTGATGTTCCTCCATGTCGTCCTCGACCGCCTGCCAGAGTTGGGAAAAGACGCCCGGAATGGCGCTGGCCACCCGGTTCCAACTTGGTATAAAGGGGGTCTCCATGGGGTTTTCCAGAAACGTCTGCCCCGCCTTCATGATATTGCGCGAGAAGAGTTCCACCGCCTGTTCTTCCCGGTGGATGTCCAGATGGAGGCCGTTGATCAGCGCATCATTGCGGTAGGTTTCCACCAGGTCAAGAGCGATGCGAAAGTAGGTGGCTTTGACTGTGCGAAAGGTCTCGCCATTGAAGACGACGCCCTGGGTGGCCAGCTTGCGAAAGAAGGCTTTGGCAATGTCGATGGACATCTTGGACAGCCCGGACTGATCATTATCCAGCGAAAGCTGTTGGTGTTTGTGGTCGTAATTGTGGGCGATATCAACCTGGCAGAGGCGGTTGAGGGCGTAGTTGCGATGCATCTCCGAGAGGACCCCAATCTCCAGGCCCCAGTCGCTGGGAATTCGCAAATCGGAGATGGCATCCCGGCGGAAGGAAAACTCCCCCGCGAGGGCATAGCGGAAGCTGTCCATGTATTCCAGATAATCGCTCGGCCCGAACACTTTCTTCAGGGCCCGCAGCAAGGGTGTTACCAGCAGGCGACACACGCGCCCGTTGATGCGCCCGTTTGCGACCCGCGAGTAGTAGCCTTTGCAGAATTCGTAGTTGAACTGCGGGTTTGCAACCGGATAGATGAGACGCGCCAGGAGATGGCGATCGTAGGTCACAATATCGCAGTCGTGCAGGGCAATGGCTTCGCCCTTGCCGGAGGCGAGAATATAGCCGAGACAGTACCAGACGTTCCGCCCCTTGCCAGCGTCTCGCGGCGCCAGGCCAATGTCCTGCAGTTGCTGGTCCACCGCGCGCAGACGGGGCCCGTCGTTCCACAACACCTTCGGTTTCTGCGGCAGTTGCTGGAAATATTTCAAGGCGTGCCGATACTGGGCTTCATCGGCCCGGTCGAGGCCAATCACGATCTCGGTCAGGTAGGGTACATCCGCCAGTTGACGCACGATCTTGGGAAAGGCCTCGCCCTCCAGCTCCGAATAAAGCGCAGGCAGGAGCAGGGACATGGGGCGCTCCGAGGAAAAGCTCTGCAGCTCCCGCTCCAGTTCTTCCAGTTTTCGAAAGGACAGATTGTGAAGAGTGGTGATGGTGCCGTTCTGAAAGAAGTCTGCCACAGGATTCTCCGGTCGATAGCGGGACTCAACGATGCTGCAAAAGCGCGTCCATGACTTCCGCCCAGCCGGCGGGCCCGAACCGCTCGCTGTGAATGACGCCCTTCGGAGTCGCGAGCTCTGGAAACGCTTGTACGGGCGAACGCACCAGGATCGCGAGATCGGCCGCCTCCAGCATGGCGACATCGTTACCGCTGTCGCCGGCCGCAATCAGACTCCAGGCGCCACCCCGCTGGCTGCGGTACTCCGTCACCAGGCGAAGTGCGGCCATCCCTTTGTCGCACGGGCCCAGCAGGTGCAGGAAGCGCCCCCCCAGGAGAGTGCGAAAGCCCGCCGCCTCCGCCTGACGGCAGAACAGCTCGCGACGTTCCTCGCTGTCGAGCCACTGAATCACTTCTGAAAAATCCCGCCGCATCGCAAGCCGTGCATCGTTCTGGTTCAGTCCCGTGAGGCTCATGACTTCGTCCACCTGCATGTCTGCGAAGCTGCGGAAGCGGTACGCCGCGGAACTCACCCGCTGCAGCCAGGCTTGCAATTCCTCGCGGGGGGTTCCCAGAACCAGGCACTGGAAGCTGCCGACCGGGCTGGCGCCTGCAGCCGGGTTGGCAAAGTAATCGGGCGGAAAGTAAATGGCGGAACCGTTTTCAACCACAAAAGGGTGCCGGTTACCGAGCCGGTCGCGAATGGGGCCCAGTTCCGCAAAGGTTTTGCTGGTGTTGAAGACGAGCGGAATGCCGCGCTCTTCCAGCTCTGCAATTTGCGATGCGGCTGCTGCGTGACTGTAATCGTGATGATCGAGAAGGGTGCCGTCGAGATCGCTCACCACCAGCCAATTGGATGTCAGGGAGAGCACAGCATTCCGGACGTTCGCGGCCTGCATGTTGACCGGAGGATCATCTCCAGAAGGCTTTCTTTCAGGAGCCTGGTTTGCAGGAGCTTGATTTCCAGGAGCTGTGCTTTCAGGAGCTTTGCCTACAGGAATCTGGGGTCCAGAGGACCTGTTGTGTCGCGCGGTGACGTTCTGATTGGCGTCCAGCTCGAACACCACATCCGCAATCTGTGCCTGCTGTGCAAGGTTGTGGCGGGTGATGCGTTCGAAATGCTGGACAAACCGCTCGATCTCCGGCCCGCTCATGATCCGGTCGCCGTCGGTGGGAGAGAGCTTCTCCTCCTGTTTCTGGCGCCAGCGCAGCACGCAGTCGAAACCGGGGGCCCTGAGCGCCACCAGCTTGTCGATGCGCCGGAAGAGCGGCGGGTAGTCCTCTCTGAGCCGTTCATTCACGTAGCGGCGCCAGCGGCCATCCGTGTCTTCCTCGGCCTCCAGGATGTTAATAGGCTCGATCAGTTCCTGTTCGCTCTGGGCTGTGGCGGCGAGACACCACCCTTCCAGAATCACCAGGTCCACAGGCATCCTGACATGGGGCCACTGGGCTTGCGGCCGCCGATCGTCCCGTGCCTTGTCAAAGCGGGGCAGGGCACAGTCGCCTTCGTCCCGCCGCTGCAGACAATCAAGAGTCGCGAGTGCCAGGGAAACATCGTGGGTACCTGGAACGCCCCGGGTGGCCAGCAGCGGATGCACGGTCGCGGCGAGTGCTTCCCGCTCGGCGCGGCTCAGGTAAAAGTCATCCAGAGAGATACGGCACACCTTCAGCCCGTGCCGCCGGTGCAGAATAGTCTCCAGCAGGGCGGCCAAAGTCGACTTCCCACTGCCCTGAGTACCCACGATGCCCAGCACCTTCAACCGGCCCGCCGTCACCGCCCGTGCCAGCTCTTTGGCAAGCGGTAAAAACCACTGCTCAGCGGCTTCCGTGTAGGAGCCGGGAAGCTGCTCTTGGGCGACAAATTGGGTCAGGAGCTCGGCGTCAGAGATGTTTTGACTCAAAGTGGTGCACCCCATCCAGCCAATGAAGGTTCTTCATCGTGACCCTGGCGCGGCAGGACCCCGTGAACTGATGTATTTTACGGGTTGGCGTGCAAGTAGAATGCCGTGGTGGGCTTTGGTGCTACACGCACACCCCAAACGGGACCTTCCATAACGGATCCCGGATCCGCCGGTAAGGCCACACGGGCTGGTTGTGCGCCAGTAGACGGCTTCAATCAGAGAAGTTATAACGCCCCAGGAAGCGCGAGCATTTGCCAGGTACGGGTGGTATGCTAAGGAACCTCCACCGCCGCAGTTCGATGTGCTCGAGGCGACTAACAATAACCAACCTTGATTCACACCACTATGTATGGAGATTTACCCATGAAACGATTTCTCAAGTCCCTCAGCGTCGCCACTGTTGTGCTTTTGTTCGCCGCCTGCAGCACCGCGCCGAGCCTGCAGGATCAGTTGATGGCCGGCCAGTGGGAAGGCGAAATGCAGGGGTTTCCCCTGACTCTCGAGTACACCGAGACCGACATCAACGTGGTTGGGATGGGCATGAGCCTGCCCTACAAGCTCGAAGGGGATGAAATGTCCTTCGAAGTTCCCGGTCAGGGCACCATGGTCATGAAGATTTCGATCGATGGCGACACACTGACCCAGACCGACGTGGCCACCGGCCAGAGCACCACATTGACTCGCGTCATGTAAGTGCCCGCCAGCGGTTAGAAAAACGGCAGACTGCCTGGCAGTCTGCCGTTTTTCGTTCCGGGCCCCCCGATTCTGGTTCTTGCTCTGCTCCCGCGCCTGCGGCACCCGGATCTCCGGGCGCCTCATGTTAAGATAAGGCTTTTGCAAGCGACTGCCAGAATGAACATCGACCAACTTCGCCGTGAATACCGTCGCGAAGGGCTCAGCCAGAACGACCTCCAGGCCAGCCCCTTCCGGCAATTCTCCACCTGGCTGCAACAGGCCATCGATGCCGGGCTGGAAGACCCCACCGCCATGACCGTGGCCACTGTGTCCGCCGACGGCCAACCCTCCCAGCGCATCGTCCTGCTCAAGGGCGCCGACGACCGCGGCTTCATCTTCTACACCAACTACGAGAGCCGCAAGGCGCGTGACATTGCCGCCAACCCGAAAGTGAGCCTGCATTTTCCGTGGCACGGCATCGACCGCCAGGTTCGGGTGTGCGGTACGGCGGAAAAACTCAGTACTGCCGAATCCATGAAGTACTTCCTGTCCAGGCCCCGCGACAGCCAGATTGCCGCCATCGTTTCCGCTCAGAGCCGGCCCCTATCGTCCCGGCAGGCCCTGATGCAGCAGTTCAATGCCATGAAGGAAAAATTCGCCAACCGGGAGCTGCCCCTGCCGGACTTCTGGGGCGGTTACCGCATTGTGCCCAACGAAATTGAGTTCTGGCAGGGCCGGGAAAGCCGCCTTCACGACCGCTTTGTTTACCGGCTTCAACCGGATGGCGACTGGACCATCGAACGACTCGCCCCCTGACCCGAGGGGCGTTGATTGCCACCCACACGGATAAGAACCATGGGAGATCAGATGCGCTACGTAGAGCTGGATTCGCACGGCGATCCCGAAGTCATGAAAATTACCGAAGGCCCGGCGCCGCGGCCGCGCCCAGGCGAGGTTCTCATCAAAGTTGCCGCCGCGGGCGTCAACCGCCCGGACGTAGCCCAGCGGCAGGGCAGCTACCCGCCGCCACCGGACGCATCGCCGATCCTTGGCCTGGAAGTGGCCGGGGAGGTGGTGGAACTGGGCGAGGGCGTGGACGCATCACTGCTGAACACCCCGGTCTGCGCACTTGTTAATGGCGGCGGCTATGCAGAGTACGCCACTGCGCCCGCCGGCCAGTGTCTGCCTGTGCCCCGGGGCCTGTCGCTGGGCGAAGCGGCCGCGTTGCCGGAAACCTTCTTCACCGTGTGGACCAACGTGTTCGACCGCGCCCGACTTCAGTCCGGTGAAACTATTCTGATACACGGCGGCTCCAGCGGCATCGGCAGCACGGCCATCCAATTGGCCAAGGCCTTCGGCGCCCGGGTGCTGACCACTGCGGGGAGCGCCGAAAAATGCGAATTCTGCCGCGCGCTGGGGGCGGATCTGGCGATCAATTACCGTGAGGAAGACTTTGTGGAGGCGGTCCAGAGGGCGACGGACTCCCGGGGTGCGGATGTGATTCTGGATATGGTGGGCGGCGAGTACATCCAGCGCAACATTGCGGCGGCAGCGGTGGAAGGCCGTATGGTGAGCATCGCCTTCCTGGGGGGACCGAAGGCCACGGTCAATTTCGCTCCCATGATGGTCAAGCGCCTGACCATGACCGGCTCCACCCTGCGGCCCCGCACCGCCGAGGTGAAGGCGGCGATTGCCCGGAACCTTCGGGAGAAGGTCTGGCCCCTGATCGAAAGCGGAAAAATCGCACCGAAAATCGCGGCGGAATTCCCGTTCGAGGACGTGGTAAATGCCCACAAGCTGATGGAGTCGAGTCAGCACATGGGGAAGATCGTCCTGATCACGGACCGGGATGGGATCGGCGGGGAAAACTAACCCGCTCCGGAGAACAACCCCGCGCGCAACATAAAGAGAAACCACGATGTTAAGTAACTCCAAACGCCCCCTGGAAGGTATTCGGGTCATTGAAGTGGGCCAGCTCCTGGCCGGGCCCTTTGCCGGATGCATCCTGGCCTACTTCGGAGCGGAGGTGATCAAGGTCGAACCGCCCGGTAACGGCGACCCCATTCGCAACTGGCGAATCCTGGAAAACGGCACCTCCCTGTGGTGGAGAAGCATCGCCCGCAACAAGAAGTCCGTCACCATTGATCTACGCCAGGACGAGGGGCGCGAACTGGCCAGAACGCTCATGGAAAATGCCCAGGTCGTGATCGAAAACTTCCGGCCCGGCACCATGGAAAAATGGGGGCTGGGGCCGGAGGAAATGAAGCAGCGCAACCCGGACCTCGTCTATGCCCGCATCTCCGGCTACGGTCAGGACGGACCGTACAGCCGCAAGCCCGGCTTCGCCTCCGTGTGCGAAGCGATCAGCGGTTTTCGCTACGTGACCGGCTTTCCGGGTGAGGCACCGGTGCGGTCCAACCTGAGTATTGGTGACACCATTGCCGGCATCCACGCCGCACTCGGCATCGTGATGGCACTCCTGGCGCAGAAAAACGGCAACGCCTCCGGCGGTCAGGTGGTGGATGTGGCGCTTTATGAGTCCATGTTCAACCTGCTGGAGGCCGTAGTGCCCGAGTTCAGCGGTGCTGGCGTGGTGCGCGAGCCGTCGGGCACCACCATTACCGGCATTGTCCCCACCAACACCTATCGGTGCGCCGATGACAGGTTCGTGGTCATTGGCGGCAACGGTGACTCCATCTTCAAGCGGCTGATGGAAGCGGCGGGATATCCCGAAATGGCCAATGATCCTCGCCTGGCCGACAACGCCGGTCGCGTAAAACACGAAGCCGAGATCGACGCCGCGCTGGAGAAGTGGTGCGCCACACTGCCGTCCCGGGAGGTCATCACCCTACTGGAAGAAAACCGCGTTCCCGTCGGTCCCATCTACAGCGCCCGGGAAATGGCCGAGGACCCGCACTTCAACGCGCGGGGCCTGTTCGAGCAGGTGGAGATCAATGGCAAGCCCCTGCAGATTCCGGCCATCATGCCCAAGCTGGCGGATACACCCGGACGCACCGAGTGGCCCGGGGGCGAACTGGGCAGCCACAACCGGGAGGTGTTCTCGGAAGTGCTCGCCCTGAATGACGAGCAACTGGCCCGGCTGCGGCAAAAGGGGATTATTGACTAGCAGGCTGAAGAAATTTGCTGGCTAGACGAAGCACTGGAGGTGAAGTGAGCTGTATTTCATTGGTGGGGATGCCCGGTGCCGGCAAAAGCACTTTGGGTGTTCTGCTGGCCAAGTCCGCCATGAAGGACTTTGTGGATACCGATGTACTGATCCAGGTGCGTGCCAATCAGAGTCTCCAGTCCATTGTGGACCATTCAGGCTACCTGATGCTGCGCGAGCTGGAGGAACAAGTGCTACTGGATCTGGATCTGCGCAACCACGTGATCGCCACGGGTGGCAGCGCCGTGTACAGCGAGAAGGGCATGGCCCATCTCAGGACCATGGGGCCGCTCGTCTATCTGAAAGTGTCCCTCGAGGAGCTGAAAGGGCGGATCAAGGACCTCCCCAAGCGCGGCATCGCGGCAATACCGGGGCAGACTCTGGATGGCCTGTACCGGGAGCGCTGCCCACTCTACGAAGCCGCGGCGGACGTGGTGGTGGAGTGTGACGGCAGGACGCCCGAAGCCGCCGTGGAGGCGATCGAGCAGGCTGTGGGCCGTCTGAGCAAAGGCTGAGAAGACTCGAACGGCCGTTCTACAAGGGCAGGCGGGTGGTGTACTTCACTTCCTTGAGCGCGAAGGTGGAATTGACCGAGGCCACGTTGGGGAGGTGGACCAGGCGCTGCTTCAGAAAGCGCTCGTAGTGATCCACGCTGTCCACAACGATCTTGAGCAAGTAGTCCGTGTCCCCACTGGTGGAGTAACACTCGACGATTTCGTCGATGCTCTGCACCGCTGATTCGAAGGCTATGAGGGATTCTTCGTCGTGGCTCTTGATGGTGAGGTTGGCGTGGACTGTGACTCCCAGATTGAGGATCTTGGCATTGAGCAGGGTCACCCGCCCGACGATCACTCCTTCCGCTTCCAGTCGCTTGATGCGCCGCCAGCAGGGGGTGTGGGACAGCCCGACCTTTTCCCCCAGCTCCGCCATGGAGTAACTGGCGTTCTCCTGCAGGGTCCGCAGAATCTTCAGGTCGTACTCATCCAGTTGTATAGCGGGAGCCATAGTAAATTGTTATCCTATTTAATCCGTGTTTTACGCGAAAAGATTGCTATTTTAGACACTTTACCTCGGCTGCGGCAAGACATTCGCAGCCTCCAGGAGCCAAACCATGTTTGAAGAACTGAGCCCTCTTCCTGCCGACCCGTTGCTGGGAATCATGGCCGCCTGTGCCGCCGATCCCAACCCCGACAAGGTGGATCTTGGGGTGGGGGTGTACAAGAACGAAGAGGGCAACACGCCGATTTTCGCCAGCGTCAAAGCGGCCGAGGCGCAGATGATCGAGGCACAGAACAGCAAGGTCTACATCGGCCCCTCCGGCTCACCGGATTTCAACCGACTGTTGCCGGAGCTGATTTACGGAGATGCGGGTGGAGTCCTGAAGGATGCGCGCCTTGCGGCCATTCAGACCCCGGGCGGCTGCGGTGCCCTGCGGGTAGCGGCGGAGTTTCTCAAACGAGTGCGGCCCAATGCCACTATCTGGTTCAGCGATCCCACCTGGGCCAATCACGAGCCGCTGTTGGGCGACGCGGGGCTGAAGCTGGCCAGCTATCCCTACTATGATCAGGGAAGCAGCCGGATTCTGTTTGATCAGATGCTGGCGACTCTGGAGAAGGTGCCGGCCGACGACGTGGTCCTGCTCCATGGCTGTTGCCATAATCCCTCCGGTGCCGACCTGACTGAAGACCAGTGGCGCGAGGTCAGCAAGCTTGCCCAGAAGAATGGCTTTCTGCCGTTTGTGGATCTGGCCTATCAGGGCTTCGGACGCGGCTTGGACGAGGACGCCTTCGGTGTGCGGCTATTGGTCGAGGAAGTGCCGGAACTGGTGGTTGCCAGCTCCTGTTCCAAGAACTTTGGCCTCTATCGCGAGCGTACCGGCAGCCTCAGTGTCGTTACCCGGGAAGCGCGACACGCGGCCGCGGCCACAACTCACCTGAACAAGATTGTGCGCGGCATCTATTCGATGCCTCCGGCCCATGGTGCGGCGATTGTCGAAACGCTGCTGGCGGACTCGCAGTTGAGCGCCCAGTGGCGGCAGGAGGTGAGCGAAGTGCGCGAGCGCATGAAAGGGCTGCGCAGCGCGCTCGCCGACGCCCTGGAACAGCGCCTTGGGGATGATCGCTTCCGCTTTATCGAAGAGCAGCAGGGCATGTTCTCCTTCCTGGGTATTTCCGCCGCGCAGGTGCAGGCTCTGCAGGAGCGCTACAGCGTCTACGCCGCTGGTTCCAGCCGGATCAACGTGGCCGGTTTGAATGCACGGAACGTGGACTACGTGGCGCAGGCCATTGCCGGCGTACTGTAGCTGATGCGGCCAGGCTGCCGCTCAGGCAGCCTGCCGTTGCCAGCCGTCTGCCTCCGGCTACTCTTCCAGATTCAGCAGCGCGGCATTGCCGCCCGTGGCCACTGTGTTGATGGTTAACACTTTTTCCGCTGCGAACTGGAACAGGTAATGAGGGCCGCCGGCTTTGGGGCCGGTGCCCGACAGATTGTGACCGCCGAATGGCTGAACACCCACCACCGCACCGATCATGTTGCGATTGACATAGGTGTTGCCCACGTGGGTCTGCCGGAAAATGGAGCGGGCCCAACCCTCAATGCGGCTGTGTACACCCAGGGTCAAACCGTAGCCGGAGTTGTTGATTTGGTCGATGATCGCCGGCAGGTCCTCCCGGCGGTAACGCACAACGTGCAGCACCGGCCCGAATACTTCCTTGGTAACGTCCGCAAGACTGTTGACCTCGAAAATGTATGGGCCGAAGAAGTACCCCTGATCCGGGAGGCGCACCGGATCGTAGCGGTAGATCAGCTTCTTTTCCCGCCCGGTTTTTTCCACGTACTCCTTTAGATTCCCGAGTGCCTGCTCATCAATGATGGGGCCGATGTCCGTGGTGAGTTTGGCCGGATCGCCGATACTCAGTTCATCACAGGCGCCGCAGAGCATCTCCAGCACTTCGTCCGCCGTATCGTCCTGCAGGTACAAGACCCGCAGGGCCGAACAACGCTGCCCGGCGCTGTGGAAGGCGGATGCCAGCACATCATCCACCACCTGTTCGCTCAAGGCTGTGGAGTCCACCAGCATGACGTTGATGCCCCCGGTCTCGGCAATGAAGGGCAGGATCGGGCCTTCCCGTTCCACAAGCGCCCGCTGGATACGGCGGGCCGTTTCCGTGGATCCGGTGAAGGCCACCCCCGCCAGATTCGGATCAGACATCAGGTGGGACGACAACCGCGAGCCTTCGCCGGCCAGCAGGTGCAGCAGATCCTCGGGCACACCGGCTTCATGCATCAGTTTTACGATTTCCCCAGCCACCAGAGTCGTCTGCTCAGCGGGTTTGGCGACCACCCCGTTGCCGGCAGCGAGAGCTGCAGTGATCTGACCCACGAAGATGGCCATGGGGAAGTTCCACGGGCTGATGCAGAGAAATACCCCGCGCCCATGGAGGCTGTAGGTGTTGTCCTCGCCGGTGGGGCCTTCCAGTTCCGCAGGAGCGGCAAAGTGCTGACGTGCCTGCAGTCCGTAGTAGTGGCAGAAGTCGATGGCTTCGCGCACCTCCGCCTCCGCGTCCACCAGAGTGCGTCCCGCTTCCCGTACGATCAAACCCATCAGGCGCAGTTTATGATCTTCAAAAACTTCGGCAATCCGGCTGAGGACCTCCGCCCGCGCCTCTCCGCCCAGCCGGTCCCAGGCCACCTGAGCCGCGGCCGCACCGGCGAAGGCTGTGCGAATCCGGTCCGGCTCCGCCTCCTGGTAGTGGCCCAGCAGTACACTCGGGCGGGAGGGGTTGCGTACATCCTGCTGTGACAATCCGGCGGTGCTGTTATCGGCGTCGTCGCCAGCGGGGAAACGGGCGGCCGTGACCGCTTCGCGAACCCGCTCCGCATCCCGCGGGTTCTGTATGTCCAGTCCAGTGGAGTTGGCCCGCAAGCGGAAAAGCTGCCGGGGCGGGGGGATTTCCCCGCTGCGCAGTTCCTCATTTGCTTCCACTGCGCTCAGAGCGTCCACCGCCAGCTTCTCCGCAGGAACCTGATCATCCAGGAAGCGATTGACAAAGGAGCTGTTGGCCCCGTTCTCCAGCAGGCGGCGCACCAGGTAAGGAAGCAAATCGCGATGACCGCCTACCGGCGCGTAGACGCGAATGGGTGGCAGTTCCCCGCGCGCAAACCGGGAGGGGGAAAGCTGGCTGTAGAGAAGGTCACCCATGCCGTGCAGGCGCTGCAGTTCGAAGGGGCGCTCGCCGGCCAGTTCAATGACCGAGGCGATGGTGGCGGCATTGTGGGTGGCAAACTGGGGAAAGATGTTTTCCGACCCGGCTTCCAACAGTTTCTGAGCGCAGACGAGGTAACTCAGGTCCGTGTTGGCCTTGCGGGTGAAGACCGGATAATCCGCCAGCCCCAGTTGCTGGCTGCGCTTGATTTCCCGGTCCCAGTAGGCGCCCTTTACCAGCCGCACATTGAGAGGCGAGGTGCGTTGCGCGGCCAGTTCCCGCAGCCAGTCCGCCACGGTGATCGCACGCTTCTGGTAGGCCTGCAGCACAAAACCCAGTCCGCTCCAGTCCCGCAGCGCGGGGTCGGTGGCCAGTGCCGCAAATACCTCCAGGCAAATCTCCAGGCGCTCGGCTTCCTCTGCATCGATACTGAGGTCCACGTCGGCTTCGCGAGCCGCCAGAGCCAGTTCGCGCAGCCGGGGCAGCAGTTCCTGATGAACCCGCTCCCGCTGGGTCCACTGGTAGCGGGGATGGATGGCCGAGAGCTTGATGGACACGCTGTTGCGACCGTTTTCGGCCGGCCGGCTGGCTACGGTTTCGATGACTTTCGCATAGTCCTGCAGGTGCCGCTCGGCATCGGCGCCGGTCCGGGCGCCTTCGCCCAGGGCGTCGAACGAATAGAGCGTACCCTGCGGGTAGATCCTGGGCGCACGCCGAAGCGCTTCTTCCACCGTTCCGCCCAGAATGTACTGGCCGCCCATCAGGCGCATGGCCCGCAACATGCTCTGGCGTAATACGGGTTCACTGAACTTTTGTACAAAGTGATTGAGCCAGTTGCGGGTACCGCGTGGAGAATTCTCGAATCCCGGCATGCCGCCTTTGGCATTGCCGCCCACCATCTTGCCACCCAGCAACAGGCCCCACACCGAAGCGTTGACGAACACGGAGTCGGATTTGCCCAGGTGCTCCCGCCAGTCCCCCTGCAGGAGCTTTTCCTGGATGAGGGAGTCGGCGGTGTCCGCGTCGGGAATGCGCAGGAGCGCTTCTGCCAGGCACATGAGGGCCACACCTTCCCGTGTGGCCAGACCGAATTCCTCCATGAAGGCTTCCAGTTTGTCGCGCCGGCCCCTTTGGCTGCGCGAGGCAAGGATCAACGCCTCGGCGGTTTCCCGTATGCGTGCCCGCCGGCGGGGTGAAAGGTCGATCGCGGTGAACAGGTGCTTGACGCAATCCTCTTCGTCGATGTCAATTTGCGCGGCGATGCGGTGCTGCAGCTCTGCTAGGTTCGGCACTGTGCCTCCAGGTGATTTGCGAAGTAACAACAAGAGACCGGCCAATGATGAACAGCACAGGTCTCGATTTTTTATTCTTGGGCCATTGCCCGCCGATTATCCGCCGTAACGAATCCCGGTTACGAAGTACGCCTTGCGGCCGGTGGGTGTTTCGATCTCCACCTCGTCATCCAGCTCTTTGCCGAGCAGGGCCCGGGCGAGGGGCGAGTCCATGCTGATTCGGTTCTGGCGCAGGTCGAACTCGTCGGGGCCGACGATCTGGTACGTGCTCTCTGCGCCATCTTCGTCTTCCACGGTCACATGGGCAGCGAAGTAGACTTTGTCCTGTCGGGCCGGAACGCCGTCCACGATGGTCAACTCGTCCAGGCGCTTGCTCAGATACCGCACCCGGCGATCGATTTCCGCCAGGCGCCGCTTGCCGTAGATGTAATCGCCGTTCTCCGAGCGGTCACCATTTTTGGCCGCCTCATGGACCGCGTCGGTGACCTTGGGGCGCTCGACCTTCCAGAGCTGCCGCAGTTCGGCCTGCAAGGCTTCAGCGCCCGCCCGGGTAATGTATTTGGAGCCCCGTTGGCGGGGTGGTCGCCAGCGCCCCATCAGCCCCGCTCCGCAAGCTGGTCTGCATTGCGAAGGGGAACGGGTTCGATGGCTTCGGCGGGTTCGAAGGCGAAGATCCGCGAGTAGAAGTACAGCTCAGCCTCCAGGGCGCGACGAATGTTCGGCGCCTGGCGGAAACCGTGAGCCTCCTCCTCGAAGGTGACATAGGCCACCGGCAGACCCTTGCTGTCGAGAGCCTGGACCATGGCCTCGGCCTGATTGGGAGGCACGATCTTGTCCTGCAGCCCCTGGAGGAAGATCACCGGGCAATTCAGCTGGTCCACATGGTGAATGGGCGAGCGTTCCCGATACAATTCCTTCTGCTCGGGGTAGGGGCCCACCAGATTGTCCATGTAACGGCTCTCGAATTTGTGGGTGTCCGTGGCAAGGGTTTCCAGATCACCGATGCCGTAGAGGCTGGCGCCCGCCTTGAATACATCGTGGAAGGTCAGGGCGGCGAGCACCGTGTAGCCTCCGGCACTGCTGCCGCGAATGGCCACCCTGTCGCGATCGACCCGATCCCCAAGGAAGGCCACGCAATCCACCGCGTCCTGCACGTCCACCACGCCCCACTGGCCCTTGAGCCGTTCCCGGTAGTGGCGACCAAAACCTGTACTGCCGCCGTAGTTCACGTCGGCCACGGCAAAACCCCGGCTGGTCCAGTACTGAATCTTCAGGTTGAGAGAGTTGCGGGTGGCCGAGGTGGGTCCGCCATGGCAGAGCACCAGCAAGGGCGGCCGACTGCCGGCGGGACCTTCGAAATCCCGGTTGCAGGGCGGGTAGAAGAAGGCGTGTCCCTCCCCGGACTCCTGGCTCAGAGGGAAGCGGATCGATTCCGCAGCCGCGATGTAATCCTCCGCCACCGGCAGAGTGCCCGAGTGGGCCAGCGGCTCACAGCGGTTGCTGTCGGGGGAGTAGCGATGCAGTGCGGCAAAGGAGCGCTCTGAAGCACCGATGAAGACCGCCTGGCCCCGGGCCGCCCGCACGTAACCCAGATCGCACAAACCCGTGTCCACGTCCTGCCGCTCGCCGGATTCCAGGTGGATCCGACAGAGCGTCCAGACGCCGTCCCGGGTATAGCTCGCCAGCACCTCCTGATTGTTGAGGAAGGCGTAGGTCGAGGCGCCGAACACCCATTGGGGGCCTGCGAACTCCGCATCCTCCTCGCGCACGCACGCAAGCGCGCCATCCCGGTAACGGTACAGGTTCCACCAATTGCTGCGATCGGACATGAAGAAGAGATCACCGCCCGGCGACCACTGAGGCTGGACGATGGATTCGTCGGGCCCGCCGGCCACGAGGCGGGCGTCAACGATGGCGCCGCTGGCGTCGAACTCGCCGAGCCAGCACTCGCAACCATCCCAGGGCATGTTGGGGTGATCCCAGCAGAGCCAGGCAATGTGGCGCCCGTCGGGGGAAATGGCCGGGCTCGAATAGAAGGCGCGCCCCTGAAGAAGCACCCGGGGCTCAGCGTCCCCCGAAAGCGAGATGGCCACCAGGGTGGTCTCGGCTTCACCGCTCGCGCTGTGATCCTCGCGCACGGCCAACAGTCGCTGACGGGACCGGTCGAGGGTAAGGTCTCCGAAGGCCCATTGCGCTTCGGGCGTCAAAGGCTGGGGAGCCGCCCGGCCTCCCTTGTCCGCCAGCGCGTAAATGCGCTGGTCGTCGAACTGGACGAAGTACACCTGCTCGCCGTCCAGGCAATAGCTCCCCCCGCCATATTCATTGACGCGGGACCGGGCATTGAGGGGTGCGGGAAGCAACTCTTCTTTCTGACCCTTCTCGTTCAGGCGGACGATGGCCGTGCGGCCCCGCTCCAGAGGGCGCGACTCCAGCCAGTAGATGCTGGAGCCCTCGATGTGCGGCTCCGAAAAGCCCACATTGGCCTGGGTAAGCAGTTCCGCGGTGATCGGTGACGACCAGCTTCCGTACGCTGTGCTCTGTTTGCTCATGTGGCCTCGTGTCGGTTGCGGTTCAGTCGGTTGTATTGCCAACTCGTCCGGGGAAAGTGAGTGGATTCTGTCGGTTCGCAAGAGTCAGAGCAATGAGATTGCGCAGATCTGTGGCGACAAGCGGGAGATTCTGCCCCTTGAGGTCTTGTCTGACAAGTGCGGGCCCGGGCTGAACCCGGCATCGGGCCGCCGTTTCGCCCGGGACTGATTTCGGCTTTAATGGCGCCATGATCACATCGCCCTCATTCACACCGCGAAGTTTGTGGCAGACGCTGCAGCGATCCGGCCCGGTTCGGCGCTGGCTGGTGGGGTTCAGCGGTGGCCTGGACTCGACCGCATTGTTAGCGGCTCTTGTGGCCGTTCGGCCCCGGCAGCCGGTCATTGCCTTGCACGTCAATCATGGTTTGTCGCCCCGCGCCGGGGAGTGGCAGGCGCACTGCCAGGCGCGGTGCGCTGAGTGGGGCGTGGAGTTTCGGGCCGGGAAAGTTGAAGTGACCTGCTCCGGGCGCGGGCTTGAGGATGCGGCGCGGGTCGCCCGCTACCGGTTCTTCGAAAGCCAATTGGAAGAGGGTGACGCGTTGCTTCTGGGTCACCATCGTAACGATCAGGCGGAGACATTGCTGTTCCGGCTTTTGCGCGGAGCAGGTCCGCGCGGCCTCGGCAGCATCATTCCCGAGCGGCCACTGGGGGCCGGCCGCCTGCTGCGCCCTCTGCTGAAGGTCGACAGAAGTGAGCTGGAAAGCTATCTGCAGCGGGAGGGGCTTGACTGGGTCGATGACGAAAGCAATCAGGACGACAGCTTCGACCGCAACTTTCTTCGCCGGCGGGTCCTGCCGGTGCTCGCGCAGCGCTGGCCCCATTACGCCGAGGCTTTCGGACGGACGGCGGAGGCCTGTCAGCAGGCGGAGCTGTTGAGCCGGGACCTGGGGAGCATGGATCGGATCGCCTGCGGGGAGCGGCGCGAGCGCTGGGGGTGGAGTCTGGACTGGAACGTGCTGCGCAGACTGCCAGACCACCGCCAGAACAACCTGCTGCGGTATTGGGCATTGGACAGGCAGTTCCCGCCCATGGAGCAAAAACATCTGCGCGAGGCCCGCAAGCAGTTTCTCGATCCCGAGCGTCCAGCCGGATCCAGCGGGCTGCACTGGTTCGGCGCCACACTGAGCTACTTTCGCGAGCGGCTGTACCTGGGTCCGACGCTTCCTCCGCCTTCGAGGGTGTCGGGGATGTGGAACCCGGAGGACGCACTGGTACTGGATGACGGCAGTGCCCTTGAAGCCACGGTCGGCTCCGGCGGACTGAGGGTGAGCGGTCCGGTAGAGCTTCGCTGGCGACAAGGGGGCGAACGCTGTCGGCCCGCCCACCGGGGCCATTCCCAGACCCTCAAGAAGCTGTTGCAGGAATATGAGCTGGAGCCGTGGTTGCGGGACCGGGTCCCGCTGATCTACGTCAATAATCAACTGGCAGCGGTCGGCGACCTCTGGGTCTGCAAGGGCTTTGCGGCGGCACCGGGTGAACCGGGTTACCGCCTGAGCTGGAAGTGGCCGGCGGCCCCGGAGTGTGGGCCGGTCGGCCAGAGTGACTGAGCCTTGGCGGCAGCTAGTGGCGGCGTTCGCCGTGGGCCACTGTTGCGGGTCGATAGGCCCAGCCGAAGTAGGCAGCGCCGCCGGCAAGCAACAGATGGAGCCATACATCATTGCCGTGCAGGGGGATCAATCCGAACGTGGTCCGCAGGGCGGGAATGAGCCCCATGACGGTCAGGATGGCGTAGATTACCGCAACGGCCTTCGCGTAGGACTTGGACTTGGCGGTGTTGCGCCAGACTGCAAGCCCCCAGATACCAAAGGCGATGTGTACCAGGTCGTGCAGCACGTTTACGGGGAAGAGCCCAAACAGATGGCCCGCGGCTCCGGTAACGGCGAGGTCCGGGTCCGCAATGCCGTACGGCGTAACCAGAAAGGGAATGAAGCCGGCGATCCCGATGATGGTGAAGATCGTGCCGTAGATCAGTGCGAAGTAGCGAATGGCCATGATTGAAGCCTCCTCCATGAGTCTGTGGAGCGACGCCGAAAGCTCGGCATCCACTATGGCAATTGGACTACCAGCCGGGCAAAAAAGTCCCATTTCCGCGCTGCCGAGGGCGGAACCCACCGCCGAGGGCCGGCCTCGTCAGAGCTTGGCTGCAGCAGTTTCCAATTGAGGCAAAAGGGCCTTTCTGGTACCCTGACGTCCCATCTCGAGTACAAAGGCGGCGCTCCCTGGACGGTCTAAAATCCCGCAATTTCAAGGGCTTGTAGATCCTGCTGCTTTTCCACTCCTTCCAGACACTGGTTCCTGGCCTGTCCCAGGCCGAGCAACTATTGGCGATTGCAACTCTTCGTTGAGAAAGGGCTTAAATGACTAGATTTATTTTCGTGACCGGCGGTGTGGTTTCTTCTTTGGGCAAGGGCATCGCATCCGCTTCCCTGGGTGCGATCCTGGAGGCGCGGGGATTGAAGGTCACAATACTCAAGCTCGATCCTTACATTAACGTGGATCCGGGCACCATGAGTCCTTTCCAGCACGGAGAGGTGTTCGTCACCGAAGACGGTGCCGAGACCGACCTGGACCTGGGGCACTACGAGCGCTTCATTCGTACCCGAATGACCCGGCGCAACAATTTCACCACCGGACGCATCTACGAAACCGTGCTGCGCAAGGAGCGGCGCGGCGACTACCTGGGCGGCACCGTGCAGGTCATTCCCCACATCACGGACGAAATCAAACGGCGCATTCTGGAAGGGGGCAAGGACTACGACATCGCTCTGGTGGAAATCGGCGGCACCGTGGGCGACATCGAATCCCAGCCGTTCCTGGAAGCGGTGCGTCAGCTCCAGGCGGAATTGGGGCGGGGACGCACCCAGCTCATCCACCTCACCCTGGTTCCCTACATCTCCACGGCCGGTGAGACCAAGACCAAACCCACCCAGCATTCCGTGAAGGAGCTGCGCTCCATCGGTTTGCAGCCGGACGTTCTGCTGTGCCGCTCAGAGCAGGCCATCGACGACGACTCGCGCCGGAAAATCGCTCTGTTCACCAATGTGGCCTACCAGGCCGTTGTTCCTCTGGCGGATGCAAACACCATCTACGCCATTCCCCGCTTGCTGAACCAGTATGAACTGGACCAGATCGTGCTCGACAATTTCGGCATCGATGCGCCGCCGGCGGATCTGCACGAGTGGGATCAGGTGGTCGAAGCCAAGCTCAACCCCCAGCGGGAGGTCACCATTGCCATGGTGGGCAAGTACATGGACCTGCTGGACGCCTACAAGTCCCTGAACGAAGCCCTTGAGCACGCCGGGATTCGCAACCGCACCAAGGTGAATGTGATCTACCTGAACGCCGAAGATGTGGAAGAGCACGGCACCCGGCTCCTGGAAAAAGCCGATGGCATTCTGGTCCCCGGTGGTTTTGGCGAGCGCGGTCTGGACGGCAAGCTCATGTCGGTGCGCTACGCCCGGGAAAACGGTATTCCGTATCTGGGCATCTGCCTGGGTATGCAGGTGGCGGTGATTGAATTCGCGCGCAACGTGGTGGGCCTGGAAACCGCCAACAGCACGGAGTTTGACAAGCACACTCCCAATCCGGTGATCGGGTTGATCAACGAATGGCTGGACGCCAGCGGCAAAGTGGAAGCGCGCGATGAGTCCTCCGATCTGGGGGGCACCATGCGCTTGGGCGCGCAGGAATGCCGGCTGGTGAAAGGCTCCAAAATCCAGGAAATTTACGGCGACGATGTAATCATGGAACGCCACCGCCATCGCTATGAAATGAACAACAATTATGTGGACCGGCTGCAGCAGGCCGGTTTGCGGATTGGTGGCTGGTCGGCGGACGACACGCTGGTGGAAACGGTGGAACTGCCGGATCACCCCTGGTTCGTGGCCTGCCAGTTCCACCCGGAGTTCACCTCCACGCCGCGGGACGGCCATGCGCTGTTCACCAGCTTTATTGAAGCGGCCAACAAACATCGCGGCAGCTGATCGCGGCTGGGCAAAGACATCACAGTGGTAGCGAGGAAAATGGACAACAGGAAACTTACCATCGGCGACATCAGCGTTGCCAACGATCTGCCGTTCGTCGTTTTTGGCGGCTTGAACGTGCTGGAGTCCCGCGACCTGGCTTTGGAGGTTGCCGAGCACTTCGTGCAAGTGTGCGCGAAGCTTTCGATTCCCTACGTGTTCAAAGCATCCTTCGACAAGGCCAACCGATCCTCCATTCATTCCTTCCGCGGCCCCGGCCTCGATGAGGGCCTGAAGATGCTGGAGGAAGTGAAAACCCGGTTTGGCGTGCCGGTGATAACGGACGTGCATGAAGTTCACCAGGCCCAGCCCGCGGCGGAGGTTTGCGATGTAATACAACTGCCTGCTTTTCTGGCCCGGCAAACGGACCTGGTGACCGCCATGGCCAAAACGGGAGCGGTGATCAACATCAAGAAGCCGCAATTCATCAGCCCCTCCCAGTGTGCCAACATCGTCGAGAAGTTTGCCGAGTCCGGCAATGACAAGGTGATGCTCTGCGAACGCGGCGCAGTGTTCGGTTACGACAACCTGGTGGTGGATATGCTCGGCTTTCGCACCATGAAGGAAGTCAGTAAGGGGGCCCCGCTGATTTTCGACGTGACTCATTCCCTCCAGTGCCGCGACCCGGGTGGCGCGGCCTCGGGCGGGCGACGGCGGCAAACCCCCGAACTGACTCGCGCCGGAATGGCCGTGGGGGTGGCGGGGCTGTTCCTCGAGACCCATCCGGACCCGGCCAATGCCAAGTGCGACGGCCCCAGCGCCTTGCCACTGGACAAGCTGGAGCCGTTGCTGCAACAGGCCAGGGCGGTGGATGAGCTATGCAAGAGTCTGCCTCCTCTGGAGATCGAATAGACACAACCTTGAGCAACCCGGAATTAACCCAGCAGGCCGCTGGTCACCTGTCGCCCGGTGGAGCATCGCGCGACTGACGAGCGATCAGAGACAAAATCGTTTAATAAAATTTGGAGACGCTTCAATGACAAAGATTGTGGAAGTCAAAGCCTTTGAGGTTTTGGATAGCCGCGGCAACCCCACCGTGAATGCGGACGTGATTCTTGAATCGGGCGCGGTCGGCTCCGCCTGCGCGCCCTCCGGCGCCTCCACCGGTTCGCGGGAGGCCCTGGAACTGCGCGATGGTGACAAGAGCCGCTATCTGGGCAAGGGCGTCCTGACGGCCGTCAACAACATCAACACCACAATCAATGACCTCTTGAAAGGGCAGGATGCCGCGGATCAGCGCAAGATCGACCAGCTCATGATCGACGCGGACGGTACCGAGAACAAGTCCAAGCTCGGCGCGAATGCCATTCTGGCAGTCTCCCTCGCCGCCGCTAAGGCAGCGGCCATCGCGAAGAAGGTCCCCCTGTACCAGCACATCGCCGAGCTGAACGGCACGCCCGGCGAGTACACCATGCCGGTGCCCATGATGAACATCGTCAACGGCGGTGAGCATGCGGACAACAACGTGGATATCCAGGAATTCATGATCCAGCCGGTGAAGGCCACGACCTTCGCCGAAGCCCTGCGGCAGGGCGCGGAGATTTTTCACAGCCTCAAGAAGGTGCTGAGCGAGCGGGGCCTTGCTACGGCAGTGGGCGATGAAGGTGGCTTTGCCCCCAACCTGCCCTCCAACGAGGGCGCCATCGAAGCCATCGCCGAAGCGGTACAGCGTGCCGGGTACTCACTGGGCGATGACATCACCCTGGCGCTGGACTGTGCCGCGTCCGAATTCTACAAGGACGGCAAATACGATCTGGCCGGCGAAGGCAAGGTTTTCACGGTCGGGGAATTTGCGGATTACCTGGCGGGGCTCGCGGGTAAGTATCCCATCCTGTCCATCGAGGACGGCATGGACGAAAGCGACTGGGACGGCTGGGCGACCCTCACCCAGAAGATCGGTGACAAGGTTCAGTTGGTGGGCGACGACCTCTTCGTGACCAACACCCGTATTCTGAAAGAGGGCATCGAGAAGAGCATCGCCAACTCCATCCTCATCAAGTTCAACCAGATCGGCTCCCTGTCCGAGACTCTGGACGCGATCAAAATGGCCAAGGATGCGGGCTACACTGCTGTGATCTCCCACCGCTCCGGGGAGACCGAGGACACCACCATCGCCGACCTCGCGGTTGCCACCGCCGCCGGCCAGATCAAGACTGGTTCCCTGTCCCGCTCCGACCGCGTGGCCAAGTACAACCGCTTGCTGCGCATCGAAGCGGAGCTGGGCAGCAAGGCTGCGTATCGCGGTCGGGCCGAGTTCAAGAGTTGATCGACTGTCTGATCTCTCAACCAGACCGGGCATGGATGTTCGGCCTGGGCCCCCTAATGTTTGCTGACCGTTGTGCGTAACTCAGGACGCAAGGTGACTGAACCAAGGTGACTAAACAATGAAATGGCTCATCTCGGCACTGGTCGTGTGTCTGTTGTTGCTGCAATACCGTTTGTGGATCGGTGACGGCAGCATTGCGGAAGTGGTGCAGTTGCAGCGGGAGATCCAGGCCCAGGAAGACGAAATCGAACGTCTGCGCGAGCGCAACCGCATTCTGGCCCTGGAGGTGCAGGAACTGAAGACCGGTGTAAGCCTGATTGAAGAGCGGGCCCGCAGCGAGATGGGCATGGTCAAGGAGGGGGAAACCTTCTATATGATCGTGGACGGCGACGAGACAGAAAAACCTGCAGGGCAGTCAGCCGGCCAATGAGCGAAGCAGCGTCCTACTGGGCCATCGTACCTGCCGCCGGCGTTGGTCGGCGCATGGGCGGCTCTCGCCCCAAGCAGTATCTCTCGCTGCGGGGTAAAACCGTCATCGAGCATTCCATTGATCGGCTGCTGGCACTGTCGCGAATCCGCTCGGTGCTGGTGGCGATCAACCCCGACGACGAAATCTGGAACACGCTTGATATTGCCGGCGATCCGCGGGTGGAAACCATTTGCGGGGGCGCCGAGCGAAACCTCTCGGTACTCAACGCGCTGGAAAACCTGCAGAACCGGGCCGCCGATCAGGACTGGGTGCTTGTGCATGATGCGGTGCGGCCGTGCGTTACCGCCGAAGCGATTCACCAGCTCATGGAAGCACTTGCAGACCACCCCACCGGAGGGCTGCTGGGCCACCCCCTCAGCGACACATTGAAGTTCGTTGACGACAGCGGTCATGTGCAGCGCACGGTGGATCGGACCAACATCTGGGCCGCTGGAACGCCGCAGATGTTTCGCTATGGCGTGCTGATGCGAGCCATGCGGGCGCAGGCCGCAGGGGGCGTGCCCACGGATGAGGCCATGGCCGTGGAGGCACTCGGCCTCCATCCGCGGATGATTTCCGGTCGGCGGGACAATCTCAAGATCACCGTACCGGGCGACCTGGAACTGGCGGACCTCATTCTCAGATCACAAACGCGGGAGAAGTGCTGATGCGGATCGGGCAGGGTTTTGATGCACACAGATTTGGCCCCGGCGACCGCATTGTGGTCGGCGGCGTGATCATTCCACACGATCAGGGCGTGTTGGCCCATTCCGACGGGGATGTGCTTTTGCACGCATTGTGCGATGCGCTGCTCGGGGCCGTGGCCCTCGGCGATATCGGCAAGCACTTTCCCGACACTGATCCACAGTACCGCAACGCCAACAGCCGCACTCTGTTGCAACTGGTTAAGGCCAAGGTTCGCGCCGCCGGCTGGCACGTGGAAAACTGCGATAGCACCATCATCGCCCAGAGCCCGCGGATGGCCCGCCACATTCCCAATATGATCGCCAACATCGCTGAGGACCTGGACGTGAGTGCCGACCGGGTGAGCGTCAAAGCCACGACAACCGAAGAGATGGGCTTCACCGGCCGCGGCGAGGGCATTGCCGCCCAGTCCGTGGTTCTTTTGAGCCCCTTTCGCAGGGATTAAAGGTCCAGTGATTAAAGGCCCAGTGATTAAAGGTCCGGTGATGGACGGCTCGGTGACGGACGGCCCGAGCCGCTTCTCCCTCGACTTCACCCGGGCCTGGGGCACTCCGACTGTGTCCGCGTGCTTTCGCAGCCAACCTGAAGACTTTCAGGTGGACGAGGATCTGGGGTTCGAGCCCTCCGGCGAGGGCGAGCACCTCTACCTGCACCTGCGCAAGCGGGGGCAGAACACTCAATGGCTTGCGGGCCAGATTGCGCGATTCAGTGGTGTGCGCCCCATGGATGTGGGCTACTGCGGCCTCAAGGATCGCGTAGCGGTTACCAGCCAGTGGTTCAGCGTCTACCTCCCCAAAGGCCCGGAGCCGAACTGGAAGGAATTCAACCCCGAAGGGGTGGAGGTTCTGACCGTATCCCGCCACAGCCGTAAATTGAAGCCGGGGATGCACCGGGCCAACCGCTTCGGGATTGTGCTGCGGGACTTGCAGGGCGAGCTGAGCGATCGACTCACCCAGGTCGGTAAGGCCGTCCCCAACTATTTTGGCGAGCAACGCTTTGGCTGCAACGGTGGAAATCTCGAGCAGGCCGACAGACTGTTAGTAGAGGGCCAGAGGATTAAAGACCGCAAACTGCGCGGGCTGGTCATGTCGGCGGCCAGATCCTGGCTGTTCAACTTGGTGTTGTCGGAGCGGGTGCGCGCAAACAATTGGCAGCAATGCCTCAGTGGGGATCGGGAGGACGGGCCCACGGGACCGTTATGGGGCAGGGGGCGCTCGCATGTCGGCGACCACACGGCAGCGCTGGAATCTGCGGTCCTGGAACCCTGGGGCGCCTGGTGTCACGGCCTGGAGCATCTGGGGCTGCAGCAGGAGCGCCGCCCCTTGATATGCCGGCCCATGGGCTTCTCCGGTGAGTTGAACAGCGGCACCCTGAAGCTGGAATTCAGCCTGGCGCCCGGCCAGTACGCCACGGCGGTTCTGCGGGAGATTGCGGAGCTCGAAAACCCTTCCCGCGCAGGATGACCTGCGTGCCTGCTGCACCTATAATATCCGCCAACAAAACAGACGGTGGCCGCGAGCTCAATGCGCGGAGCGCTGCGACAGACAGCGCTGATACAGCGCCGCTTCCGGCATGGGCCGGCACAGTTGTACTTGGGGAGATTTTGGCTTGAGTCAGTTAAATTTAGCCGGTGTCGGGATGACTTCGGAGCGCACCCGGGTGCGCCTGATTAACCGCCTGCGTGAGCAGGGCGTTACCAACAACAGGGTGCTGGACTGTATTCGCGAGACTCCCCGACATCTGTTTTTGGATGAAGCCCTTTCTCACCGCGCCTACGAAGACAGCGCGTTGCCCATCGGCTATGGCCAGACCCTTTCCCAGCCTTACATCGTGGCCCGGATGACCGAAATCCTGCTGGCGGCGGGAGAGATGAACCGGGTTCTGGAGGTGGGCACCGGCTCCGGTTATCAGACCGCAATACTCGCCCAGTTGGCGGCGGAGGTGTACAGCGTGGAGCGCATCAAGCCGCTGCAGGACAAGGCGCGTACCCGCCTGCGGCAGCTCGGCCTGCGCAATGTGCATCTGCACCATGCGGACGGTGGCTTTGGATGGCCGGACAAAGGACCGTTTAACGCGATTCTGTCCACCGCGGCCCCCCGGGAAATCCCGCGGGAACTGTTGAATCAGCTCGCGCCCAATGGAGCCCTGGTGATTCCGGTGGGGGATGAGGAGCAGGTCCTGACCCTGGTGCTGCGCGACGGCGACAGTGAGAAATTCATTACCCAGAAGCTGGAACCGGTCAAGTTCGTTCCGCTTCTTTCCGGCACTACAAGGTGAAGATCCTGGGTCGCTACCCGGGGCTCTTTCTCCGGGGCATGGCGATGGGGGCGGCGGACGTGGTGCCCGGTGTTTCGGGCGGTACGGTCGCCTTCATCACCGGCATCTACGAAGAACTCATCGACTCTCTGCGCCGATTCGATCTGGCGGCCCTCACCGTGCTGTTCAGCGAGGGGCCGGGCGCCGCCTGGAAGCACGTCAACGGTAACTTCCTCCTGGCACTCTTCGCGGGCGTTGCGCTGAGCCTGTTGACCCTGGCAAGGATCATCACCTATTCCCTGGAAACCTGGCCGATTCTCGTCTGGTCCTTTTTCTTCGGACTGGTGTGCGCGTCGGCAATTTATGTGGCCCGTCAACTGAAAGGCTGGGCCGCAGCGGAAGTCGTGACCTTCCTGTTGGGCATCGCCGTGGCGGCGGGCATCACCATGGCCAATCCTGCCCAACTGCCGGACAGTCCCTGGGTGCTCTTTCTCGGTGGGTCCATCGCCATCTGCGCGATGATCCTGCCCGGAATCTCCGGCAGCTTTATCCTGCTGCTGCTCGGTTTGTATCCAGTCTTTCTGCAAGCCATCAGCACCTTTGATCTGGTGCCCCTGGCCAGTTTCGGCGCGGGCTGCGTGGTGGGCCTGCTGGCCTTTTCTCATGTGTTGTCCTGGCTGTTGCACCGTTTTCATGGCCCCACACTGGCCGCCCTGACGGGCTTTCTTGTGGGCTCCTTGCAGATGATCTGGCCCTGGAAGCAGACTGTGACCAGTTATCAGAACCGCCACGGCGAGTGGGAACCTCTGGTCCAGCGAAATCTCTTACCCGAGCAGTATGCGACTTTAGTGGGCGAGGACCCGCTCCTCATGGGGGCAATTCTGGCCGCCATACTCGGGGTAGCGCTGGTACTGGGCCTCGAATGGATTGGACAAAGAGGTGAGAGACGCCAGGACCGTTGACGTCAAACTTTCCCATGCGAAAGTGCGATGTGGCGCACAATATTGCGACCCTGGTCCGCTTTTCGTAATTTCTGGGTGCTCGTCTTAGATAAATTTTTAATAAGAGAACACAATTAGACCGGCAGCCAACATATCATTGATCAATAAATGAGCCCCCGGTCCAGCGAGTAATCAGGTGAATTTAGTTATAAGACTGGCTTCGATTCAGCTCAAGGTGGTCAAGATCTTAACCACATTGATGCTCGTGGCGTGCAGTGGGCAACCTTACCGGGCGCCGATAGCGGCTCTCGAGCAGCCGCCGAGCCAGAGAATCACGACTCATGTGGTGGCGAAAGGCGACACTCTCTATTCCATTGCCTGGCGTTACGATCTGGATGTCCGAAGATTAGCCCGCGCAAATCGGGTGGCTGAGCCCTACACCATCTTTCCCGGCCAGCGCCTCAATCTCGACCTCAGCCATATTGCCCCGGCGGTGGCAGCCGCGCCCGCGCCTGCATCCCCAAAGCCCGCTCAGGATTCGCGACCGTTTGTAAAACGTTCAAATAATCGAGCAACTTCCACAAAGCCTGCTGCTGAAACCCGGACCGGGAACTCCAAGCTCAACTGGCAGTGGCCGGTGGATGGCACGATTCTCTCCGGCTACTCCGGGGAGATGGCGCTGAATAAGGGTATTGATATCAGCGCTGAAAAGGGAGAACCTGTCCGTGCTGCTGAGGCGGGTTCCATTGTTTACGCAGGGAACGGCCTCCGCGGATACGGCAATTTGCTGATCATAAAACACAACCAGAATTATCTCAGCGCCTACGCACACAACAGCAAACTGCTGGTGGCGGAAGGCGAAACGGTAAAAGCTGGGCAGCAGATCGCCAAAGTGGGATCAAGTGGTACCAACAGGGATAAGCTCCATTTTGAGATTCGACGTGACGGTAAGCCCGTAGATCCTCTGCGGTATCTACCTTCACGCAATCGATAAAGCCGAGCTTGAGCCATCAAAAACCAAGAACACTGCGGCCATCGGTTCGCAATGGCAGGTACAAGAAAGCTCGCAGGTCAGGAGGCGCTCTGGCGCCAATTTCCAGCCTGCTGGTCGAGATTAAACGGGGCAACAAGGCGCAAGCCGATACGAAACAAACACCGAAAATACTCACAGGGCTAACGAACAGATGGCAGCACAAAGAGAGATAGATACTTACTTGTCCGACGACGAGACCACCACCGTCCTTCCGGACTATCAGCTGGACGACGCCAATGGCGAGGAAGAGAATGAGCTCGGCGGCAAATCTTCCGGTAAAACCGATTCCGCTGATCGTTATGCTGAAACTCAGGAAAAGGTTCAGAAGAGCCTTGATGCAACCCAACTGTATCTGAATGAAATCGGCTTCTCCCCGCTGCTGAGTGCAGAGGAAGAGGTCTACTTTGCGCGACTGTCCCTTAAAGGTTGCGACGCTTCGCGCAAACGCATGATTGAAAGCAACCTTCGCCTGGTGGTGAAGATTGCCCGGCGTTATGTGAACCGCGGTCTGGCGCTCCTCGACCTCATCGAGGAAGGTAACCTGGGCCTGATTCGCGCCGTGGAGAAGTTTGACCCGGAACGCGGCTTTCGCTTCTCGACTTACGCCACCTGGTGGATTCGCCAGACCATCGAGCGGGCGATCATGAACCAGACCCGCACCATTCGCCTGCCCATTCATGTGGTCAAGGAGCTGAACGTCTACCTGCGCGCGGCCCGTGAGCTCGCCCAGAAGCTGGACCACGAGCCGAGCCCGGAAGATATCGCCGAGTTGCTGGATAAGCCGGTGGAAGACGTCAAGCGAATGCTTGGCCTGAACGAGCGGGTGACGTCCGTGGACGTACCCATCGGCCCGTCCTCCGACAAGGTGCTGGTGGATACCATCCCCGATCAGAACGTTTCGGACCCGGCAGCCCTGCTGCAGGAAAGCGACCTGAGCGCCAGCATCGACGACTGGCTGCTGGAGCTCACCGAGAAGCAGCGCGAAGTGGTTTCCCGCCGCTTCGGTCTGCGCGGCCACGAGATGAGCACGCTCGAGGAAGTGGGCCGCGAAATCGGCCTGACCCGTGAGCGCGTGCGTCAGATCCAGGTGGAAGCTCTGCGACGCCTGCGGGACATCCTCGAAAAGCAGGGCCTGAACGGAGAAGCGCTGTTCAGCGCCTGATCCTTCAAGCCCGGCCAACAAAAGCCGCACCCCGGATGCCCGAGGTGCGGTTTTTGTATATCGGCACGTACCCCAGGAATCGCCATCCCGTAGGTTGGGTTAGCGCAGCGTAACCCAACACCAGCGTGCCACGCAGACCATGCCCGCAAGCACTGCCTCTTGTTGGGTTACGGCCTTCGGCCTAACCCAACCTACGAACGCACCGAGGAATGGCACCATAACGTAGGTTGGGTTAGCGCAGCGTAACCCAACATCAATCTCCAGGCACAAAAAAGCCGCATCCAGGATGCGGCTTTTTGCTGGGTTCAACTCCCGGCTCGGACCCGGGCCGAGGCCTACTCCAGATCGTCCGGAACACCTTCCAGATACTGGCGCTTGTTCTCCACGCCGTCCCACTCGTCCGCATCGGGGAGAGCCGGTTTTTTCTCGGTGATGTTGGGCCAGACCTCAGCGAGCTTCGCGTTCAGCTCCAGATAGTCCTGTTGATCCCCCGGCAGTTCGTCTTCCGAGAAAATTGCGTTCACCGGGCACTCCGGTTCACACAGGGCGCAGTCGATACACTCATCCGGATGGATGACCAGGAAGTTCGGGCCTTCATAGAAGCAGTCCACCGGGCACACTTCCACACAATCGGTGTGCTTACACTTTACGCAGTTATCTCCTACTACAAAGGTCATGGTTCGCGAACCTCCATTACAAATTCAGCGCGCATTCTAGCAGAATTGCCGGTCCGATAAAGATGGCGCGTGGAGCTTATTTGTTATTACCTTATGCCGGAGCCCGTCTTTTCCCGGCGCTGTTCCTTACTCTTTACCGACTCTTCCTGGTCAGGGCGTGGAGTTCATAAAGCTTCTCCAGGGCCTGCCTCGGGCTCAGGTTGTCCGGGTCCATCGCTTCCAGAAGCGAGAGGGCTGGGTGCGGCGCGGGCGCGCTGAACAACTCTGCCTGCTGCGGTGAGCCGTCCACCACCCCGGCGGTTGCCCGTTTCGGTTCGGGCATGGCCTGCTGCTCCGGGGAGTCCGGGCCGGACTGCTCCAGGCGCTGCAATTGCTGCTTTGCCGTATGCAGAACCGGCTCCGGAATGCCTGCCAGACGGGCTACCTGCAGGCCGTAACTCTTGCTGGCGGGCCCATCCTGAACCTGGTGAAGAAAGACGATGCTGTCCCTGTGTTCCGTTGCGTCCAGATGCAGATTGGCAACCCCCGCGAGGTCCGCGGCAAGCTGGGTCAGTTCGAAATAGTGAGTGGCAAACAATGTGAACGCCCCCATCCTGGCCAGGTGATCCGCCACGGCCCAGGCGAGGGAGAGGCCGTCAAAGGTGCTGGTGCCGCGGCCGATTTCATCCAGCAGGACGAGACTGCGTTCACTGGCGTTGTGGAGAATGTTGGCGGTTTCCGTCATTTCCACCATGAAGGTGGAGCGCCCGCCGGCCAGATCGTCCGAGGAACCGATGCGGGTAAAGATGCGATCCACCAGGCCAATGGTGGCGCGATCCGCGGGGATGTCACTGCCAATGTGGGCCAGCAGAGTGAGCAGGGCGGACTGCCGCATATAGGTGGACTTACCGCCCATGTTGGGTCCGGTGATAATCAGCATCTGCCGCGAGTCGTTCAGGTGCAGGTTGTTGGGGATGAAGGGCGAGTCGATGACTTGCTCCACCACCGGGTGGCGACCGTTTTCAACCTCGATGCCGCGCTCCTGCCGCAGCTCGGGGCGGGTAAAGTTCAGCGCAACGGATCGCTCCGCCAGGTTGGTCAGTACGTCCAGCTCCGCCACCGCGGCGGCGGATTCCTGCAGTGGCAGCAGGGATTCGTTCAGCGTCTCCAGCAGGGCCTCGTAAAGGGCCTTCTCCCGGGCCAGAGCGCGGCTCTTGGCCGACAGCGCCTTGTCTTCGAACTCCTTCAACTCCGGGGTGATGAAGCGCTCGGCATTCTTGATGGTCTGCCGGCGAATATAGTCCGCCGGTGCCTCGGCCGACTGGCCGCGGGAGATTTCGATGTAGTAGCCGTGAACGCGATTGAAGCCCACCTTCAGGGTGGAAATCCCCGTGCGCTCCCGCTCCCGAGTCTCCAGGTCCACCAGATACTGGCCCGCGTTGCTGCTGATATTGCGCAGCTCGTCCAGCTCGACATCGTAACCCTCGGCAATCACGCCCCCGTCCCGGATCACCACCGGCGGGTTTTCCACAATGGCCCGCTCCAGCAAGTCCACCAGATTCGGGAAGGTGGCGATGGAGTGTGCGAGCCGGGTCAGCAGGGGCGAGCCCAGCTCCGCCAGGGCGCCTTGCAGCTGCGGATAAACAGCCAGTGATCCGTGCAGGCGGGACAGGTCCCGCGGGCGCGCCGAGCGCAGGGCGAGGCGGCCGAGAATACGCTCCAGGTCGCCGATCTGTTTCAGGTGCTGGTGAATGCCTTCGAAGCGGTAGTCCTGCTTGAGGGCGGCAATCGCATCCTGGCGTTCCTGCAGAACACTCAGGGTGCGCAGGGGGCGGTTGATCCAGCGGCGCAGCAGGCGACTGCCCATGGCGGTTCCGCAGTGATTAAGGACTGCGAGCAGAGTGTTGTCGTCGTCACCATTGAGCGTGCGGTCCAGCTCCAGATTGCGGCGGGTGGCCGCGTCCAGGGCGACTGTCTCCTCCCTGTTTTCATGAGTGAGGGCGCGGATATGGGGCAGGGCAGTGCGCTGGGTTTCCCGCGCGTAGCCCAGCAGGCAGCCGGCAGCGCGCAGGGCGAGGGTCAGGTGATCGCAGCCAAAGCCGGACAGATCCTGGGTTTGAAACTGACGGGTGAGCAACTGGTGGGCCGTATCGTCATCAAACTCCCAGCCCGGCCGCCGCCGCGCCCCGCGTCGCTTCGCCAGCCCCTCCAGCGCCGCACAGTCGTCCGGCAGCAACAGCTCGGCGGGATTGAGGCGCTCGATTTCCGCAGTCAGCGCTTCATCGCCCTCTACCTCCAATACCTGGAAGCGCCCGCTGCCGATGTCCAGATGGGCAATCCCGAAGCGGTCCTCCATCTGGCTCACGGCCACCAGCAGATTGTCCCGACTTTCGTCCAGCAGTGCTTCATCGGTCAAGGTCCCCGGGGTCACGATGCGAACCACCTTGCGCTCCACTGGCCCCTTGCTCGCGGCCGGATCACCGACCTGCTCGCAAATCGCCACCGACTCCCCCAGTCTAATCAGCTTCGCCAGATAGCCTTCCGCCGCGTGGTAGGGCACCCCCGCCATGGGAATCGGCTCACCCGCCGACTTGCCGCGGGCGGTCAGAGTTACGTCCAGCAGTTGCGCCGCCTTCCTGGCGTCCTCGTAAAACAGCTCGTAGAAATCGCCCATGCGATAGAACACCAGCTCGTTGGGGTGCTGGGCCTTGATGCGCAGGTATTGCTGCATCATTGGTGTGTGTTCAGAGTATTTCTGTTTGTTGTTCAAGTGCTTGTCTGTCTTAACTCGTTGATTCATTTGAGGTTTTCAGCGGTTACTTGGTCTCAGGAGGTCTCTAGTAGTCTCAGGTAGCGCCACCAAATCCCGTTCATAAGTGTAGGTCAAAGTGTAGGTTGTGATATCATTAGTGTTGCAGGACCGGATAAAACCTACACTTTTGCATCCTCGGATGCTTAACGAACAAGAATAGTTTAACGCCTCAAGGGCAGCAGCTTATGACGACGCGACAGAGTAACAAACCTCTATCCACCAAGACAGTTGAATCCATGCGCCCCGGTGGCAGGGATGTCGCTGATACCGGGGAGAATCGCGGGCTAAGAGTTACGTGCGGCGCCGGGGGCACGAAAACCTTTTTCTACCGATACACCAGCCCGGAAACAGGGAGACTGGTGCAGGTGAAAATAGGGAATTTTCCGCTGGTATCGCTTGCAGAGGCCAGAATCGAGCTGCAACGCCTTAAAGGCATGCGAAAGCAAGGCTTGTGTCCGGCGGCGGAGCTGAAAAGAAAAAAGTATGAAGAAGAGGAGCAAGAGAGGGCGGAAAGACTCAAGCGAGACTTCACTGTTACAGATCTGGTAGAGCTTTATCTTACGCAGCATATCGAAGATCGCAGGGCGCCAAACGGAAAGCGAATTTCGGGAGTTAGGAAGCCAAAAGGTCAAAGCGAAACTCGGCGCACCCTATACGGAGATGCTGTTGCCCAGCTGGGTACAAAACCAGCCACGGAGGTAACCCGGAAGGATGTTGTCGACATGATCATGAAAATTGTTGGTAGGGGGGCCAACGTCCAGGCCGGCAACGTGCTTCGGGAGCTGTCCGCCGCCTACGAGTTCGCCATCGGGCTTGGAGAGCTTCCTGAGGAGTTCGCAAACCCGGCGCTCCTTGCAAAGTCCAGCTTGCGTCAAGCGAAAGTCAAGTTGACCTCACAGCGGGGGCGGCGAGTGCTTTCGGACAATGAGCTTGCTACGTTTCTAAAGTGGCTACCTGGCTCAGCCTACACCCAAACTCAGAAAAACGTCCTCAGGTTCACCTTGTGGACCGGCTGCCGCACGGGCGAGGTTTGTGACGCTGCCTGGAAGGATATCGATTTGGAGAAAGGGACGTTCCACATACGTGATTCGAAAACGGGCGTCGAGCGCTACGTGCAGCTCCCGACTCAGGCGGTCGACTTCCTCCGAAGCTTGCGTCTTACCACGGGTGAGTACTTGTTTCCCTCCCAAAAAACGGGCAGACCGATACTGCAGAAGCAGCTCACCGAGCAGGCGTGGAGGCTTCGCCAATCTGGGAAAATGCTAGATATTGAGACGTGGACTCCACATGACCTCCGGCGTACGGTCAGGACCGGACTTTCTCGGCTACAGTGCCCTAACGAAGTGGCGGAGGCTGTTCTAGGACATTCGAGAAAAGGAATTCAAGGAACGTATGATCTGCACGGCTACGACGATGAGTGTCGGAAATGGTTGCAACTGTGGGCTGATCATCTTGAACGGCTCGCAAATTAATTTTGTTCGTGTGATAACGACGCATAGGTGTTCTCATGCCAAATCCGCGAAATTCGCGACAACTTCGAGTTCGTCCGCTCACGCGCAACTTGACGGCGATACCACCTTTGGTACTTTCTCTCTGCTCCTTCTTCGAAACTTGTAGCCTGGAGGTTTGAGATGAATCATGCAAATTATCGCGTCGACTGGATCAAAGTTCGGAAAGATTGCGCAAATGGGCCCGCGCCTGGACTGGAAGGATACTTTTGCTACTCCGGTAAAACTTGTATCGCGCCTCCGCTCCCTCCAGGCAAAGTGACTAAGGACACGTTTCGAAAGCGTGTAGAGGCTTCAGAGGTGATCGTGGAAGAGCTGCTGAAACAGCAAGCCTAGAAGCCTTCGGAAAAGCTGGCCGAACGAGAGCTCGTTTTCCGGCAGCTACCCGAGTAGGGCAGCGCGGGTGCGCAAAAGGAGGAATCATGCTTAAGCAAGCTATGACAGAACTCTGCACGCGTTGGAAGCCATCTCGGTACAACTGGATTGTGCCCGTTGAGGAATATGGCGGTGGTGGTGCTATTTTCAACGCGTTCACGGGAGCATGCTTGGATTTCGACCCTGTCGATTTTGAGCGGGTTCGTAGGACGTTAGTGGATGCCCATGAAAAGGACGTAGATTTCAGGTTACTTGGCGCTAACGCAGCCTCTTTAGGTGGCGCCCTGATTGCCGGGGGGTTCTTAGTTCAAGCGGAATTCGATGAATTGCTCGCGCTTGAGAACGGAAGCGCCAACCGCGCTGAAGGGCTCCCTTTAGTCCTTACCATTAATCCAACGTTCGCCTGCAATCTTGGTTGCAGCTATTGTTTCGTGGGTAAGAAACAAGGACTGATGGATGAAAACACAGAGCAGCAGCTGATCAAATTTGTCGAAGATCAGTTACGTCCATCAGATGTTCCTGCACTGGTTGTCGACTGGTTCGGTGGCGAACCATTATTGGCCAAACGAACGCTCGGACGGTTGTCGGAAGCGTTTCTGAGGCTGTGTAACGAAAAGTCCATTCCTTATAGCGCACAGGTTATCACGAATGCGACGCTGATAACCGCAGAGCTTGCTAAACACCTCTCGTCATGGGGGAGTCGAGACACTTCAGATCACCTTAGATGGGAGCCCCGCCACACACGATGCTCGCCGACCGTGGAAAGGGCAGTTAATAACACGATCCTCGTACGAAGATACGATGCGCGGCCTCGAGGCTGTCATCGGCAAGTTCGCTATTCGGCTTCGGGTGAATGTCGACGATGGCAACATAGATGAAGCGATGTCATTACTCCAGACATTCGACAGCCGAGGCTGGTTATCGCGTGATATGCGATTTTACCCCTATCCAGCTTTAGTGACCGATTTTACCGTCGCTGCAACTCAAGAATGGTCTCCTACCCCGGCTTGTCAGAATGACCGTTTTGACGACCTTCATGATAAGTGGCTGGATTTCCTGAATGCTCGAGGTGTGCCAGTGGCAGGTGAATCCCTGTACGGATTTCCGGAACCTTCTAATCTTCCGTGTAGCGCCGTCAGCCAGCGCGGATGGGTCGTAAACTTTGACGGAGAGCTTCATAAGTGTGGGCTAGATAGTGATATGGAACACCGCGCGGTGGGAGCTCTCGACAAAGCAGTTAGTGAGCAAAACGAGAACGGTCAGTATTGGTCGAACTATGAACCGGTAGCCGATCCAACGTGTAGAGCTTGTCCAGCTCTACCTGTATGTCTTGGCGGATGTGCACGCGACCGCCGAGAGGAGCGCAGTAAAGCCATGGCTGAAAATTGCCGCTATCATCTTCAACGGCAACCCGAAATTGTCGCTCATCACGTCAGGCTACGACGTCAGAACGCCAATAGGCGTGGAGGTAAACCTTGCTGAGAGAGAGAAGATCAGTAATTCCTCACGCGACCCGTAAGCTCGTCTTAGCTGGTCTTATGTCGCTCACGAGTCTCGCTAACGCCGACGATCCACGACCTAACGATCTGTCCGATATATGGGTTTTCGCAAAAGAAAATATTTACCCGCCCGAGTTGAGCACCCGTTTCTTGCCAGAAGTCTACGACGAACTTAATGTGCAACTTCGAGAAAACCCGCAGGCGAGTGTTGCAGACGTAATCAATCCTTTTCTGACAAGTTTAGGCATTTCCCACACGTACTTATACGACGAAAATGACCTTGGTTATTACCTGTTTCGATCTATGTTCACAACCCGTGACATCGCGAGTCCTAAAGTCGTGCACATCGGCATTCAATCGTCGTCGCGCGAGGATGGATTGCTAGTAGATGCCGTGTTGGAGGGCGGCCCCGCCTACCGGGCTGGGATCAAGCGCGGCGATATTATAACCGCTGTGAAAGGCGTAAAGCCGACCAAAGACTCCGCCTTCTTTTCATATGAAGGCCGGGCTGTAGAAATCGACGTTATCACGCGAAATGGAACGCGGCGGAGCGTAACCGTTCAGCCGATTGAGCAGTCCATACATGCGGCTCTCGCGCAAGCTACGCGCGAGAGCGTGAAAATTATAAAAAGAGACGATTTGCGCTTCGGCTACCTTCATCTTTGGGCGGGGACCGATCAACAGTTCCTCGATACATTAAGGACTACGGTTCTCGAGACTTTCTCAGACGTCGATGGAATCATTTTGGATTTGAGAGACGGCTATGGAGGCGCGTGGTGGCCGTATCTTGACCCGTTCTTTCCAGATACGAATGACTATTTTGTTGCCAAGAAATTAGATCGCGAAGGACATTCGGAATACATGAAGCCGGAACGGACGACGAATTCAGTGTATTACTCAGGCCCGCTGGTAGTCCTCATCAATGGTGGTGTCAGGAGCGGCAAGGAGGCCTTAGCGTACCAGTTTAAAAAGTCGGATAGAGCTACCCTGATAGGCACGACGACCGCCGGCGCATTCGTTGGAGGCCTGGGCGGTTTTGCGAACAAGGATCGCGGGTTTATCCTTTACCTGTCCGTGTTTGGTATGTATTTAGATGATCATCAAATCGAAGGTAAAGGTATCTCTCCGCATATAGAAGTCTCACCCTATGATAGCGAGCATGACGATCCACAGCTAGAACGAGCAATTCTGGAGGCAATACATCAACAGGCCAATAGGCGAGACTCTGCTGGGAGTACGAGACGGCAAGGTCCTCCTGTATAAGCATGTAAACCGTTGGCCTCGTTGGGCGAAGCTTAAGAACGATTTCACGCGCATAACAAGTTCAAATACCTGCGGCTGGCGCGCATTTAGATCCGAATAGCTAGAAGACTTCGCCATAAAAACGGCTGTCACAACAAACAGCGGAGAGAACAATGAGCGTTGTCGTGAGACTACTAGATGTCGACCAAGACATTCATCAAGTAGAAAAGATCTCCCGCATCGTCCAACTAAAGCGGAGCCATATAAGAGAGTTCTGGGAGGATCTTTCGGGTCAGGGCGCAATCGTTCGCGTCTCGGTTGCCCAGCATTCATCAAAGGGCATTGTCGGCTTTCGCCAAATGACACGTCAGCCCAATGCAGAAGACTGCTTTATTCAGGTGGTTATTGATTCTGCCGGAAGCGTGCGAAATCGAGGGGTCGGAGGTAAGCTGTATGACGAAATGCTCGCATTCGCCTTAGATAAAGGAGTGCGAAGACTGTCGAGCTGGGTTTGGGCGGATGACGTCGAATCATTGTCGTTCGCCCAACGGCGGGGATTCGAAGCTGGCCGCCGCGTAGTTGCACATGCTATGACAGCAATGGGGCCGAGTGACGACAAAATAGATGAAGTTATATCGAGTATGAGGGAATCCGGGATCGGATTTCGGACGATGGCTGAACTTCCCAATGATGAGCGAGCACAGAAAAGAATATATGACCTGCATCAAGAGCTCCTCAAAGATAGCCCTGGAGCAGGAGATTGGTTCCCACCGTTCAGTGTCTACCAGCAGCAGATGTTTCACTCACCAAGTGCCAAGCCGGAAGGGATAATCGTAGCTACGGATGGCGATCGATGGGTAGGACTGACTATCGTTTTACATTATCCATATTCCAACAGAACATTTGGCCCTATCCTCGGAGTCATCAGAGAGTATAGAGGGCGCAATATAGGGCGGATTCTGCAGCACTTCTCAAGACAATATCGGAAGAGTCTGCGAACAACCTACCACACATACACATACGACGCGGAAAATGCGCCAATGAAGGCAATGGCGGGTGTTGGCACACGTTATATCGAGCGCGAATTCTTCCCGCTAAGCAAAGAGATAAGTATTTAGGTGGAGTAGTTTAGATATGGTCTGAACTACTCCAATTCAGGTAAAACGAAGTTGGCGTTTCTGTCCCATCCTTGGGACTGATAGTCCTAACGTCCGGCGTTTTTGAATGCAGCGTATACTTCAAAAGTCGCTAGCATAGCCTCCTGGTCGGTGGAGGGCTTCGCACGTCCTTGGGCCGTTTCAAATGCATTCAGTATAAGAATGCTACCGGCTGCGCTATTTCTTTCTGTGAACTCCAGCGTAATGGTCTGGGTCTTGACGGTATATGCACTGTTGAAGAAGGATGGCTTACCGTACTCAATAAAAGCACCAGCTGACTTGGCAGCGCATATAAATTGCCCCAGGGTCACTTGGTCGTAAGGGACGGCAATACGATGAGCCATGTGGTCAGAGGGCAGCCCGCTACCCGCCATTACCTTGCTGCAGACTTCCTTCTCGATCTCCTCTGACACTGCGAGCTTCTTGGCCTCGATATCCGAACTCAACTGGGCTGTCTTGATCGAAACCGCCGGCGATGATCCTCTTGTCTTCCGGACTTCATCCTTCAGCTCTTCCAGTTTCATAATATCCAGCGTCAACTATCGTGGCCGGTTCAGCGTCAATTAACTTGGCCGGTTGACGCTGAACCTATGATCCCTTCTTCTGGATCGTTTTCCTTCTGTAGCTCTCACCCTGGCAGTGGATGATGGTTGCGTGA